>LR590468.1:3249013-3586891 GCA_901472505.1 Proteus vulgaris
GCTTCATGTCTTTATCAACAATCCAAAATTGTGTTCGCCAGCCTCTTGGTGGGGGCCCCTCACTACTTTGGCTTATTTGGTCAATACTGCGTAATATTTGATAAAGAGAACGATCATCTCTATTGAGAAAACGCCAATCACCAGTCAAAGCATATTGATCTGTCAAAGCTTCTGCTAAAAGAGTCGCACGCTGTTCACTGTTTTTCTTGATATAGCCAATAAATCCTTGTTGAAAGCTACCTCGAATACCAATATGCATTGCAAGAACGACAACCATACAGGTGGCGAAAACGACCAAGAACAACTTACTTCTCAGTTTCATGCTTTAGCCTCTTTCTTGCTGATACGTCGTTGTTGCCAACGTTCACGCAGCCCATCAAAAAATAGATAAATAACAGGGGTCGTATAAAGTGTTAAGAGTTGGCTCATTAATAACCCGCCTACGATTGTAATTCCCAAAGGCTGTCTTAATTCTGCGCCATCTCCACTTCCTAGCATTAATGGCAATGCACCAAATAATGCAGCGAGGGTTGTCATAATAATGGGACGAAAACGTAATAGACTGGCTTGAATAATAGCCTCTTTGGCCGACAATTTGCCTTCACGTTGTGCGGTGATCGCAAAATCCACCATAATAATGGCGTTTTTCTTCACAATACCAATCAGCAACATAATGCCGATAAGCGCAATCAGACTAAAGGGAGTATCAAAAAGCTGTAACGCTAATAATGCGCCTACACCGGCAGAGGGGAGAGTAGATAAAATAGTGAGTGGATGAATATAGCTTTCATACAACACGCCTAACACCAAGTACACCGTCACAATAGCTGCTAAGATAAGGATAAGCTGAGATTTTATCGTTTCTTGAAAGATCTGTGCAGTTCCTGCAAAGGTGCCTCTTACTGTATTGGGTACACCTAGCTCAGTCATAGTACGTTCAATAGAATCAATAGCATCAGCTAATGTGTAGCCTTCAGGGATATTAAATGCAATCGTCGAGGCTGCGGATAAACCTTGATGATTAACACTTAATGGTGCATTCGCGGGATACCAATTTGCAAAAGCTGATAATGGAATGCGCTCACCTTGGTTATTAATCACATACATTTTATCTAATGCAGAAACGTCTTGTGTATATTGTTCAGACACTTCCATAACCACCTTATATTGATTCAATGGGGCATAAATGGTGGAGATCTGACGTTGGCCAAAAGCATTATTAAGCAGGTTATTCGCATCACTGACATTAATACCCAGTTGCGCCATGGTATCACGATCGTAAGTCAGTGCCATTTCAGCACCTTTGTCCTCTTTATCTGAGTTAACATCTACAAGCTGAGGCAGTTCACCCAACGCTTTACGCACAATGGGCTCCCATTTGCGCAACTCACTTAAATCATCAGCGAGTAAGGTAAATTGATAACTGGCATTGGCTTGGCGTCCTCCCGCTCTGACATCTTGTACTGGCATTAAAAAGAGATTAGCGCCGGGCTCATCAGCAAGTTTTGCACGTAGGCGATTGATCACTTGGTTAGCACTATCGGTACGTTCTGACAGTGGATTGAGGGAAATAAACATAAATCCGCTGTTAATCCGACCACCTCCAGTAAAACCCGTTACGCTATCCACATCTTTATCTGCATCTATTTCTTGCATAAAACGGGTCATCTTTTCTTTCATTGATTGAAATGAAATACTTTGGTCAGCACGCACAAATCCCATTAATCGGCCTGTGTCTTGGTCGGGGAAAAATGTTTTAGGTGCGCTGATATACAGGTAAGCGTTCAAGCCTAAAGTCGCAAGGAAAATAGTCATAACCCAGCGTCGATGGCGCAGTGCGGTTTGTAATGTGACACTGTAACCTTGCTGAGCACGGAAAAGTAATTTACCAAAACCCCGTAAATGCGATTGCGCTTTAGGTTTCATTCCTTTAAGTAAATGCGCGCACATCATTGGAGTAAGCGTTAAAGAAACAAATAAAGAGATAGCAATTGCTGTGGTTAATGTAATGGCAAATTCTTTAAATAATCGTCCAACAAGACCATCCATTAACAGTAATGGAATAAAAACGGCAACAAGAGAAATACTCATCGAAAGGACAGTAAAACCGACTTCGCCAACCCCTTTTAAGGCTGCATCTTTAGGTTTTAAACCATTTTCAATATGACGAGAGATATTTTCGAGTACCACAATGGCATCATCAACCACAAAACCGGTAGCAACGGTTAATGCCATCAATGAAAGATTATTTAAACTAAAGCCACAAAGATACATGGCTGAAAAAGTACCAATTAATGAAACCGGTACTGCAACCGCAGGAATAAGCGTGGCACGACCTGAGCGTAAAAATAAGAACACCACTAAAATGACGAGTGCTACCGCAATAGCTAATGCGCGTTCAACTTCCGCCAATGAAGCACGGATAGTGGGAGTTCTATCTTGGGCAACTTTTAAATCGACACTGGCGGGAATAAGTTCGCGTAATTCAGGGAGTTCATCACGAATGCGGTTAACCGTTTCAATAATATTAGCGCCTGCTTCACGGCGAATAACCAGCAAAATAGCCGGTTCACCGCCACTCATCCCTGCTGCGCGTGAGTTTTGTACCGAATCAGTGACTTGCGCCACATCGCCTAAACGCACAACAGCCTCTTGATTATAATGTACGATGATTGGGCGATATTCAGCCGCTTTGCTTAGCTCGTCATTGGTTTGAATTTGCCAACGATTTTCATCATTATTGACAAAGCCTTGAGGCCGTCGCACATTCGCTTGGTTAATTGCTTTTCTAACATCATCAAGGCTAACATTTTGGTTAAATAACGCATCAGGATTGAGAGCAACACGTATCGCAGGTAATGATCCTCCACCAACCGAAACTTCACTCACACCTTCAATTTGTGAGATTTTTTGTGCCAGCCTTGTTGAGGCGAGATCGTAAAGCTCCCCTGTGTTTTGGGTATCAGAGGTCAACGTTAAGATCATAATCGGTGCATCAGAAGGATTCGATTTATAATAACGTGGACGACTTGGCATTCCTGAAGGTAATAAGCTTTGTGAAGCATTTAGTGCCGCTTGTACATCTCGCGCTGCTGTATTGATATCTTTATTTAAATCGAATACCAACGTAATGCTGGTACTGCCAAGCGAGCTACTAGAGGTCATCTCATCAATACCCGCAATTCGCCCTAAAGAGCGTTCAAGCGGTGTTGCCACTGATGATGCCATGGTTTCTGGTGATGCTCCGGGTAATGAGGCATAAATATTAATAACGGGATAATCAACCTGGGGCAAAGGAGCAACAGGGAGCAACATAAACCCTAATGCACCACATAGAGAAATCGCCAAACTGAGCAATGTAGTTGCTACAGGTCGTTGAATAAAGAGGGCAAAGAACTTCATGATACAGCCCCGCCGTTATTCTCAATCTGTTTATTGCGGTTTACATAGAGTGATAATTTATCAAACAGTAGATAAATTACTGGCGTAGTAAACAGAGTTAAGATTTGGCTCATAATTAAGCCACCAACCATACAAACCCCTAATGGCTGGCGTAATTCTGCACCCACACCCGTACTTAACATTAAAGGTAAAGCCCCTAAAAGGGCGGCCATTGTGGTCATTAAGATGGGACGAAAACGTAATAAACATGCCTGATAAATAGCTTCGTAAGGTGTTAAACCTTGTTCTCGCTCAGCAGCAAGAGCAAAATCTATCATCATGATCGCATTTTTCTTTACGATCCCGATAAGTAAAATGATCCCAATAATGGCAATAATATCAAGCTCGTTGCCCGCGGCCATTAATGCAAGTAGTGCGCCAACACCTGCGGTTGGCAGTGTAGATAAAATGGTAATGGGGTGAATAAAGCTTTCATATAACACACCTAACACAATATACATGGCCACAATCGCTGCGATAATCAGCCATAACGTGCTAGAAAGCGCACTTTCAAATGCCAACGTCGCACCTTGGAACTGTGTAGTAATATCTTTTGGCATGGAAATCTGCTCTTCAGCCAATTTTACCGCTTTCACTGCTTCTTCAAGCGACGATTGTTCAGCGACATTAAATGAAAATGTTGCTGAAGGAAATTGTTCTTGATGATTAATCGAAAGTGGCGCCAGACGTTGTTCTACAGAAGCGATAGAAAGTAATGGTACCATCGCACCATCTTTACCGGTTAAATGTACCGCTGAAAGTGCCTGTAAACCATTACCACTGCGAATATCTTGTTCTAATACCACGCGATACTGATTGGCTTGTGTGTAGATAGTTGAAATTAAGCGCTGACCAAAAGCATTGTAAAGAGCGTTATCAATTTCACTCATTGAAATGCCTAAACGACTTGCTGAATCTCTATCTACCTTGATATACGCCATCATTCCGTTATCTTGCCAATCACTGCTGATATCCGTTAATTCAGGGCTATCTTTTAGTGCTTGAGAAAGTTTAGGCACCCAATAAGCCAATTCATCTAACGATGTTGCTTGTAGTGTAAATTGATACTGAGTACGAGACACTTGCGTGTCAATCGTTAAATCTTGAGTTGGTTGCAGATAGAGTGTTACTCCCGAAATAGAGGCGATGCGTGCTTGTAGACGAGGGATTATTGTATCGACACGCGAGTCGCGTTGATCAAGGGGTTTTAATGTGATTTGTAATCGGCCCGTGTTTAGTGTTGCGTTACTGACATCAATACCGACAAAACTGGCAATGTTATCAATCGCGGGATCTTCGATTAGTTTATCAACCACGTGTTGCTGTTTCTCGACCATAGCTTGATAAGAAATAGATTGTGAGCTTTCAATCGTACCTTGCAATAATCCATTATCTTGCAACGGGAAAAAGCCTTTAGGAATAAACAGATACAGTAAGATGGTCAACACCAAAGTGCTGAGTGCAACACCCAGTGTTATCCATTGATGGTTTAAAACACGTTTTAGCCAAACGGCATAAACAGCAATCATTTTTTCAAAAAAACGTTCACATGCCATTTCAAAACGATTGTGTTTGATTTCATTTTCGGGTTTTAGTAATCGCGCGCACATCATTGGTGTTAATGTCAGCGAAACCACTGCAGAGATTAAGATGGCAACCGCAAGGGTGATTGCAAACTCTCTAAATAGCCGGCCAACAATATCCCCCATAAATAACAGCGGGATCAGTACGGCAATCAGAGAGAAGGTTAGCGAAATAATGGTAAAAACCAATCTCACCAGCCCCTTTTAGCGCAGCAGTTAATGGTTTATCACCACGCTCAAGGTAGCGGGAGATATTTTCAATCACAACAATGGCGTCATCGACAACAAAGCCTGTCGCAATCGTTAATGCCATTAAGGTGAGATTATTGACAGAAAAACCGCAGAAATACATCACTGCAAATGTACCGACTAATGAAAGTGGTACGGCAATGCTTGGAATTAAGGTTGCGACACCATTACGTAAAAAGAGGTAAATCACCATCACCACAAGGGCGATAGCTAAGCCAAGCTCAAATTGCACATCTTTAACTGACGCGCGGATCGTTGTGGTTCTATCAGTTAAGATCTCAACATTCACTGATTTAGGTAAATTAGAGACTAAATCTGGTAATAAATTACGAATATTATCAGTGGTATCAATAACGTTAACGCCAGGTTGACGTTGAACATTTATAATAATCGCCTGCTCATTATTTGCCCATGCACCTAACTGATTATTTTCAGGCGCTTGCTCGATAGTTGCGATATCAGATAAGCGAATAGGCGCATCATTTTTATAGGCAACGATGAGTTGGCGATAATCTTCTAATGATTTCATTTGGTCATTAGCCGATAATGTTACCGAGCGAGTAGGGCCATCAAGGCTTCCTTTCGCTGAGTTAACGTTCGCGTTATTGATTGCTACACGAATTTTCTCGCTATCTAAACCGTAAGATGCGGCTGCTTGAGCATTAAGTTTGACTCTAACCGCAGGGCGTTGTCCTCCCGCTAAAGCCACTAAGCCCACCCCATTAACTTGAGAGATTTTTTGCGAAACACGGGTTTCAACCATATCTTGCAACTGTGTCATCGGTAATGTTGAGCTAGTCACCGCTAAAGTTAAAATTGGTGGATCGGCTGGGTTTACTTTGCTGTAAATCGGCGGGTAAGGTAAATCAGAGGGTAGTAGATTAGTCGCCGCATTTATCGCAGCTTGTACCTCTTGTTCTGCAACATCTAAGGGCAAGGTTAATTGGAACATCAGTGTGATCACCGATGCACCGCCCGAGCTTTGTGACGACATCTGTTTTAACCCAGACATCTGCCCAAATTGGTGTTCAAGTGGTGCAGTGACCGCTGATGTCATTACATCAGGGCTTGCGCCAGGATAGAGAGTAACAACCTGAATAGTTGGATAATCAACTTCAGGTAACGCAGAGACAGGTAGCATTCGATAGCCGACAATCCCAGCTAAGAGTATGGCGACCATAAAAAGGGTTGTTGCAACAGGGCGCAGAATAAATAAGCGAGATGGGCCACCGCCTGTACCGTGTTTTTTTTCGGTCATTACGCTTTCTCCGCAATTACACGGTCATTTTCTTTATTTTGAGGTGCTGTAGGTGTCACGATTTCGACTTTCGCACCTTGTGTTAATCTATCCACACCATCTGTTACAACACGCTGATCTGCCGATAAACCAGACGCTATCACAACTTTTTCTGCATTTTGTAGGGCGACTTCTACGCGTAATTTACTAACTTTATTTTCGTTATCCACAACCCAAACAAAGTGACCTTCATTACCCATTTGCAGAGCAGCATTCGGAATAACAACCGCTTTTTCTAACGTGGTAACATAAAGACGGACATTGACGAATTGATTAGGAAATAATGTCGCCTCTTGTTGCGGAAAACGCGCTTTTAACTTAATGGTGCCAGTTGTAGCATCAATTTGGTTATCAACACTAAATAACTTTCCTTGCGCTAATTCAAATTGGTTATTTCTATCTAATGCGGTGACAGGCAAGTCAGCATTATTTTTACGTGCTTGAATGACCTTTGCTAAATCTTGTTCTGGCAATGTAAAAAGCACATCAACGGGATCCATTTGATTGATGACCACAATCGGTGTTGATGAACCACCTGAAATATAGTTACCCACATCAACTTGTTTTAATCCCACTCGGCCTGAAATAGGTGCCGTAATTTTGCTGTAAGTTAATTGCAGTTGTGCATTACTGATCGCAGCTTCATCAATACGAATACTTGCTTCTGATTGTTTCACTAAGGCTTGTTGATTATCCAACTCTTGTTGTGAAACTAAATGAGTTTTTGCCAGTTTCTGATAACGCGTTAAATCAAGTCGCGCATTGGCCAACGTGGCTTGATCTTTTGCGAGTTGTCCTTTGGCTTGGGCTAATTGCACTTCAAATGGGCGAGCGTCAATTTCTGCTAATAAATCACCTTGTTGAACGTGTTGTCCTTCTGTGAAATGTAAAGCCATTAATTGACCTTCAACACGACTCGTCACTATTACGCTATTGGTTGCTTTCACTGTGCCTAAAGCCGATAAAAATTGAGGCACATCTTCTTGTGTTGATGTTGCAACTTGAACGGGAGGCATAGGAGGACGGCGAGATCCAGCTGTACCTCGACTTTGCGAATGTGTTGCTTGAGCCCCTTTATTTTCAGGCGACATTGTTTTTGCTGTATTAAATTGCCAATAAGCGTAACTGCCTGCGATGACGGCGATTAAAGCGATAATAAGAGAAACTCTTTTTTTAGCATTTTTATTTTTATTCATTACTTTTGTGATCCTACTGGCAACTAGCTAATCAGAAATACTGAAATGAAAATCTGGAATGGTGACATTCTACCTGTTTCTTCACAGTTAAAAATGGAGGAAATATGGAAATTAAGTCAAGGAATGTGTTTTGTTGGCTCTATTTTAAGCAGTTAAAATAAAAAGGCACTGGCATTATTTTATCATTGTTATTTAATAAGCGATTATTTATTGAAAAACACACAAACAACAGCGTGGTTTAATTGTTTATATAGGAATTATTAAGTGGAAAATAATTTATTGATAATCAGTAGGTTATTTTGCTTGATGTTTTTTTAACCGCATAACTATTTTGTACAAATGCCCTTACCTATGATAAAACGCAATAGTTAGTTATAATTCTTAGATAATTATGCTTTCCAGTGATAGAATGCCAACCTTGTTTTTCTCTGTGTTTGAACTCTTCTCAAAGAATAACAATCCAGTATGAAATTCACCGAGCTTTAACTCTGTCTTAAAATAATCATTTTTTGTAAAAATTAGCCTAAATATAAAGGCGTAATAAAATAATTAGAGGTTTTTAGTGTCAACTGCAAACACACCTGACGATGGACAAAAACCGAGCCTGAATGCATTTAAACAGCCTCGCGCATTTTATCTCATCTTCTCAATCGAATTATGGGAACGTTTTGGCTATTACGGTCTGCAAGGGATCATGGCCGTTTATCTGGTTAAAATGCTGGGCATGGGTGAGGCTGAAGCAATCACCGTTTTTGCCGCATTTACCGCATTAGTTTATGGTTTTGTTGCTATCGGTGGATGGCTGGGTGATAAAATCCTTGGTACAAAAAGGGTTATTATCCTTGGTGCTATTGTTTTGGCAATTGGCTATGCAATGGTGGCTTTCTCAGATCACGATAAAGATGTGATTTATTGGGGGCTTGCAACCATTGCTGTAGGTAATGGTTTATTTAAAGCTAACCCATCATCGTTATTAGCAACCTGTTATGAGAAAGACGATCCGCAATTAGACGGTGCATTTACGATGTACTATATGTCTATCAACGTGGGTTCGTTTTTATCTATGTTGGCAACACCATGGCTCGCTGCTAATTATGGTTGGGATGTAGCGTTTGCATTAAGCGTTGTTGGCATGATGATCACCTTAGCAAACTTTATGGTTTGCCGTGGTTGGATCAAAGATAAAGGTTCTAGACCTGATTTTGAACCGCTTAATTATTTAAAATTATTATTAACGCTGGTGGGTATTGTTGCACTAACCGCATTATCTACTTGGTTATTACACAATAATGAAGTGGCGAGTTGGTCTTTAGCGATTATCTCATTAGGTATCATCCTGATTTTTGCGCGTGAAACCTTTATGATGAAAGGTGCTGCACGTCGTAAGATGATTGTTGCATTTTTACTGATGGTTGAAGCTGTGGTCTTCTTTGTTCTTTACGATCAAATGCCAACGTCTTTAAACTTCTTCGCAATCCATAACGTAGAACATTCGATTTTAGGTTTCAGCGTTGAACCAGAGCAATTCCAATCACTTAACCCATTCTGGATCATGTTAGCAAGCCCACTATTAGCGGCTGTGTATAACTTTATGGGTGATAAACTGCCAATGCCATATAAGTTCACCGTAGGGATGTTCTTAAGTGCAACCGCATTCCTAGTGTTACCACTGGGTGCAAGCATGGCAAATGAAGCAGGTATTGTGTCATCATGGTGGTTAGTCGCAAGTTATGGCTTCCAAAGTATTGGTGAGCTAATGATTTCAGGGCTGGGCCTTGCAATGGTTGCTCAACTTGTCCCACAGCGTTTAATGGGCTTTATAATGGGGGCTTGGTTCTTAACGTCAGCAGCAGCTGCCATTATTGCTGGTAAAGTTGCAAGTTTAATGGCGGTGCCAGAAGATGTACAAAGTGCACACGCATCATTAGAAATCTACAGCAGTGTCTTCTTACAAATCGGTATAGTAACGGGTGTTATTGCCATTTTAATGCTTTTAACTGCACCAATGTTGAGCAAAATGACACAGTAATTTGTAACATTCAGAAATGAAAGCTTAAGAAAATAAAGGATGCCACAAGGCATCCTTTATTATGTTTATGGTGATCCCATTCAGAAAAATTGGCAACCATAAAAAATACCGCCCGAATAAGGGCGGTTTTGTATAAAAGGATACTTATAGAACATATTTATACATTGATAAAGACTTAACCAACCACTTTATCAATTTGCAACGCAACGTCCTTTTCTTGGGTTGTTGGCTTTACAGCTGTCCATCCTTTATAAGCTAAAGGTAAGAGCGCAACGGCAATAGCTAAGAATGAGACACCAGCGACATAATAGGCACCTGCCATAGCCGTCTTTTCTAACCATGCTCCTGTTAGCATTGGGGTTAATCCACCGAATACGGCATAAGCCATATTGTAAGCAAAAGACAATCCCGAAAAACGAATCGATGGTGGAAATGCTCTTGTACTTACAATTGGTGTTGTTGCAATCGCTCCCACAAAAAAGCCCATTAAGCCATAATTAAATGCTAACTGAAAACCTGACATAGCTGTATCTAAACTGCCATAGAAGTGGAATGCAGTAACAATCAAACCACCCCCATGATAATATCATTGAAATTCGTGTTCCTAATTTGTCGCCAATCCAACCCCAGAAGATACAACCTAAAGTTAAGGTTAATGTTGCCACACAGTTTGCTTCTAATGAGGTAGTTCTATCAATTTTGTAAATCCCTTCAACAATCACGCTAGGTGTCATCAATATGGTGACAACAATAGCTGTTGATAAAGACCAAGTTAATATGGCTGTAATTAAACATGCCTGTTTGTGGTTTTTAATAACAGAAACGACAGGCATTTCTTGTGCTAAAGCTTTTTTCGCCGCCATCTCTTTAAAGATAGGGGTTTCTTGCAAAAAGCGACGTAAGTAAACAGAGATTAAGCCGAATATTCCCCCTAAGATAAAAGGAATACGCCATGCAAAGTCATTAACTTCTTGAGCGCTATAACTACGCTGAACAATAATCGCAACAATTGATCCTAATAAAATGCCGCCAGTAATACCTGATGTTAATGTCCCGACACCTAAACCATAACGTTGTTTTGGTGTATGTTCTGCAATAAAGACCCAAGCTCCAGGCATTTCGCCACCGATAGCCGCACCTTGCATGATACGCATCAATAACAACAATAAGGGGGCAGCAACACCAATGCTGGCATATGTTGGTAATAAACCAATAATTAATGTTGGAACAGCCATTAAAAAGATACTTAAAGTAAACATACGCTTACGGCCAATAATATCACCGTAGTGCGCCATAATAATGCCACCTAAAGGGCGAGCGAGATAACCCGCGGCAAAAATACCTAATGTTTGCATTTGTGCGATAAAGGCGTTGTCACCAGGAAAGAACAAGTGGCTCAATGTTTTCGTAAAGAACACGAAGATCACGAAATCATAGAACTCCAAAGTTCCTCCTAGTGAGGATAAACCCAACGTTTTATAATCGTTGCGATTTAATGGTCTTGCCGTAGGTTGACTCAACGGCTGAGTGGAGTGTGATTGTGATGTCATAATAACAACCTATAATAATCATCGTAATAAAATTAATAGCGAATAAAGTCACAAATACATTCTTTTAGGATCAGCAAATAAAATAAGGTAGAAATAAATAACAATAAGTGGTTATTTATAGGTTATTTACGTGAGAAAGAATAATGTTGTGATGATAGTTTAAGTTATAACAGGAAGCTCTTAATGATGTAAATAGGTCAAAATAAAACAATCAAATAGACTTTAAAATTAAAAACTATTGGATTTAATTGTTTTTATTTTTAAATTTAATGGTGTTTTATTTTGATATTTGTCTTTTACTATATATAATATAAAAATATTGCATATTATTCTTAATGGAGAGAATTTTAATATTTTTAAATAAAATGGAGGTGATATTGAATATATTCATTATGTTTTAAATAAACGATTAAATAATAAAATTAGCTTAATTTTAATTTATTATTTTTTGTAAAAAAGTTATTATTAGATAATTAAGAAAGTTATTCTTATTAATAATGAAAGATATGATCTGATAAGAAATAGATTACTAGCATATTCCACTATATGTTAAACCTAACCCCATTAACATTAAATTTCAATAGATTTATAAATATTGAAATTAAATGCCAGTAAAATTTATAATGCTAATCATATTTTTGTGTTTTTATGCACAATGTGTTTTTTGATACTTAAATTGCTAATTAAGAATAAAAACAAAATCAGGCATCAGAAAAGCAATTTTTGGCTATAATTACATCGATAGGTCAATTGATATGTCGGAGGATTTATGGTCTCTATTTCTATGAGTGCTGTTCTCTTAGCTGCAATTGTTCTGTTTGCATCTCTTTCTATCGTCGCATTAGGAGGGGGATTAGCATTAAAAACAATGCTGGATAACACAAAACACAGTGATAACTATGTATTGCATACTTCAGTTAAAAAGACATTTATCACTTCACTGATGATTGTATTGTTGCTTGTTTACTATTACCTCTCAACAACGGGTTAATGATTTATTGTTATTTACACAAAAAAACGCCACTGTATTTTATTCACAGTGGCGTTAGTGTAATAAGCTTTATTTTAAACTAGGAAAATAGTAGCTAAACCTAAGAAGATAAAAAAGCCACCAGTATCGGTAATAGCCGTTATCATGGACACTTGAACCAATTGCTGGATCTTTACCTAATTTAATCATGATCATTGGGATTAACACACCCATCATAGCGGCCATTAAGGAGATTAAGCACCATCGCCATTGTCATTACGGCACCCATAGCAAGGTCACCATAAAGGAAGAAGGTGACAATCCCCATTATCCCCCCCCCAAACAACGCCGTTAATTAAGGCGACGCCAAGCTCTCTTAAAATTAAGAATGAGAAGCTTCCGGTTTGAATTTGGTGCAGTGCTAAGGCACGTACAATCATTGTAATAGTTTGATTACCCGTGTTACCCCAATACCTGCAACAATTGGCATTAGTGTGGCAAGCGCAACTAATTGCGAGATAGTATCTTCAAAGACACCGATAACACGGGAAGCAACGAAAGCGGTACATAAGTTGATAGCAAGCCAAGTCCAACGTGTTTTAACGGCTTGTCCGACTGGAGCGAAAAACGTCCTCTTCTGGGCTCAACCCCCCCATACGACGAATATTGGTATCACTCTCTTCGTGCATGTTATCAACGATATCTTCAACAGTTAATCGACCCATTAAAAGACCATTACTATCAACAACAGCAGCTGAAATTAAGTCATAACGTTCGAACGCGCCCGCAGCATCTTCGCCTTTTTCTTCGGGCATAAAGCTCACGGTATCTGTTTTCATTACATCTGAGACAAGTTTGTCCAGGAGATTGCGTTAAAACAGTGGTTAATGGAAGTTCGCCTAACAGATGATTTTTATTATCAATAACGAAAATTTTATCCGTTGCTTCAGGAATAGAGCCTCGTTGGCGTAAATAGCGTTGTACGGTTTTTAGCGTTACATTGCCTCGCACAGTGACGAACTCAAAGTCCATCATTTGACCCACGCTGTCTTTGGGATATTGCAGGACTTCTCTTATCCTATTACGCAGGCTTGGTTCTAAATAGGTAAGAAGGCGACGCATTGTATCGCGGGGGTAAGTGCTCTGCAATGTACGCTTGCTCATCCACATGTAATGTGGCAACCGATCGTAATAATTCACGGTCGGTCATATCTTTAATTAAGCTGTCCCAAACGGCGACAGACGCTTCGACTAAAACAGCACCACGTTCATTATTATCAACCAAATGCCACAATGCGAGACGTTCGTCATAGGGAAGGGCTTCAAGAATATCTGCAATATCTGCCGCGTGTAGATCTTGTAGTAATTCTCGAACAGTGGTGATTTTTTCATGAAGTTCATGGTGGCTCAGCCTATCATTTTCACTTGCTTCCCCTAAAACGGTTTCAACAAAATGATCATCTTCAAGAAAGATACTCAAAATTTGCTGACGCAGGAGTGCCACTTTTTGTGAATACGGGTTGATGGCAGCCGCAGTATCATTGTTGATAGCTGGTTGAGACATGTTATTCCTTTTTAATTCTTACGAGGGAGATAACCATTAACAATAATTATTCCATTTTAGGATGATTATCGGTTTTCTCCGTATAAAAAATATGAATCTTGAACAATATTGCGTCGATGATGTTCATATTGTGGTCACAAATCAAACCCATGTTGTTATGTGATAGTGGTTGTAAGATAGATGCAACAAAAGACGCATTGGATAGCGTCTTTTTCTGTATAATATCATATTGTTAAGCAGATTCCTCTTTTATATCCAGTTTCCAGCCAGGAACTGACTGCCAATGCTCTTGTTCTTTTTCTAAATCCAATTCCATCAATGTGTTATCGGAAAGATATTTTTTAGGAAAATAAAGAGTCCAATGATTTTCATCAGTAACTAAACGCAAAGATGCTGGTTTTGTTGTCGATTGTCGCTGATTATTAAGTAAAGTTGCTAATCTCAGTATTTGTACGAGTGGGAAATACTGTTTCTTTTTATAAAGATTAAATTTAGGTAGCTCATCCAATTTAATCCCTTTACGGTGATAGCGAACTAAGGTTGTTAATAAGAGTTGTTGTTCTTGATTAAAACCCGGTAAATCTGTATTTGAAAGAATATAGGCTGAATGGCGGTGCAACCCACTTAAATTAATGCTTAATCCGACTTCGTGTAACATAACCGCCCAAACCAAGATGGCTTCTAGATCAGGGCGAACGAGTTTTGGGTTTTGTTGCGCCCATTGCTCGTAAAGGGATTGCATCGTTTCAAGCACCCGCTTTGCTTGCTCTCTATCAATATTATAGTGTTCGGCAAGGCTCTTGGCTGTACGTTGGCGAATATCTTGATGGCGAAATCTACCTTCCATTTCATACAATACACCTTCACGTAGTGCTCCATCGGAGAGGTGTAGCGCTTTTAATCCCAAAGAATCAAAAATACCGCATAAAATCGCCAAACCGGGTACGAAAACATGCTTACGCTCATCAGATAATCCCGGTAACGAAATATCTTTAAATCTTTTAAAACGTAACACTTGCTTTGTTAACATAAGTAGGCGTTCAGGTGTGATAACACCGTCTTTTTCGCCAAACTCAACTAAGATCTCATGAGCAGCTTTAATCGTACCTGATGCCCCTAAAGCAACATCCCAGCCGGTCATTTTGTATTGCCATGCTATTTTTTCCATTTTACGCGCAGCTTTTTCTCGTGCTTTACGAAAAGCAGACTCGCTGATTTTTTGTTCAGGAAAAAATTGGCGACTAAAACTGACACAACCCATACGTTGGCTTTCAATTAATATAGGCTCAAAATTTTCACCAATAACTAATTCCGTTGAGCCACCACCAATATCAATAACAAGCTTTCGGCCTTTTTCAGATTGCGTATGTTCAACGCCCATAAAGATAAGTCGGGCTTCTTCATGTCCTGAAATAATTTCTATAGGGTAAGGGATGACTTCTTTTGCCCGTTGAAGAAAGACTTTTGCATTAGTAGCAACACGCAATGTATGCGTACCGACAACGGTCACATTTTCTGCAGGAAAGCCCTGTAACCTTTCAGCAAAAAGAGAAAGGGCAGAAAGTCCACGTAACATAGCTTCTTCGCTTAACTCATTGTCATCGTCAAGACCATCAGCGAGATAAACGCGCTGTTTTAAGCGACTTAATACTTGCAATGCGCCATTAACAACACGTGCAATTATCATATGAAAACTATTAGAGCCGAGGTCTATAGCCGCAATTTCTAAAGGACGAGGTGAAGAGTCATCTTGTGATAAAGGCATAAAATTACGCTCGTGATCCGGGTTGTTCTAACAATTTAATGTACTCATAGACAGCAAGCTGGGAACGAATTTTACGTTTATTTCCACGAGGAACATAGCTATTTGTTAAATCTTTATCGATAAAACGCGCTTTAACGGTGTCATTAAATTGAATATCTAATATATCAAGAACGCGTTGTTTCAGTTGAGGATCAAGTAAAGCCACCGCAACTTCAATACGATAATCAAGATTTCGCGTCATCCAATCGGCAGAAGATAAGAAAATTTTCTCATCACCTTTATTGGTGAAAACATAAACGCGATCGTGTTCTAAAAAGCGATCAACAATACTGGTGACTTGAATATTTTCACTAAATCCTGGCTGGTTAGGCACTAAAGAGCACATGCCTCGCACTAAAAGTCGGACTTTCACACCAGCTTCTGATGCGTCATAAAGGCGATTAACCAACTCTTCATCGACTAAATTATTCACTTTTAAAGTAATGCCAGCAGGATGCCCGGCTTGAGCACTGTGAATTTCATTAGTAATGAATTGGTTTAAAAGAGTTCGTGAATTTTGGAGGTGAAACCATCAAATGCTCAAAAGTAACAGGGCGGTAAGGGTTTTCAATAAAACTAAAGACGCGACGTACTTCATTGGTTATTTCAGTATTTGCTGTTAATAGCGAATAGTCAGTATAAAGACGCGCTGTTTTTTCGTTAAAATTCCCAGTACCAATGTGGGCATAACGAATAATTTCGCCATTTTCTAATCGAGAAATGATAAATAATTTTGCGTGAATTTTTAAACCCGGTGCAGAGAAAATAACGTGAACACCAGCCTCTGTTAAGCGTTTTGCCCAATGAATATTGGCGGCCTCATCAAAACGAGCTTGTAACTCGACAACCACAGTGACGCGTTTACCGTTGTGTGCGGCGTGGATCATGGAATCGATAATCCGAGAGTCTTTTGCAACACGGTAAATATTGATTTTGATTGAAATAACGCTTGGGTCAAAAGAGGCTTGGCGCAACAACTCCAGCACATGTTCAAAGGTATGATAAGGATAATAAAGTAAGACGTCTCGTTCCCTAATGGCATCAAAACCATTACGAAAATTATCAAACCAAATATGACGTAAACGCGGAATAGGTTTATTTAAGAGAAATTTACTGCCTTCATTTGGAAAGTTAATAAAGTCTTTAAAGTTATGATAACGCCCGCCTGCGATAACGGAGTCGTTATTTGATAAACCTAATTTACTGCGCAGTAACGCCACCATTTCATCTGGCATATCACGTTGATAAACAAAACGCACAGGCTCTGCGGTAAGGCGTTGCTTTAAGGTTGATGACATCATTTCCAGTAAACTAGATTCCATTTCTGTCGCAAGATCGTATTCTGCATCTCGCGTCATTTTCATCGAATAAGCATTTAATGAGTCATAATCAAAAAAGCCTTTAAAAACTTCATCAAGGCAGTAACGTAAAATATTATCCAATAAAATCATGGATTTTTTCTTACTGCGTCCTTGATCAGTAGGTAGGATCACAAAGCGAGGAACTTTATCAGATGGAATTTCTAATAAAGCATAATGAATCGTTTGCCCTTGTGCAATTTCAACGGCTAAATAGGTATAGTCATCTTTAAGAAACTCAACCAAATTAGTTTCAGGATTAATTAAAATGGGCGTAATGTGTTTTCTTAAATTTTGACGAAAATATTGGCGTAACCAGATTTGTTGATTAGGCGAGATTTGACGCTCATTAATTAAGAAGATTTGATTTCGTGCCATTTCGAGCAATAAATCGTTATATAAAGCATCGAACTCTTGGTCAGCCTTAGCCACTTTTGATTGAATTTTTTTGATAAGATGACGAGCATGGCTTGAGGCAGAGCGAGAGCCTCGCTCCTCATTAATTAAAATACGACGTTTGACATCCGCAAAACGGACTTTATAAAATTCATCAAGATTATTTGAGTAGATCCCCAGAAACCTGACTCTTTCAATTAACGGGTTTCGTTTATCAGCAGCTTCTTGTAATACACGTTCGTTGAACGCAAGCCAACTGATTTCTTTATCAATATAGAGTCGTTCCTGGGACATCTGAACTCCAACTAGGGTTAAAGTTAAATCTTAATATCTGAATAAATCAGACATGTTGCTTAATAGTCGCACCCGGTTTGACAAAGTTTTCGGGCTTCGCTTCTTTGGCTTTTTGCTCAAAATAAGGTGCTTGGAATGTACACATTCTAATTGCAGAACGATAAGCACCGTTAACAAAAAATTCATCTATTAAATCACCTTCTTTTTTAAAACCAAGCTTTTCATAAATATGAATCGCTTTAGCATTTTCTTTATCAACGATTAAATAGAGTTTGTATAAATTAAGAACAGAAAAAGCATAATCCATGGCTAATTTTGCCGCTCGTGCTGCATAGCCATGACCTTGATGTGCAGGTGCTATGATAATTTGAAATTCGGCACGACGGTGAACATAATCAATTTCAACTAACTCGACAAGCCCTACTTTAGTGCCTTCACTTTCAGCAATAAAACGGCGTTCACTTTGGTCGTGAATATGTTTTTCATATAAGTCACTTAACTCAATAAAAGCCTCATAAGGTTCTTCAAACCAATAGCGCATCACGCTGGCGTTGTTATCAAGTTTATGGACAAAAGAGAGATCTTCTCGTTCGAGAGGACGTAATTTTATAGGTGGAACTTTCTTACCACCGGACATAAGCACCTCGGTGAATGCATTGAATAAAAAGAGAAAAGGGTGACACAAAAAAAGTCACGCGGGCTACAGTGTAGCACAATGTGACTTTTTAGCTTAAACGAAATAGTTAATCAAGATTGTCGAACAGTGCAATATCATCAAGATAAGCTTGATTGTTCTTCATTGTCAATCGGTCTTCAGCTAACCAACGGATCGCTAATGGGTAGATACGATACTCTTCTATTTGTATTCTAGCTTGTAATGATTGTTCAGTGTCATCGGGAAAAACCGGAATACGCGCTTGAATAATCATTGGGCCACCATCAAGTTCTTCAGTGACAAAATGGACGGTAACGCCATGAAAAGGATCTTTATTCGCTAAAACCTGGCGATGAGTATGCAATCCTGGGTATTTGGGGAGCAAAGAAGGATGAATATTTAATAATTTATGCTGATAATGAGCGACAAAAGCAGGTGATAAAATACGCATAAAACCCGCTAAAACCACGATATCAGGTTGATAAACATCAATTTTTTCAATTAACGCTTTATCGTAATCAGCGCTATCATTAAATTGGGTTGGATCAACAAAATAAGCCGGAATATCAGCCTGTTTTGCACGTTCAAGGCCATAAGCATTCGCTTTATTGCTTAAGACAGCAACCACATTACCTGTGATTTTATTTGCCCTACAGGCGTCAATAATCGCCTGTAGGTTGCTGCCGTTTCCTGAAATAAGGACAACGATATTTTTCATTCACATGTTTTCATTAGTTAATAATAACTTGTGCTTCACCTGTCGCTTGTGGCGCAATTTCACCGATAAGCCATGCATTTTCACCACATTCAGCAAGGTGAGTTAATGTTTTTTCAACATCATTTGGGTTGACAGCAATTAACAGTCCGACACCGCAGTTAAAGGTGCGATACATCTCATGCGTGCTGACTTGTCCTGCTTCTTGTAACCATTTGAAGACAATAGGCCATTCCCAGCTTTTACTTTCGATACGTGCTTGCGTATTTTCTGGTAGTACCCGAGGAATATTTTCCCAGAATCCCCCACCAGTAATATGTGCAACTGCATGAATATCAACATTTTCAATTAATGACAGCAGTGATTTCACGTAAATACGTGTAGGTGCTAATAGGTGATCAGCGAGTGATTTGTCACCAAGTGGAGTACTGTCCGCTTGTGTATTACTGACTTCAAGAATTTTTCTGACTAATGAATAACCATTGGAATGAGGGCCATTGGATGCTAGAGCTATTAATGCATCACCAGTTTTAACTTTGCTACCATCAATAATCTCTGATTTTTCAACTACGCCGACACAAAAGCCAGCGATATCATAATCATTACCGTGATACATCCCCGGCATTTCTGCTGTTTCACCGCCCACTAATGCACAGCCTGATTGCTTACAGCCTTCAGCAATACCCGTTACAACACGAGCTGCGGTATCGACATCTAATTTTCCTGTGGCATAGTAGTCAAGGAAGAAAAGGGGTTCGGCACCTTGAACAATTAAATCGTTGACACACATTGCGACTAAATCAATACCGATGTCATCATGGCGATTTAAATCCATCGCAAGGCGGAGTTTTGTACCCACACCATCGGTGCCTGAAACTAAAATAGGTTCGCGGTATTTAGATGGAATGGCACATAATGCACCAAAACCACCTAAACCGCCCATCACTTCAGGACGGCGAGTTTCTTTTACTACACCTTTGATACGATCGACTAAAGCATTACCTGCATCAATATCGACACCGGCATCTTTATAGCTGAGAGAGGATTTGTTAGTCACGTAGAGCCCTCACGGCAAGTTGCTGTTAAGAAAAAAATGTGTGCGAGCGTTATTCTAACAGGCAAAGCAAACGTTTGCGAGGATCTTCTTTCTAGGTCACAATTATTCATGTTGGTGCGGTTAAAAGCTGTGCGTTTGATCAAAATCAATAGAAAAACGATGGAATGTTGGCAAAAAAGCGGTATAATCTCGCGATTTTTTTGTCAGGCTGCGTCGTACATTAGGAGAAATTATGAAGATCGTTGAGGTAAAACACCCACTCATTCAACATAAATTGGGGCTGATGCGAGATCATGATATAAGCACTAAGCGCTTTCGTGAACTGGCTTCAGAAGTTTCCAGTCTACTGACGTATGAAGCTACCGCCGATTTAGCAACAGAGACGGTAACAATTGAAGGTTGGTGTGGTCCGGTAGAGATAGAACAGATTAAAGGAAAAAAAATCACAGTAGTTCCTATCCTCCGTGCAGGTATCGGGATGATGGATGGAGTATTAGAAAATATTCCTAGTGCCCGAATCAGTGTAGTTGGCGTTTACCGCGATGAAGAAAACCTTAAAACCCGTCCCTTACTTCCAGAAATTAGCATCCAATATTGAAGAGCGTATGGCTCTTGTTGTTGACCCTATGTTAGCAACAGGCGGCTCTATGATTGCCACAATTGATCTATTAAAAAATGCGGGCTGTACTTCAATTAAAGTATTAGTACTGGTTGCTGCCCCTGAAGGTATTAAAGCATTAGAAGAAGCTCATCCTGATGTAGAGCTATATACTGCATCAATTGATAGCCATCTTAATGAGCATGGGTACATCGTTCCAGGTCTTGGCGATGCGGGTGATAAGATATTTGGTACAAAATAATAATTAAGCCGACTTTGATAGTCGGCTTTTTTTTGGACCACTTCTTCGCTTTATCTTGTTCTATAGTTAGAAAATATAAACCAATTTCACATTCATATTAAAGAGAGGTCGTAAGCATGACTCGTCGTGCAATCGGGGTAGAAGAGCGCCCACCATTATTACAAACAATCCCGTTGAGTCTTCAACATCTGTTTGCAATGTTTGGCGCTACCGTACTTGTGCCAATTTTATTTAAAGTTAATCCGGCAACAATATTATTATTTAACGGGATCGGAACCCTGCTCTATCTCTTTATTTGTAAAGGACGCATTCCTGCTTATTTGGGTTCAAGTTTTGCGTTTATCTCACCAGTACTTTTACTTTTACCATTAGGGTATGAATTAGCTCTTGGGGGATTCATCGTCTGTGGCGTGTTATTTTGTCTTGTGGCAGGTATTGTAAAAATAGCAGGACGAGGCTGGATTAATGTGATGTTCCCTCCTGCGGCAATGGGCGCAATCGTTGCCGTCATCGGACTAGAGTTAGCAGGAACGGCAGCCGGAATGGCGGGCTTATTACCCAGTGCAGATGCGCCAGTTGATAGCCAAACATTGCTTATTTCTATGGTTACTTTAGGTGTGACTATCTTAGGTTCTGTGATGTTTAGAGGATTCCTTGCTATTATTCCTATTCTTATCGGGGTGTTAGCAGGTTATGCGCTCTCTTTTTTCTTGGGCGTTGTTGATGTTACCCCAATTAAAGAAGCTAACTGGTTTGCACTACCTACGTTCTATTCTCCGCGTTTTGAATGGAGTGCTATTTTTATTATCTTACCCGCAGCATTAGTGGTTATTGCGGAACACGTTGGACACCTTGTTGTTACAGCAAATATAGTACAACGTGATTTAATGAAAAATCCAGGCTTACATCGCTCTATGTTCGCAAACGGTTTCTCTACCATTATTTCGGGTTTCTTTGGTTCAACACCAAATACGACTTATGGTGAAAATATTGGTGTGATGGCTATCACTAAAGTTTATAGTTCATGGGTGATTGGTGGTGCGGCAATTCTCGCCATTTTATTATCTTGTGTCGGCAAACTAGCCGCAGCTATTGCAGCCGTACCTGTTCCAGTTATGGGGGGAGTATCTTTATTACTTTATGGTGTTATTGGAGCTTCAGGTATTCGTGTCTTGTTAGATTCGAAAGTTGATTACAATAAACCACAAAACTTGATATTAACGGCTATTATTCTGATTGTCGGTGTGAGCGGTGCTTCCATTCAAATTGGTGCTGCTGAATTAAAAGGTATGGCATTAGCAACCATCGTGGGTATTGTTTTAAGTTTAGTCTTTAAACTAGTCAGCATTGTTCGCCCTGAAACAGAATTAGTGGATAACACCATTGAATCGGTAAGTGGTACAGCAAATAAAAAATAAGCGATATGCTGAAGTTAATGAAAAAGGTGGATAATTTCCGCCTTTTTTATTGCACTTTACTTTTATGTTAATATGAAAAACTAAGATTTTTGATATTTTAAGTGTTTAAAACTTAGAAAAGCATCATTAATTCAATCATGATGTTTATTTAAATAAAATAAATGAGACAATGGGGGCTAATTCTTGTGCGAAATAGACATCTTATCTGCTATTTGAATGATGTTTGTTTTAAGGTGGGATGCGTCTCAAAAAAGGTATAACGCAATTTATGGAAAAGCTGATTGAAATTTATGATTTCATTACATCAAAGCAGATTTTTACCACAGTATTTTTAGTTATTGTGCTACTGGTAGTCTGGTTTTTCGCCAAGATGATTTTCCGCAGAATAGCAAAGCGATTGCTTTTTTTATTTACTGAACTTTCAGATGAAGAAACTATTGAAGATATCGCTAAAAAGAGTGCCTCTATCGTTGCGGTAACATTAGTTCTCTATATTAATCAGTTATTACCATCTTTTTCACATGAGATGAATGTGATCTTTGAGACGGTTGCTCGAGCTTTTATTATTATCAATATTGCCTCATTGCTTAATAATGCCCTTGATATCTTTAATATTAGGCATGCAAAAAAAGCATGGCATCGGAATAATTCTATCAAAGGTTATATTGAAATTGCCAAAATTGTCGTTTGGATAATTTCTTTTATCCTGATTATTGCTCTCTTTACTGAGCAATCACCACTTATTATTATCTCAAGCTTTGGTGCTATTGCTGCGGTATTAATGTTTGTTTTTCAACATACTCTTATTTCATTTGTTGCCAATATTCTTATTTCCAACGGCAAAGTATTAAAGCTTTATGATTGGATAGAATTGCCAAGTAGCAATATCAGTGGCGAGGTGATTGATATCGCATTACACACCATCACCATACGTAATTGGGATAACACGATTTCACGTATTCCGACAAAGGATTTTTTGACAGAAAAATATACTAACTGGCAACCGATGTTTTCATCAGGAGGACGTCGGATTAAACGTAGCTTTTATATTGACCAATCTTCTATTTCATTTGCGACGGAAGAGTTGGTTCTTGAATTAAAAAATACTGTACCTCTTCGTAAGAGCATAGAAGCGATGCTTGAAGGCAAAGAAGAAGAAATTGGTGATATTAATGTATGGTTAGAAACAAAAGGGGTGACCAATTTACAGCTATTTAGAAAGTACATGCTAAATTGGATAAAAATGCGTGGCGATGTTCGACCTGATATGTATTTGGTGATCAGAACAATGCCACCAACTCCAATGGGATTACCTGTAGAGTTATACTGTTTTACCCGAGCAACGACTTGGGTTGAATATGAAGAAACACAATCTGAAATTTTTGAGTATATAAACGCATCAGCTAAATATTTTAAGCTCGATATTTATCAACAGCCGTCAGGTAATGATGTTGCGAAATTAAAATTCAAATAATAAAGATGATTAATTAAACAAAGAATTCGTTTCGGATTTTGCGCTAAATAATTTTAGCTACGGCTAGGTGACAACAGGAAGTATGAGAAGTATACAAAATAGGCTTATCAGGATAATTTTGCTGTTATCTTCATCAGTATAATGTGCTTTTTTAATATTGGTTCTGACCTTGTGAGAATTTGTGTTAGAATCTCCGCGTTTATTAAACTATTCAGGTGAGGTGCTTCTGAATACGCCGTCACAGCTATCATTACCACTATCTCTGCCCGACGATGAGACATTCGATAGCTTTTATGCAGGAGAAAACGCGTCGTTAGTCGCGGCAATCCAAACCGCCATTCATCAATCTCATGGCAGTTATATCTATTTCTGGTCCCGCGACGGAGGTGGGAAGAGCCATCTATTACATGCTGCTTGTGCTGAACTTTCATTAAAAGGTGATGCTGTTGGGTATGTGCCACTTGATAAACGAGCCTATTTTGTTCCCGATGTCCTTGAAGGTATGGAGCATTTATCGTTAGTTTGTATCGATAATGTTCAATGTATCGCGGGAGATGAAGTGTGGGAACTCGCTTTATTTAATCTTTATAACCGCGTTTTAGAGCATGGTCGAACTTGTTTATTAATTACCGGGGATAGACCACCTCGACAAATCGAATTACAACTTCCTGATCTTGCTTCTCGACTGGATTGGGGGCAAATTTATCGTTTACAGCCATTAAGCGATGAAGAAAAAATTCAAGCATTGCAATTGAGAGCAAAGCTTCGTGGGTTTGAATTACCTGAAGATGTGGGGCGCTTTGTATTAAAACGCCTGGATAGAAAAATGCGGACACTCTTCGAAATGCTCGATGAGCTTGACCACGCATCTATTGTTGCTCAACGTAAGCTCACTATTCCCTTCGTGAAAGATATTCTTAAACTTTAGCTTTACCTTTGTTAATGCTATTTCTCATCGTGTTAGGCAAGGTAAATAACGCAAGCTCGCCTCTATCGTCTAAATTAAAACCTACTAAAAAATCATGTTGTTATGGCGATGTTTTGTATTAGATACAATAAAAAAACCGCTTGTCTTTGTAAAAGGCAAGCGGCGAGAAATACAAACAATAAAGGAGGAGGGTTAAATAATTAGTGAGCTTCTACTACTTTGGCTTTCTTTTGAGGTATCAGTAAGAAAATCAGATACAGTACAGTAATTGCAACAGTGTAGCCTGTGAAAATTAACCAGAATGATTTCCAGTCAACAGCACCATTGGTGGTATATAAGTCAATGACCCAGCCACTTAACATTGCGCCCAAATAAGTACCAAAACCATTCACCAAGGTCATAAACATGCCTTGTGCTGTTGAACGATATTGTAATGGGATCTCTTTTTCTAAGAATAATGAACCTGAAATATTAAAGAAGTCGAACGCACAGCCGTACACAATCATTGATAATAATAAGACGATTTGGCCTAATGATGTGTAGTCGCCATAAGCAAAGAAACCGAAACGTAAAATCCAAGCAATCATACTAAATAAAACAATAGTTTCGATTCTTACACGTTTTAGTAACAAAGGCAGGAATAGAATAAACACGACTTCTGAAATTTGTGAAATAGATAAGAATACAGAAGGATAACGTGCAAAGAATGAATCATCCGCATTTGGAGATTGTGCAATATCTTGTAGGAAAGGTACACCAAATGTATTGGTAATTTGCAGTACTGAGCCTAATAGAGTTGCGAAGAATAAGAAAACAACGACATTTTTCTTTTTAAACACCTGTAAGATATTTGAAAGACTAAATGCGGCTTCTTCCATTTTAATTTCATTTTCATCAGCTGATTTAGTTGCAGGTAAGAACATTGCAAATACAGCTAAAACAAGAGAGGCGAGTGCTGCAACAAAGAGCTGGTGATAACTATTTCCTAGACCTAAGAAACTAATAACCCACATAGCAGCGATAAAACCGACGGTGCCGTAAACACGAATTTTGGGGAAGTAGTTATTAGGCTCTAAATGTTTTTGCTCTAATAGTTCAAAGATGATGCTGTTTGCCATTGAAATACTTGGCATAAAGAACAATAAATGCAACAGGGTAGCAAAAAATAGTGTGGTGACTGTTGTCATTTGCGACATCAACACTAATGCTAATGCAGAAAAAATATGCAGGGTAATAAACACTAATTTGCGGTTATTTATTTTATCTGCAATAAATCCCATGATGACAGGTGCGATAAGTGAGGCGAGTCCAAGAGCACTGAAAATAAGCCCAACATCACTACCTTTAAAATGCAGTTCTCCAAAGAGGTACGAGGCGAATGTGACCAGCCAAGATCCCCATATAAAGAATTGGAGGAATGAGACAAGTTTTAATCTAAGTACGATATTCATCTGTTTTCCTATTAGCCTAGCAATCACCCGACATCATAATGATGATTGGTTGGTTTTAATTGCCCGTAATGTTGGCTATAACGTTGTTTATTTCACATACATCTATAACTTCATTTCATATCGATTAATTGTCATCAATTTAAAAATTAACAACCAAAGAAGAGATAGAGTAAATAACAAATTGAAAGTTTATTGCTGTATTGCAGTATTATTTAAAATGTATTTTTTTGTTAAATTTTTTCTTGGATGATAATGAAAAAATATTTTGGCGAGAATTTAGCGTTTATCAACTCTGCTATCATATTTTCTGATGCCCATGATATGTAGGAACGTATTTGTGTAAAGAGACTTGAGTCACAATATAAATGAAACAAATGATTATTTTTTCTTTTTAAGGTGATCTATAGCGGTATTGTGTGATCTTGATAGACATTTCAAAAAATGATGATTTATTAGCCATAAAAAATATGAAAATGAGATGAATTTTTTGAAAGCAAAAAGAGATTACTTTTTTCCTGTTGAAGAAATAAAGAACACTTTATTAATTTAGGTGATTACAATTTAATAACATTTGGTGATTTACGTCTAAATAGGGAAAAGAGAGTAAACGGTTGCGGTATTAATGATAAAACAAAAAGAATAAAGCCTATCTCACACATCGCTAAGTATAGGCTTTAATTTTCTACTCTTAGCTAAATAACTCTTTCACTTGCTCTGGTGGGCGGCCTAAACGGGCCTTATTCCCTACAACCACAATAGGACGCTCAATAAGCTTAGGGTTGTCATGCATTGCTTGGATTAATGCATCTTGTGATGTTTCGTCAGCAAGTTCGAGCGTTTTATAGCTATCTTCTTTTGTGCGCATTAATTTTCTTGCATCATCAAAACCTAATGCCTTAAGAAGTATTTTAAGTTCTGCGACTGAAGGTGCTGTATCTAAGTAGAGAATAACCTCAGGGGTTATTTGCATTTCTTCTAGTAAATGTAAGGTTTCACGGCTTTTTGAACAGCGTGGATTATGATAAATCGTCACTTTCTTGGTCATGTTGTCCCTTATTTAAATTGACTGTCTCTTTGTTGTATTTTTCTTAACTGGTCAATACGCGCGTCAAAGCGTGCTTGATCATTACTGCCTAGTTTAACTTGTCTACTTGCATCACCTAGATAACGGATCGCTGTTTCAAAGTCACCTCTGAGTGCTAAATCTTCCGCATAAGCTGCTAATTCATGAGCTCTATCACCTTGTTTAGCAGCGTTTTCTGCCATTAATTGCCAACCAATGGGATCACTTGGGTTATCAAATGTATAACGGTAAAGCAGTCGATTCGCTTCGTTATATTGCTTATTATGCATGTAGGAATTGGCTAAGTTAGCAATAATGACATTGTTATTTGGTTTTTGTTTTAATGCTAATTGTAATCTTGCGACAGCATCTCTCGCCCGATTTTGCTCTAAATCGATATCGGTTATCGCGTCAATAAGCCAAATATTATTAGGCTCTTTTTCTAACATTGGAGTTAGCAGTTTTCGTGCTTCATCAAATTTACGATCACGAGAGTAAATTAATATTTGCGCATAATTAGCTGCTGATTTTTCAATAGCAGTGCCTTGCTTAAATTGATCAAGCGTAGTTTGAAATGCGTTATCTGAGGCGGGATTTTTATTTAACATGGCGAGTACACGCATTTTGGCAAACAGAAAATCAGCTGACTGAGGAAGTTGGCGTGCAGGATATTGACTAGCTCGGCTTCTCGCATCAGATAATCGGCTATCTGGTAAAGGGTGCGTTAATAACATTTCAGGCGGTTTAGAGCTATAGCGGACCTGGTCGGCAAGAATTTGCATAAAATCAGGCATTCCCTTGGGATCAAATCCAGCTCTGTAGAGTATTTGTATCCCAATACGATCAGCTTCTTGCTCATTCATTTGTGTAAACGTGATCATATTCTGCTGCATCCCCGCCATGCTTCCCGTAAAGGTCGCTAGCCCAGCATTGGGGTTTGCCATAAAAATCAAGATAGAACCTAACACCCCTGCAAGTGCAAGTGGTGATGTCTTTTTTTGATCTTCAAGCATTCGTGCTAAATGACGTTGTGTAACATGCGTGATTTCGTGGGCCATAACAGAGGCTAATTCACTTTCATTTCGGCTATAACGAAAGAGTGCAGAATGCAAAACGATATTTCCCCCAAAATAAGCAAACGCGTTAATATTGGGATTGTTAACCAAATAGAAGTGAAAGGGGGTTTTTACTGAATTGGCATTAGAAACGAGTTTTTGCCCTAAATTATTAATGTAGTTAGAAAGTAATGGGTCAAAAACTAATGGTGCACTATTTCGCAGTTGGCGAGTATAGTAATCACCCATAGCGATTTCTTGATTAATACTCAGCGTTGAACCTGCTGTGGTTCCCATATCAGGTAAGGAGTCTTCAATATCAATTGCAGCATGTGCTGGTACGACTGATGTTGATAGCAACGCAGAAACAAGAAGCGCGACTAATGGTTTTTTAAGTCTGAGTTTCATACAACTGTATCCTGATGGCTATCCTAACAAAAAATTAATAATTAATGATGTATGATAGCAAAACCTAACGTAAAATCTGTCAAAAGATTATTGCTTATGTAAATGAATACATATAGCTCTATTATTCTGATTATTATAAAGGATCTTCATTTTCATGCTGGACTTGCTTGTTCAATGGTACAAACGCCGATTTGCTGATCCACAAGTTATCGCTCTTGTGGTTATCTTAATTGCAGGCTTTTCAATTCTGTATTTTTTTAGTGGCATACTTGCTCCTTTATTAGTGGCAATCGTACTTGCCTACCTTTTAGAGTGGCCAACTCATTTACTTGAGAAATTGGGATGTGCTCGAATTTGGGCCGTATCGATAATTCTGACACTCTTCATCAGTATTAGTGCCATTGTTATTTTGATTTTAGCGCCAACGGTTTGGCAACAAGGGATGACACTGATTTCAGATATCCCAAATATGATCAATAAATTCAATGCATTTGCACATGAATTGCCTGATCGTTTCCCTGCATTAATGGATGCGGGATTGTTGATATGATGGCAGAAAATTTGCGGAGTAAGTTCTCAACCGTCGCTGAATCTGTCTTGAAAGTATCTTTAGCTTCATTAATTGGTGTTATCACTCTTTCTATTTATCTTATTCTTGTCCCTTTAATGACGTTCTTTTTGCTTAAAGATAAGCAACAGATGCTTAATGCTGTACGTCGTGTTTTACCAAAAAACAGAATACTGGCAGCACAAGTTTGGATTGAAGTTAATCAGCAAATTACTAACTATATTCGCGGTAAAGTGACAGAAATGGTCATTGTTGGTGTCTTTACTTATTTTGTTTTTGCTTTCTTTGATCTACGTTACTCCGTATTGCTTGCTGTTATTGTCGGCGTTTCTGTTTTAGTGCCTTATGTTGGTGCTGTTTTAGCAACCATTCCAGTTATTGTGATTGCGCTTTCTCAGTGGGGATTAGGTTCTGATTTTTGGGCGTTATTTATTGCTTATCTTGTTGTTCAAGGATTAGATAGCAACTTATTAGTACCGATTTTGTTCTCTGAAGCGGTAAATATGCATCCTTTAGTTATTATCTTATCCGTGATTATATTTGGTGGTATGTGGGGATTTTGGGGCGTTTTCTTTGCGATCCCATTAGCAACCTTGATAAAAGCAGTATTACATGCATTACCTGATGAAATTGCAAATGAGCAACATATAAAGAAAAGCTAAATAGGGTATTGCACTAACAAAAAACAGACAGTGAAAACTGTCTGTTATCTTATTAATACGCAATCGCTATTTACGGATGCTGGGCGAGATATTCGAGAACAATTTGATGGTGATTAGTGGTTTTAAAGCTATCAAAAACGTGCTCAATAACACCATTTTTGTCAATTAAGAAGGTTGTACGATGAATACCATCGTAAGTTTTTCCCCATAAATTGCTTTTCTCCCCAAATACCAAACTCTTCGGCAACTTTATGATCCTCATCTGAAAGTAATGTGAAGTTTAACATCTCTTTTTCAGCGAAGCGGGAAAGTTTTTCTGATTTATCTGTGCTAATACCCAATACTTCGACTTGTGCCTTTTTTAATGCGTCCATTTCATCACGTAAGCCACAAGCTTGAGCCGTACAGCCTGGTGTCATTGCTTTAGGGTAAAAAATAAACGAGCACACGTTGACCAGCGAAATCAGATAAATTAATTGTTTCTCCATCTTGGTCGGGCAGACTGAATTGAGGCGCCTTTTCACCGGCTTTTAATGGGTTCATTTGGTCATTCTCCATTTTTTACTGTTTCATCATCAGACTATTTACGATACTTATTGTGCCTTGAGCATTTAGCTCTGTACATAATTGATTGAATTTCTCATGAATAACAAGACCGTGATCATCTAATGGGTTGTGCGCCGTAATTTGTATCTCTAAACGGGCGGGGGTACCATCTTCTGACGGGTGCGTTTTAGAAATTAATTCAGCGAGATTAAAAATTATGCTGGCTAAATAAATTAGTAAAGCGTTCTACAATACCGGGTGCATCTTCAATATCAACTTTCGCTGCAATAGTTGAAGGATAGGTAACAGGCGCACCATTTTGAGTTCTTTTCATGACGGTCAATAAATCTAGTTCCGCACTTTTAATTGGCAACAACGCTTCTAACTGGGCGATAGCGTTCCAGCCTCCTGAGAGTAGCATGATAAACGTAAACTCTTGACCAAACATCGCAAGTCGGCTGTCCTCGATATTACATCCGCATTGGCTGACTAATTGTGTAATGGTATCAACAATACCTGGGCGGTCAGCACCTAATGCAGTAATGACGAGAAAATGTTTATCAGGTATGGGGCAAAATGAGGTTTCCTTTTGACTTTCAGTTTATTCTTAACAGGTAAACACAAAATTTGATTTCTGCCAAGATCCCTTGCTCACTATCTTCAATTATTATCTCTCTTTAATTCATATCAAAGAATATTAGCAAATTTCATTAGAAACCTAGAGTTAAGTAGTTTTCAATAGAGCAATGAATGAGTACCATTGAGTATACGTCTATCTCGGAGCAATGATTATGGTGAATAACGAATTTAATTTTACAGGCAGTATGGTGGCATTGGTTACACCAATGGACACAAAAGGCAATGTTGACCGGGTTAGTTTACGTAAATTAGTTGACTATCATGTTAATGCAGGCAGTGCCGCTATTGTTTTCTGTCGGTACAACAGGAGAATCTGCAACATTAAGTCACGACGAACATGTTGATGTTGTTTTAATGACATTAGATATGGCGGATGGACGTATTCCTGTGATTGCAGGTACCGGTGCTAATGCAACATCTGAAGCAGTCTGGTTTACACAACAATTTGAAAACAAAGGTATTGCAGGTTGTTTAAGTGTGACGCCATATTATAATAAACCTTCACAAGAAGGGTTATATCAGCACTTTAAAGCGATTTCTGAAAGTACTGCGCTACCACAAATCCTGTATAATGTACCGGGCCCGTACTGGGTGCGATTTATTGCCAGTAACAGTTGCACGTTTAGCTAAGTTGGATAATATTGTGGCAATTAAAGAGGCGACAGGGAACTTAAGTCGGGTTAGTCAAATCCAAGAGTTGGTTAATGATGATAGTTTCATCTTATTAAGTGGAGATGACGCATCATCATTAGACTTTATGCAACTTGGTGGTCACGGTGTTATTTCGGTTACTGCTAACGTTGCAGCGTCAGAGATGGTAGAATTATGTCGATTAGCAAATGCAGGTGAGTTTGCAAAAGCACGTGAACTTAATCGACGTCTGATGGACTTACATCATCAGTTATTTGTTGAACCTAATCCAATCCCAGCTAAATGGGCGTGTCAACGTATTGGATTGATTGAAGACGCCACATTGCGCTTACCTATGACTCCGTTGACATCATCAGGTCAGCAAATTGTCGAGAAAGCGCTGTTAACAGCGGGAATACTGTAAAACTTAGGGAATTTTAATGGCAACACTATTGCATAAATCAAAGATTATGAAGGTCGCGGGTCTGTCGCTGGTGGTTTTACTGGCAGCCTGTTCAAGTGATCAGCGCTATAAACGTCAGGTTAGTGGTGATGAGTCTTATTTAGAGACGGCAGAGCTAAAGAATTTAGCGATTCCGGCGGGTATGGTGTTGCCTTTGCAAAATGGGGAATATGATATTCCAACCCCTAAAAAAACGGAGCCAGTAGGTTTAGCGCTTGATATTCGTCCACCTACTCAAGCACTGAATTTATTAAGCGGTTCACGTAGTGAAAATAACGCAGATAACAGCAGGCTGTTATTGCCTAACGCACCTGAAAATACAACACTGTATGAGCAAGTAACGGCTATTTTAAAAGATAAAGGCGTTGCTATTGCAAAAAGTGATGCTGGGCAAAAAGAAATTCACACTGATTGGATAACGTGGCTACGTGCAGATGAAAACGTGCCTTTCCAAACGCGTCAGCGCTTAGCGATAGCTCAATCGGGTAATGTAATTTCATTAACCATAACAAATGAAGGTTTACGCCAAGGCGAAACAGACGTTACTGATCCGGCTGAAGTAAAACGTTATAATATTTTAATGCTTAATGAGCTGGTTGATGGTTTAAACCGTATGCGTAATTTAACCGAAAATACGGCTACAAGTAATCTTCAAGGTATTATTGATGTCCAAAGTGGCAGTGATAATGCAGGACTTCCAGTGATCATTGTACGTGCACCATTTGATGTTGTTTGGGATAGATTGCCAATTGCCTTAGAAAGTGTGGGAATGAAAATGGGTGATCGTACACGTTCTAAAGGTTTAATTGAAGTAACCTATAAAGGAATGAGTAGCGCGAGCTGGAGTTCGTTAGGGGTGGATAGACCAACGGTAGAAGAAGCGGATTATAAATTACAAGTGGGTGATTTAAATAACCGTAGTAGTTTACAATTTATCAGTGATAAAGGTAAACCATTAACACAATCACAGAACGATCAAATGGTTGCGGCACTGAAGGCTGCTTTCAGTAAACCTGTGAAATAACATCCCGCTTTATAGAATAAAGAGAAGCCACACAATATGATTGTGTGGCTTTTTTATGTTTTTCATTGATAGAAGAATACTACTTTTATTTTTAGAGACTCAAATAGAATACTTCCATTGTATTTTTTCGTCAATGGAATACTCTTTTAATGACAATGTTTAATTTAGTGTTATTAATAATATTAATCTTAATGCAATACTTTTAAAACTATGCAATATTGCGTCAATTCTTATTCTTAATAAAAATAACAAAGCATTCTCTGACTATATGAAGGAGTATTTATGAGTGCGGGTGATATGATTATTCACTTGATATTAAGTGGGATACTTATTGTTGGTGTTTATCAGTTTTATTTTTTTACTCAACGATATACATTGAGAGAAGTGAAAGTAATTAATTCACCTGTTGATGAAAAAATTCCTTTCTGGCCTTGGTGGTCATGGATTTATAGTTTTTTATATTATCCAGCAATTCTATATCTTAACTGGATTATTCAAGACTCAAGACAGTTTATTATGATTGTTTTTAGTTATATTGTGTTGTTAGTTATGCAAATGTTTTTCTTTGTTGTATTCCCGGTTGCGACGCCAGCACATTGGCGAGCGATTAATCCAGGGAAAACAGCATCAGAAAAATTTCTTAAGTTTGTTCAACACTTTGATGATTCATCAAATTGTTTCCCGAGTATGCACGTTTCAGTGGCAACACTGACTGCTTGTCTTGCTTATGCAACGTTAGGACCATGGGTTTTCTTATTCCCATTATTTATCGCTTTATCTTGCATGTTTACTAAACAACACTATTTAATTGATTTGCCTGCTGGTGCTTTATTAGGTTGGTTTGCTTATGAAATCTATTGCTTTATTATTTAATTAAAACGTTATGTTATTGTGTGAGAACTCATGCTTTGAAAAATATAGTGATAATTTAATAAAGATAACTTATTAGAATTTATTAATAATAAATGAGGCCAAATTAATTTCCAATAAAAAAGAAATTAGTTTGGTTTTTATTTGTCATTACTCGAGATAAGTGTAATGACAAAGGAATTAAGTACTAATTAAAAAGAATGCAATTTTAAAATAGAGATAATGCAGTGATATAAACTAAAAATATTCTTATTTTGACTTTGGGGATCATTTATATTCTGTTCTTATTATGAAATTTTTATTTATAAGTTTTAGTGGTTAATCTTTTTTATTTTTAATATTAAAAGTAATTATTAAAATTGCAATTTCTAATAATGGGCTTTGATTTTCCATAAACAGCGCTGTTATCAGTACGTTCTCTTTGCGATTTTTTTAGTGATAGCTCTCACGTTTTAAAAGCTTTTTTATCGAATCTAGAGTAGAGTATGGGGAGCAAATTTCTTGTTAAACCTATCACATCTTTGGAGTGTGTCAGATGCAGAAAAAAGCTGAGTTGTATCGTGGAAAGGCCAAAACAGTCTATGCCACTGAATCTTCTGATTTTCTTATCCTTGAATTCAGAAATGATACATCAGCGTTAGATGGCCAACGTATTGAACAGTTTGATCGTAAAGGTATGGTAAATAATAAATTTAACCATTTCATTATGAATAAACTGGAAGAAGCGGGTATCCCAACGCAGATGGAACGTTTGCTTTCTGATAATGAAGTGCTAGTCAAAAAACTCGATATGGTGCCTGTTGAATGTGTTATCCGCAATCGTGCGGCTGGCTCATTAGTTAAACGTTTAGGCGTTGAAGAAGGTATGCTTTTAACCCCACCTATCTTTGATTTATTCTTAAAAGATGATGCACGTCATGATCCTATGGTGAATGAATCTTATTGTGAAACCTTTAATTGGGTGTCTAAAGAAAACCTCGCAGAAATGAAACGCCTTAGCTATAAAGCAAACGATGTCCTTAGCGAATTGTTTGATAAAGCAGGACTTATTTTAGTCGATTTTAAACTCGAATTTGGTCTATTTCACGGTAAAGTCGTATTAGGTGATGAATTCTCTCCTGATGGTAGCCGTCTATGGGATAAAAATACCTTAGATAAAATGGATAAAGATCGTTTCCGTCAAAGTTTAGGCGGGTTAATTGAAGCATACGAAGAAGTTGCACGCCGAATTGGTGTTTCTTTAGACTAAATACGCAAACGATTACGTGAAGTAAAAAACAATATAATAAAAAAGGTCAGCTTAAAAACTGACCTTTTTTTTACATGGAGTGTATTAAATGAACATTGCTAAGCAAATAGATTGATAAAATGATATTTAGTAATAAAAAACCTTATCGCAATCCTAAGCTTTCTAATAATTGCTTAATTTCATTATTAAGTGCAAGATTATCAATATATTGATTAATTAGTGGAGTGGGTTTGATGAGGGCATATTTGCATAAGAAGATTAGGAAATAGCCCACATATACATCGACAGCAGTCAGATTTTTGCCACAAATATAAGGATTGGCATTGGCTAATCCTGTTTCTAAACACTGAAATACTCGTTCAAATGAACCAAAACCCGAGGATTTTTGTTTTTCTTCATTCAACACTATACCAAGTTCTTTTACTGTAAATGCGGATTCAATAGGACCGGCGGTAAAAAAGAACCAACGATAATAAGTAGCACGCTCAGGTGAATTAAGTGTAGGCGCAAATCCTTTTTCAATAAATTTATCTGCCAAATAAGCACAAATCGCAGCTGTCTCTGTAACGACGTTTTCCCCATCAACTAATGCGGGAACTTTTGCCATTGGATTGATAGCGAGATATTCAGGGGTACGCATTGATTCGCCATACTCTAATTCAACGCGCTGATAAGGCACATTTAATATTTTTAGGAAAAGCTCAACGGTGTTGCCACGAGACATTGTATTAGTATAAAGAATAAGTTTACTCATAATGTTTCCTTACTGTATTAAGTAACGTAATGTTTATTTAAATTGGGACAGCAAGGTGGATATTACGAAAGTTGAGTGTCAGTTATTGTCAGGAGTGTTTTTGAGGATCTCTTTTTTCCATCTATCGAGTAAATAGTTTTTAGGATAAGGCAAGGTATCATTTAATATTTCATAAGAAATAATTCTATCGAGCCGAAAGTGGCGGTAGTTTTTGCGCAGTTCACACCATGCTGCAATCACTTGTGAGTCTTGGAAGTAGCCAACCGCAATCGGCCAAATAATCCGGCGACTTAATTGCTTTTTGGCATCTTGATAATCAATTTGCGCTTTTTTTTCTTCACGTAAACTTAAACGCAAATCTTTAGCGATAGCATGATTAATTTCTATAATTCGGTGAATGGGAACGAATAACGTATTTTTCTCAAGTAAACGTTGATGTTGTGCTGTTATCACGGCATTTATCTTATTAATTGCCCGTAATGCAGAGTGACTCAATTCTTGATCTGTATTATTTTCTACCCAACGTAGGCCTAAAATAAGCGCCTCAAGTTCGTTAATATCAAAGGTTAATGGTGGTAGTAATAAACCTGATTTTAATTGATAGCCAATGCCCGCTTCTGCTGTAATTTCAGCGCCCTGATTGCGTAAAGATTCAATATCACGATAAATAGACCTCACACTAATATGTAATTTATCAGCCAGTGCTTCCGCTGTTATTGGGTAGCGGTTTTCTTTTAAAATCTGCAATAAAGTAAGCAAGCGCTGAGTTCGAGTCATTAAATTATCTATTTATTAGAGGAAAATACGCGATAGTAGGGGGAAGAATTCTATTATGAAATCGTTAAAAAGACAGCTTTAATTCTTGGTGTGCTGATTTGTTTGCCGTTATTACTCGCGCGTTTTTTTACACTGATAGTCTCTATCATCTTGTCCTTAAAAAATAGGGAATAGAGATAGCAATTTTTTGTTATTATCTCAAATCAAGTGATAAATTTGCTCATAATAAAATTAGCCTATTAAAACAGTGGGGATAAGCTATGCGTTGGAATGATCGCCGAAGAAGTAATAATGTTGAAGACCGAAGGGGACAACCTTCCTCTGCATCTGGTGGTGGCAATCTCCCATTAGGATTAATTACACTTTTGCTCCGTACTAAATATGGTTTTGTGATAATTATTGTTTTAGTTATTGCCAGCTTTATGGGGTTTGATTTTAATTCATTAACGGGTGAAACCAATCAAGCGCCACAACGTAATGAGCAACAAACCGCACTTTATAATGATGCTGCTGATTTTAGTAGTGTTGTTTTAGCCAGTACAGAAGATTTCTGGCAAACGATTTTTGCACAGGCAGGAAAGCAATATAGTGATCCTAAACTCGTGCTATATACCAATAGTACGACCACACAATGTGGGACTGGCACAAAAATTATGGGGCCATTTTATTGCCCAGCTGATCGAAAAATTTATCTTGATCTCTCTTTTTATAATGAGATGAAAAATAGCTTAGGGGGTGGGGGCGAATTTGCCCAAGGTTATGTTATTTCTCATGAAGTTGGTCATCACGTTCAGCATTTATTAGGTATAACGACCCAAATTCGTGAAAAGCAACAGATGGCCCGTTCAAAAGCAGAAGCTAATCGTTTATCTGTAAAGTTAGAGCTACAGGCGGACTGTTTCGCGGGAATGTGGGGACACTTTATTGCAGGTGAAGGCCGTATTGATGAAAGTGATTTATTAACAGCAATCAAAACAGCGCAAGCGATTGGTGATGATAAATTACAGCAACAACAGCAAGGTTATGCGGTACCTGACAGTTTTACCCATGGTACGGCAGAACAGCGTAAAACCTGGTTTATGCGTGGGTATAACAGTGGCAATATTAAATCTTGCGATACATTTGCTTCTTCGTCTTTGAACTAATACCATTCTTTGGTAAATAAAAGACAATTAACATTATAAAGAGAAAGGGTTAGGAACAAACATGAGCAATGTTGATCCCTCATTATTAATTTTACTGGTTCTCGCAGGGCTTGGTATTATTAGTCATAATATGACTGTGACGTTAGCTATGCTGGCTCTGTTAGTGATTAAAATCACACCATTAAATCAATATTTTCCTGTTGTCGAAAAATATGGCATGACCATTGGGATCTTAATTCTTACCATCGGTGTAATGACACCCATTGCAACAGGGCGTATTTCAGGGCAAGAAGTTCTTAATTCATTTTTAAATTGGAAATCACTATTAGCGATTGCTATTGGCGTCGCTGTTTCTTGGTTGGGGGCTCGTGGTGTTTCTTTAATGAATAATCAGCCTTCAACAGTGGCTGGTTTATTAGTGGGGACGGTCATTGGTGTTGCCCTTTTTCGAGGTGTGCCGGTTGGACCATTAATTGCCGCGGGTATTCTTTCGTTATTAATTGGTAAATCCTAGCTGTGCCATTTTCCCGTTTACATCAATATCAGCAAAAATTAGCGCAATTAGGGCGACGTCAATTATTGCTATTAGCGGGCGATCCTACATGGCAAACAAAACAGATCCAGCAAATTACCCAATTATGCCAAGGTGATTGGATAACGATTTCATCCAATAAGCCTAATGCTATTTTACCAGAGCACGCTATTCGTTTGTTAGGGCGAGAGTTTTTACATGCTGTTTTTGATGCTAATGAGGGATTTAATGCAGATGCTTTAGCCATGCTAACCGGAACATTAAAAGCGGGTAGTTTGCTTATTTTGTGTTTGCCCAATGTTGAGCGTTGGGATAACTATATTGATAACGATAGCCAGCGTTGGAATGATGCACAAGACGTACTTTCAACACCTAATTTTATGACTTGGCTGAAAAATATTACTTTTAGTAATAATCAAGTGGTTATATGGCAACAATCAACGCCTCTTGAGTTACCCACTCTTATTGAAATGGACGGATCTTGGTCACTTCCACAAGGCGAACCGACCAAGGAACAACAAACTATCCTCGCTAATTTATTGGCATCGCCATCGGGTGTTTGGAGTATTATTGCACCAAGAGGGCGTGGAAAATCTGCTCTTGCAGGTATGTTTATTGAACAATATCATGGCAGTGTGATAGTTTGTGCACCGGCTAAAAATAGTACGGATGTTCTATCTTCACATACAAATAAAACGGTTTCATTTTATTCTCCTGATACTTTATTAGCACTGTGCATAAACAATGAGATCCAAAGCGATTGGCTGATTATTGATGAAGCTGCTTCGCTACCTATTGCCCAATTAGAAACATTGTGCCGTTATTTTCCTAGTGTATTAATGACAACGACAGTCCAGGGATATGAAGGTACAGGACGCGGTTTTATGCTTAAATTAGGAGTTAGCATTCCTAATTTACATACTTATCAATTACAAACACCAATTCGTTGGGCTAAAGATTGCCCACTAGAAAATTGGCTTAATCAATTATTATTGCTTGATGAAGTTGACTGTGACTTTAATCGTCAACAAAAAGGTGAAGTGACAATCCACCAGCATCAGGGCAATTGGCATAATAAATTTTCGCAATTACGCAGTTTTTATCAATTACTGACTGGTGCACATTACCGAACAACACCGCTGGATTTACGGCGTTTGCTTGATGGGCAAAGACAACATTATTGGTCAGCGTTAATCAATCAAAAAAATGTGGGTGCGGTATGGTGTATTGAAGAAGGAGGATTGTCTTTTGAACTGGCTCTCGATGTATGGCGGGGTTCTCGTAGACCAAGAGGTAACTTAGTGGCTCAATCATTAGTGACTTATGGTTTAACGCCAGATGCAATGTGTTTAACCTCATTGCGAATTAGCCGAATTGCCGTTTTACCTCAATATCGGCGCCAAAAAATAGGGGCAAACTTAATTGAGCATATTGTTAATGAGAGTCAAAAACAGAATATTGATTATCTTTCAGTCAGCTTTGGTTATACCAAAATGTTAGCACAATTTTGGTTACAATGTGGTTTTCAAATTGTACGATTAGGTATACATAAAGAAGCAAGTAGTGGGTGTTATAGTGCTATGGCGATTTATCCGATAACAGAAAAGGGTGAGCAGTTATTACAATCGTCTTTAAAAAGTTTTTCCTTACAATATCAGCACATAAAAGAGCAAACTGGCATCTGTTTATCGATGCCATCGCTATCCCATGATATAGCTACACAACAAGATAGTTGGTTAATGATGGCCGGTTTTGCATTTGCGCATCGTCCGGTAGTCACTGTTTATGAGAGTGTTGCCAACTTTTTGGTAGGCTATGAGCAACACTATCCGTTATTAGTAGCTTTTTTTGTAGAAAATAAAACAGTTGAGCAGTGTGTGGCTGAATTCTCTTTATCAGGAAAAAAAGTTTTAACTAAGCAGCTAAGAGATCAATGTGCGAAATTAATGGCTGAAAAAGATCCTCAATTAACATCGCATTATCAACAGTGGTTAGCTACTTATTCTCATCCTTCTTGTTTTGATTTTGTTTAGGCCAATCATCTTCATCATCCCATTTATCATTAAAATCACGGTGTGGAGGTAATTTCCGTTTATTTTTAAGAAATTGTTTAGGATCGATTTTGTTCATATCTTTAATTGCGTTAATAATAATTCCCACCAAAAGAATTAAAATAACCCACCAATAGTCAGCAAACCAGTGCATAAATAAACCTTCTGTTTTAAAATCGTTATTGAGAATGAGGATCTTTTTTATTTAACGCTATAAAATAACCTAATACAACAAGAGTTGGAAAAGTACAGTATGAAACGGATATTATTGATTATAGCAGGTTGGTTATGCGTTGGATTAGCCACACTGGGTGTTATTTTGCCTGTATTACCCACGACACCTTTTTTATTACTTGCGGCATGGTGTTTTTCACGCTCGTCAATACGTTTTCATTATTGGTTGCTTTATCGCTCTTGGTTTGGTCCTTACTTACGTTATTGGCAAACCCATCGCGCGATGCCTAAAGGAGCCAAACCAAAAGCAATATTAGTGATCTTACTGACCTTTGCGATTTCACTGTGGTTAGTGTCGATGTTATGGGTTAGAATTTTACTACTCATAATCTTAGCCTGTTTATTGATCTTTATGTGGAGACTTCCTGTAAATGATCAACAAGAAGCCCCATGTGAGAAATAATTTTTACTCAGGCAAAACAATATAACGTGAAAATATCTCGTCAAGATTTGCTAATAACCATTGTTTACCATAAATATCTTCTTCCTCTAACACTGATTTAAGTATTTCAGGTGTATAAGCAAGTGAGGCTTCATGAGATAGAGGCCAATAACTGATATGCCAAGGTTCGTAAGCAATATTGCTATCTTTATGAGTAAAAGGGCGATAAAAATCATACGCTGACATATTTTCTGTTAACCACGCATTGAGTTCTGCAAAATAACCATTTGCTTCATATTCCCAGGGTTCTAACTGTAATGATTGCCCTTCAGGTAAGCGAAAAGGATCGTAAATATCAATTTCTGTTCCCCAGTGATGACGACTTGCGCCCGGCAGTGCTGACCACTTTAAAATGGCAATACAACGCTCACCTTCTGATAATGAGTGGATATCAATTGGCTGACTTTGAGCATCTAAGACAGGACGTGTCCCTTCAAATTTTCCATTCCATATTGCCAGTTGACGATTAAAATCCCGAAAAGAGCTGGCGGGCATTAGTTTAAAACCTGCTTTTGTCGCTTGTTGTTGTAATGCTAAAAACGCTTTAGTGGCATTAAATTGTAAGCGATGCTGTCCTGACAAAGTAACTAAATGGTCGGTAGAACGACCCGTTAACATTAGAGGTGTTATCATAAAATAAGTTGCTCCATCACTCGCTGATAAATTCGACTAAGTTGCTGTAGATCTGCCGCATTAACGCACTCATTCACTTTGTGAATAGTTGCATTTACAGGACCTAACTCAACAACTTGCGCACCCATTTGAGCAATAAATCGCCCATCAGAAGTGCCTCCGCTGGTGGAGAGTTCTGGATCTAAATTGGTGTAATGTTTAACAGAATAACGAACTGCTTCAAGCAATTTACCTTGGCCAGTAATAAAAGGTTGGCCGGATAAAGACCACTCTAAATGGTAACGAAGTTGGTGTTTTTGCAATAAAGCTTCTGTACGTTGGCGAATTTCGTCATCAGTAATCGCGGTACTAAAGCGGAAATTAAATTGGATAAACAACTCACCAGGAATAACATTGTTACTGCCAGTACCTGCATGAATATTGGCAATTTGCATGGTTGTTGCAGGAAAGAATTCGTTGCCTTCATCCCAAACCGTATTGACTAATTCTTGAATAAAAAGGGATGCCGTATGAATAGGGTTTTCGGCAAGGTGAGGGTAAGCGACATGCCCCTGCACGCCTTGAATGGTTAAATTTGCTGTTATTGAGCCTCGGCGACCATTTTTTACCATATCACCTAGTTGATGTTGGCTTGAGGGTTCACCTACAAGGCAATAATCAAGACGTTCACCTCGTGACATTAAAGATTGTACGACTTTAACAGTACCATCTGCTGCTTTGGCTTCTTCATCAGAGGTAATTAAAAAAGCCAGCCGTCCACGATGATCAGGATAAGAACGTACAAAGCGCTCTGCAGCGACAACCATTGCGGCAAGAGAGCCTTTCATATCTGCGGCGCCACGACCATAAAGCATGCCATCACGTATGGACGGTTCAAACGGAGGGTGTTCCCATAATGCAATATCACCTGTAGGAACCACATCAGTATGCCCCGCAAAGGCCAATGTTTCTCCCTCACCACCACGACAAGCCCATAAATTTTCAGTTTCACCAAAAGGCATTCTTTCAATAGTAAAACCAAGAGGAGCCAACCTATCAATAATCAATTGTTGACAACCTTGATCGTCAGGACTTATCGAAGGACGTGAAATTAATTGTTGTGCAAGTTCAATAACAGGACAGGACATAAATATTAGGCTCCTGTAAAGGTCAAATAGTCATGGGTATTAAAACCAACAATAAAGCGGTTATCTGAAGAGACAAGAATAGGGCGTTTAATGATAGCGGGTTTATCTAACATCAGTGAGATAGCGGAGGTCACATCCGTGATTGCATTTTTTTCTTCATCAGATAATTGGCGCCAAGTTGTTCCTCTTTTATTCACAAGTGTCTGCCAATCTAAATTTTCTGTAAAGGTGCGTAATAATGCTTCCGTCAAACCCTCTTTGCGGTAATCATGAAACGTGTAGGGAACATGATTATCATCTAGCCATTTACGTGCTTTTTTGATTGTATCGCAATTTTTTATGCCGTACATGGTATATGTCAGGTTTGTCGTGGACATGATATTTTCCTTATATGACAATACGTAATATTAGTATTGATGAGAATGAGTGTTATACAATTCCAAAATAACAGCTTTTGTTGTAGTGAAAAATCCTATTTACATTATAAAATATATCGGATATTAAACTGTCACGTTAGTGTAACGAATTGTGTAGCGTAGAGTAATACAAATACGAATAAAGATTTCCGTTGGTAAAAGAGAATATGAAAAGTATTTCACTGAGTCTTATATTACTTTTACTTTCTTCTTTTAGCTGGGCAGATGAAGAAAATGACAGTCAAAAAGTTGATGAGTATAAAATAGCCTTAGAGGCTTTTTTTAACAGTGATTATTTATTGTGTTTGGGCGAAGGGAAATGGCCTGTGTATAGCAATGAAGATGATGCACCTTGGGTGCTAGAAAGAATGCATGCATTAGTTGAAGCTGGATTGATTGAACAAACAGCAAATGGAGATGAATGGGTGTTCAATCTAAGCGAAAAAGGGCGCAGAGCGTGGCAACCTTATCAAGATTTCTGTTATGGTCATCTGTTTATTAGTCAAATAAAAGAGATCCAGCCGATAGGATCAGGAAAAAGTAAAATTTATTTCTATTATGGTGTAAAAGGCATTCCTTCATGGGCAACAAATGAAGAAATACAAGCCGCTTTTAGCGAACTTGATATTGTCATTAACGGAATTAATAGAGAGCTTTATCAGTTAAATATTGAAAAACTGCCAGATAACCACTTTAAGGTATTAAGTTATCCAGTACCTATTGAATAGTGAATGACCTGATACAGAATTAAGCAAATATTCAATAATAATTCTGCTTACCCCGACCTAGTGTCGGGGTAAAACGTTTAGTACTGGTGCTTAATAAGAATAAGACTTGCTGCTAAACGGGAAGTGACTTGCAACTTCTTCAAAATATTACGAATGTGAACTTTTACCGTTTCTTCAGAGATAAATAAGTTTTCAGCAATTTGCTTATTTTTCATGCCAATTGACACTTCGTGAAGGACGTCAAGTTCTCTTTTAGTCAGTGCTGAAAGTGGATCAGAATAGTTTTGTCTAAGTTGGATATATTGCCAAACTCGTTCGCTATAAACAGGATGCCCGACTGCTGCTTTACGCAAGCTAAGTAAAAGCATATCTAACTCACATTCTTTTAAAAGATAACCGTTTGCGCCTGCATCCAACGCAGCATAAACATCATTACGTGAATCAGAAACGGATAAAACGAGAACGTAAGATGTTAAACCCGAACGACGAAGTGTCCGAATAATATCAATACCTGAACGCCCTTGCAGATTTAAATCCATCATAATTAAATCTGGATTTAATTGTTTTGCAGCGGTTACAGCCTCTTGAGCATTGCCACTTTCGCTTACTACGACAAAATCCTTGTCTTTTTCTAACAATAGCCGTAATCCATATCTCATGATAGGGTGATCATCCACTATCATAATTGAGTAGCTAGGCATAACCCCTCTCCCTAAAAAAAAATAATAATGTGCGTAATCTTTCCAAAAGTAGAAAATAAAAAAGTAAATTCCAAATGAGGAATAAAAATTAGAATCAGACATCTTATTAAAACAATAAGAAAATAAAATTGACGGTTGGCAATATTACACCAATTATTGTTACGGGTAAAAAAGAAAATAACCAAAACGACTAACAAAAAATCTCATTCTATAAAATCATTATAGTTACAACGAGTTGTACGGAAATGAATCTATTTTAAAATAATAAACAAGCGAAAATAGTTATTGTTTTTTTAACAATATAAAAAATTAATTATTTTAAATGTTAATTTAATATCTGGTAAATAATAAACAAATATTGTCTTTTTTCTGTTCGAGTTTATTGCAGAGAGGAAATTAAAGAGGATGAATAATATACCTATAATTAGGTATTAGGGGTTTATAATAAATCTCGTTTACTAAATTGAAAAAAGTGTCGGAGCCGTCATGATTTAACGCGCCATTACCATTATACTAACGAAGCCCTTACCCTATTGATACAAAGGATATGAAGATGGAAGACAAATTAAAACAAAGCGCTCTAGATTTTCATGAATTTCCCGTACCAGGTAAAATCACGGTTACTCCCACAAAACCGTTAATTACTCAACGCGATCTGGCATTAGCTTATTCACCAGGTGTCGCCGTTCCTTGTTTAGAAATTGCGGCCGATCCTCTTGCTGCTTATCGCTATACCGCTAAGGGTAACCTTGTTGGGGGTCATTTCAAATGGTACAGCAGTGCTTGGGCTTGGAAATATCGGAGCCTTAGCGGGTAAGCCGGTAATGGAAGGTAAAGGTGTTTTGTTTAAGAAGTTTTCTGGTGTTGATGTTTTTGACATTGAAGTTAATGAAACGGATCCTGATAAACTTGTTGATATTATTGCGTCATTAGAGCCAACATTTGGTGGTATTAACCTTGAAGATATTAAAGCGCCAGAGTGTTTCTATATTGAGCAAAAATTGCGCGAGAGAATGAATATCCCTGTTTTCCATGATGACCAACATGGCACAGCAATTATTTCGACCGCGGCTATTCTCAATGGTTTACGCATTATTCGAAAAGATATTAGCAAAGTAAAATTAGTGGTATCAGGGGCAGGTGCGGCTTCTATCGCTTGTATGAATTTATTGGTGGCTTTAGGGCTAACACGCGAAAATATTACTGTATGTGACTCCAAAGGTGTTATCTATCGAGGTCGTGAAGCCAATATGGCGGAAACCAAAGCGGCTTATGCAATTGAAGATAACGGTACTCGTACATTAGATGATGTGATTAATAACGCTGATATTTTCTTAGGTTGTTCAGGGCCAGGTGTATTAACGCAAGAAATGGTTAAAAAGATGGCGCGCGATCCACTTATTCTTGCGCTTGCAAACCCAGAGCCTGAAATTTTACCTCCCTTAGCGAAGGCTGCACGTTCTGATGCGATTATCTGCACAGGACGTTCTGACTACCCAAATCAGGTTAATAACGTATTGTGTTTTCCTTTCATTTTCCGTGGCGCATTAGATGTCGGTGCAACCACAATTAATGAAGAGATGAAACTTGCCTGTGTACATGCTATCGCAGAGCTTGCACTCGCAGAACAAAACGAAGAAGTTGCTTCAGCGTATGGTGATCAAGAGCTCTCTTTTGGCCCTGAATACATTATACCAAAACCATTCGATCCTCGATTGATCGTAAAAATTGCACCCGCTGTGGCAAAAGCCGCCATGGATTCAGGCGTAGCAAAACGTCCAATTGAAGACTTTTCTGCTTATATAGAGCACCTTAATGAGTTCGTTTACAAAACTAACTTATTTATGAAACCTATTTTCTCTCAAGCGAAAAAAGAGAAAAAACGTATTGTATTAGCGGAAGGTGAAGAAAACCGTGTACTACATGCAACCCAAGAGTTAGTCACGCTAGGATTAGCCACACCTATCTTAATTGGTCGTCCTAGTGTTATTGAAATGCGTATTCAAAAATTAGGATTACATATTCAAGCGGGTAAAGACTTTGAAGTGGTAAATAATGAGAACGATCCTCGTTTCAAAGAGTACTGGCAAGAATATCACCAAATTATGAAACGTCGTGGTGTATCACAAGAGCAAGCTCGTCGTGCAATGATAGGTAATCCAACACTAATTGGTGCCATTATGGTACGTAGAGGTGAAGCAGATGGCCTGATTTGCGGTACGGTTGGAAGCTATGCGGAACATTTTGAAGTTTATAAAAATGTGTTTGGTTTACGTGAAGGAATGGAAACAGCAGGGGCTATGAATGCACTGTTATTGCCAAGTGGTAATACTTTTATTACAGATACTTACGTTAATGAAGATCCAACCGCAGAACAACTCGCTGATATTACATTGATGGCAGCCGACACTATTCGTCGCTTTGGCATTGAACCCAAAGCAGCTCTAGTTTCTCGTTCAAGCTTTGGTTCATTTGATAGTCCATCATCAATCAAACTCAGAAAAGCGTTAGAAATTATCAAACAACGCGCACCTGAATTAGAAATTGATGGTGAAATGCATGCGGATGCGGCATTAGTTGAGTCTATTCGTCGTGATGTTATGCCAGATAGCCCATTAAAAGGATCAGCAAATTTACTTATTATGCCAACGATGGAAGCTGCGCGTATTAGTTATAACTTATTACGTGTAACGAGTTCTGATGGTGTGACGGTAGGGCCTGTATTAATGGGGGTTGCTAAACCTGCTCATATCTTGACGCCAATTGCATCAGTACGCCGTATTGTGAATATGGTGGCATTAGCGGTTGTTGAAGCTCAAACTCAATCTCAAAATTAATCGTTATTAATTAAATGATTACATGCGTAAGGCGCCTTTTTTAGGCGCTTTTTTATGCTTTAAAAAGATTCAAACCGCACTAAATGCAAATTAATATAAGAATGATATTGATAATTGTTATCAATAATATTAACCTATTCGTCTAATCAAAATAAGTACATATAACTAATAGGATGAGTATGTTTTTTTCAATATCAAAAAGGATCTTGCTACTAGTCTCCTTATTAAGCCTTTCAGCATGCCATTCGTTAGAAAAACAACCTCTCTCAACCGTAGACTTAGCAATTATTCAGTCGGCAAACATCATTGATACTCAGACTGGACAATCTATCACGGCAGATACACTGTTAACACGATTAGCAAGCCAACCACGTGTAATTATTGGTGAAAAACATGACAATGTTTTTCATCATGATATTGAATATTGGTTAATGACAGAACTGCCTAAAAAGCGCCCTCAAGGTGCCGTTTTATTAGAGATGCTCACGCCAAGCCAACAATCATTAGTTGATAACACAAAAAAACGTTACACAGGATCTGAATATCTACGAGATGAGCGATTAATGGGGGCATTACAATGGAATTCAGGTTGGCCTTGGAAATGGTATGGCAATATTGTTAAAGCAGGGTTAAGCGCTGATTATCCTTTATTAGCTGCTAACATTGATCGCAGTGAAATATCTAGTGCGTATAAAAATCCTCCTATTATTGATGGTGTGCATTCTACTGATACATCCGTTCGCCAACTTATTCAAAAAACAATCGAGCTTTCTCATGGTGGCGAGCTTGATAAAATACAAGCAGAAAAAATGACTGTTATCCAGCAATTGCGTGATCGTGCAATGGCTAAAAGTTTATTAGATGCCCCGACGCCTGCACTTTTAATTGCGGGATCTTTTCATGCTACAAAAGTAATGGGCGTACCTTTACATGTTGCTGATTTAGCACCGAATGAAACGTAACAGTCGTGATTATGACGGAAGAGGGAAGTGATGTTACTTCAGTTCATGCCGATTATCTTTGGATAACACCTGTCGCATTACCTTAATTTATTGATAACACAAATATGCTTATTTCTTCTTGTATGGATCAAATGCCAAAATTTCAGCTTTGTAGTTCTAAAGCCTTAATTTTGGCTATCGGTGTGCATGCTGTTTTTGTTATGGCTTATTTTTATTTCATTAAAGAGAATACGGTATTTATACAAGAGCCAGAATTAGCTGTAATGATGAGCTTAAGTGAAAATGTACAAGCACTAAGTGATGAAAAACAGGTTGTAGGAATCGATCAACAACTGGCGGTAGCGAGTCAAAAAAAGGTAGAGCAAGATATTGCTGAAAAACAGCCTGATCTGATTGTGAATGAAAATGCAGATATCTTGCTAGAAAAACCTAAGAAAAGGGTCAATGTAGAGCAAACCGCTAAGGTGGCACCGATTACATCCCCTGCAAAACCAGCGCCCACAATTAGTGAAAATGTGTCTAGTCAATCAGCACCTTCAAGTAGCCGCTCTGCTGCAAAACAGCAATCTAATGATGTTAGTGCAAATTATGACAGCGATTCAGATAGCTCAGAGAGCGCGTTAGCATTATGGCAAGCTAAAACAAAAGGGCACCTTAATCGCTATAAAGCCTACCCTGAAGAGGCAAAAAGCAAAGGTAGAACGGGTATTTCTAAAGTGCGCTTTTTTGTTGATGAACAAGGTTATGTCATATCGAGTGAGTTAATTCTCAGTAGTGGTGTGCGTTCTTTAGATAGAGAAGCACAAAGAGTACTCAAACGCGCAGAACCCTTACCTATACCGCCGATAGAGTTATTGTCGAAAGGTAAAATAATGGTTGAAATGCCAATTGAGTTTTCTACACTAACGTTCTAACGACAGGTTAAAAGGAAATAAAACGTTATGTTAATCGCAACAAAAAAACGGATGACGTTGAAATTAACGAGTGCGATTATGGCATTGTTAATTTCAGCAACACCTGCATTGGCTCAAAATCAGAAGGACTCCCTAGTGATGCCACCAAAAGCGAATAAAGTACCTCATGTGATGACAGATCATGGAGATACACGTACCGATAATTATTATTGGCTACGAGATGATTCACGCAAAGATCCTAAAGTGCTTGATTATCTGAATGCTGAAAATGCTTATACCGAATCAGTGATGAAAGAAGGTAAAGCTCTTGAAGAAACACTCTTCAATGAGATGGTTAGCCGTATGGCTCAAAACGATGAGTCAGTGCCTTATATTTATAATGGCTATACTTATCGTACAATTTATCAAGAAGGTAAAGATTTCCCTATTTATCAGCGTAAACCAGTGAATAGTGAAGGTGAATGGGAAGTTCTTGTTGATGGAAACGAACGTGCCAAAGGGCATGAGTTCTATCAATTAGGTGATTTGACCATTAGCCCAGATAACAAACGCATTGCCATTGCAGAAGATAAAGAAGGGCGCAGAAACTACAATGTTGCCTATAAAGATTTATCGGATAACACATGGGAAGAGAATGTGTTAACCAATATTTCAGCAAACTTAGTATGGGCAAATGATAGTAAAACACTCTTTTATGTGGATAAAGATCCGCAAACGCTACTACCTTATCAAATCTATCGCCATCAATATGGCACTGATCGTAAGCAAGATGTCAAAATCTTCGAAGAAAATGACGATCGCTTTTATACCTGGATGGGTAAAAGTAAATCTGAAGACTATATTTTGGTCTCTATTGAAAGTTCAACCACCTCAGAATCTCGTTTAATTGACGCTAATGCACCAGAAAAACCCATGGTTATCTTTTCTGCACGTCAAGAAGGACGTGAATATGATATCGATCATTTTAATGGCGAGTTCTATATTCGTTCGAATCATGAAAGTGAATTATTTGGTCTTTATAAAACGGCCTCAATTGATAAGCCTTGGGAAACCGTCATTGCACCACAAAAAGAGGTTGATTTAGAAGGTTTTGATCTCTTTAATCGCTGGTTGGTTGTGGAAGAAAGAAAACAAGGTTTAGTGTCATTGCGTCAAATTGATTGGAAAACAGGTCAATCAACCAATGTCACGTTTGACGATCCTGTTTATATGGCATGGTTAGGATTTAATCCTCAAGCAGATAGTGAAGAGCTTCGTTTTGGTTATACGTCCATGACAACGCCTTCTTCAACTTACCAATGGAATATGCAAACGCATCAAAAGCAATTGCTTAAACAGCAAGAAGTAAAAGGTTTTGAACGTGATTTATATGAAAGTGAACGTATCTGGGTAAAAGCACAAGACGGTGTTGAAGTTCCAGTGTCATTGGTTTATCGCAAAGACTTATTTAAGAAAGGTGAAAATCCTATCTTAATTTATGGTTATGGCTCTTATGGGAGTAGCATTGATCCTTCATTTAGCTCACCTCGCTTAAGTTTATTAGACAGAGGGTTTGTCTATGCACTTGTGCATGTGCGTGGAGGCGGGGAATTAGGTAAGCGTTGGTATAACCAAGGAAAAATGGAACATAAAGTTAATACTTTTACAGACTTTATTGATGCCACTAAATATCTAATTGCCGAAGGTTATGGAGCACCTAAACACGTTTATGCCATGGGAGGGAGCGCGGGTGGATTATTGATGGGCGCCGTTGTGAATATGGCACCTGAGTTATACCGTGGTGTGGTATCTCAAGTTCCATTTGTTGATGTTTTGACAACCATGCTCGATGCTTCAATTCCGTTAACAACAGGGGAATATGAAGAATGGGGAAATCCTGCGGATAAAGACGTTTATTTCCGCCTAAAATCATATAGTCCATACGACAATATCGTTGCTAAAGCTTATCCTCATTTACTCGTCACAACAGGATTACATGATTCACAAGTGCAATATTGGGAGCCTGCAAAATGGGTTGCTAAATTACGTGAATTAAAAACAGATAATAACCTACTATTACTTGATACTAATATGAGTGCAGGGCATGGTGGTAAATCAGGACGTTTTAATCGCTTACGCGATACTGCAAAAGAATATGCCTTTATTCTGATGTTAGAACAACCTGAAGTCTATTTTAAAGCTCAAAATATAAAATAGAATAAATTGTAATAATAAATAAGTTTAATAAAATTAGCCTGTCTCTCTTTAAGAGAGACAGCGCTATTATTTAAAACGAATATAACAATAATAATATTTTCTAGTTTAATTATTTTATATAAAGCAGCGTGAGCCTATTTAAATAAAAATAAAGAATAGGTTTATTATGAAATTTACAAGGAAAATACTTAGCACTCTTATTTTATTTTCGGGTGTTAATCATCTTGCCATCGCATCAGAAACTGATAAAGCGGTTCAATTTAGTAGCTTAAAAGTTTCATCAGCACAAAAAGAGACACCAGAACAAAAAGCATTGGGAAAACCGGGTGCTTATAGTTCTATTGGCGAAATTAATAATCTTGAATCTGTTGAACAAGCATTACGAGCAACGCCGGGCACGTATACTCAAATGGATGTAAGCCAACCTGGTGTGAGTGTTAATATTCGCGGACTTAGTGGTTTTGGGCGTGTTAATATGATGGTAGATGGTGTTACGCAAACAACATATAGCACATCCCCTAGCCAAATTAGTCATGGTGGCCAGCCATATAATCAATTTAATAGTATGCTTGATCCAAACTTTATTGTTCAAGTTGATATTTCTCGAGGTCAACAAGATGGTGAAAATAGTATCAATGCCTTAGCAGGTAGCGCTAATTTTAAAACTATTGGCATCGAAGATATTTTATTTAAAGGAAATTCATGGGGAGTAAGAAGTAAAGCAGCTGGTGGTACTAATGGGTTAGGTTATAACGGTATGGTCGCTTTTGCAGGACAACGTTCATTATTTAATGATAATGGTACAGCTGGTGCAATGATTGCATTAAGTGGGCACAAAATAGAACCTTCTTATAAAAATGGTGCCGGTTTTAATAGTGAAGAATTTGCGACTAATAAACATTTTAATCAAAAACCCCATTCAGAATTAGCAAAAATTAATATTAAACCAAATGATACTCATGAATTAGAATTAAGTGGTCGATTTTATAATAATAATTTTAATCGACGTAAAATTGATGCTAAAGATTATTATGCAAAATATCGCTATACACCATTAAATGATCTTTTTGACAGTGAAGTTCGTTTGAGTCACAGCCAAGCGTCTCAAAAATTTGAAGGCGATTCTTTAATGAGTTTACGTAATGCAAATGCAAAAAATATCTCAGATTCTCTTGTTGTTAAAAATACCAGTCGTTTTAATTATGGTGAAATGGATATGGCATTAACACTTGGTTCTAAATTAATGTCAACAGAATACAAACGTAGTGTTATTGCGCCTTCAACGGATCCATGGCAAGCAAATAATATGGTTGAAAATAATGCGTTTGCACCTCAAGGAAAAAATGATTTAACCAGTTTCTTCTCACAAATGAAATTTGAATACGATATTTATACGTTAGATCTTAATTTAAATTATGTGGATTATCATATTAAAGGGCGTAAACCTGCTTGTGATCCAACTGCTGCCTGTTTCCCAGAAGGCGAAATGAATGTTAATCGTCATGATAGAAATTGGGATCCTGGAATGTTACTTTCCGCTGAAATTATTCCTGAATTTCAGCCATTTATCAGCTATGCACATACAATGAGAGCACCTACTTCACAAGAGATCTTCTTTGCTAATGAAGGTGGTGCTTCAATGAATCCATTTTTAAAAAGTGAAAAAGCTGATACCGTTCAAATTGGTTTCAATAGCTACCGCCCAGATTTAATTATTGAAGGCGACAGCTTACGATTTAAAGGATTGTGGTATCACACAAAAATTAAAGATTACATCTCTAGTGACTCTTATTTTGTTTGTAAAGGTGGTGTACGTTGTAAAAATGACGGTTCTTTAACGTATGAGGATTACGCGGGAATTGAATATGATGGCAATATTTTCCTCTACACCAATAGCCTTGAACCTGTAACTTTACGTGGTTATGAACTCCAAGCAAATTATGATGCAGGGGTATTTTACACAAACCTTTCTTATAGCGATCAGCGCACATCTCAACCAACTTCGATAGCCAGTACAGACTTTGGGCAAACACCTGCTTCTGAATTACCTAAATATTATGCCTCTATTGATACTGGTGTCCGCTTCTTTAATGACCAGTCATTAGAACTAGGTACTGTGATCCAAATCACAGGAAAATCACGTAAATCTTCACCTGAAGGTGTTGATTTTGATACGGGTAAAGTCCCTATGGTGCAACAAGATAATATCCCAACGGTTATTGATCTTTATAGTAATTACAAAATTAATAAGAATATTTCTTTGAAATTTGCAGTGCATAACTTAATGAATAAAAACTATTCTAATGCACTTGATAGAAGTAATTCATCACCAATTATGCAAGATTCGAGTGCTAATACACAAACAGCTCGCGGTAGAAGTTATCTTTTTGCAGGGGAAGTGCGTTTTTAATATAACGTAATGATTATCTTAAAACATAAATAATAAAAAATCGGCACCAATATTATTTTGATGCCGTTTTTATATTTATATAAAGCTTAAATCACTTGATTTGACTTAATCGTTATTTTTAGCAGTTGTTTTGCGTTTTGCTCTTATCTTTTGTTTTTTCACTACTTCACTGGTGATCCAACCATCTTCAACACGTGTTTTTAATGGATCGCCCACTTTCACTTGTTTGGTGTTTTTCAGCACTTCTCCAGACGCTGTCTCACTAATAGTGTAACCGCGAGAAAGTGTTGCGAGAGGGCTCACGCTTTCTAAACGAGAACAGCTAATAGCAAACTGTTCACGTTGACGAGATAGCTGTTGTGAAATACTTTCTCGCATACGGTAGATCAACAGCTGTTGTTGGCGAAGTAATGCTTGAATTTTTTGAGTTAGGTGCTTGGTAATTAAGACGTTTTTGTAATTGTACCTGTTGATGTTGCTTAGTTTGTAATAGTCGCTGAAAACTAGAAATTAAGCGCTGTTGTGTTGAGGCTAAAACATTTTGCTGACGAGCAAGGCGCAAATGAGGGTGCTGTTGTTGTAAACGATGATGGAGTTGTGTTATTGCGCGAAGCTTTTTCGCTAAATAGTAATCCATTGCCATTTCAAGGCGTTGTTGTTGAGATTGCAATTGGCGTAATAGTTCAAGTTTATTACGACTGATTAACTCAGCAGCTGCAGAAGGCGTTGGGGCCCTAAGGTCGGCAATAAAATCGGCAATAGTAACGTCGGTCTCATGGCCAACTGCACTCACAATAGGAATTTCGCTGGCAAAAATAGCACGAGCAACACGTTCATCATTAAATGCCCAGAGATCTTCTAATGAGCCACCGCCACGACCGACAATTAAAACGTCACACTCTTTACGATGGTTTAGCCAGTTCAATAGCATGAACAATTTGCATAGGAGCTTCAGCACCTTGCACCGCGGTTGGATAGATAAGTACAGGCAAAGAAGGATCACGACGACGAAGAATATTTAAAATATCGTGTAGTGCTGCACCTGTTGATGACGTGATAATACCAATTTGTTTGGCGGGTGATGGCAGAGTTTTTTTATGAATGGCATCAAATAAACCTTCTGCGCTGAGTTTCTGTTTTAACAGCTCAAATTGTTGTTGTAAAAGTCCGTCACCCGCAGGTTGCATACTTTCAACAATCAATTGGTAATCACCTCGTGGTTCATACAATGTAATTGTTGCACGCACTAAAACTTGCTGACCATGTTGAGGACGAAAATTTACTTTGCTATTTTGACCACGAAACATCGCCGCTCTAATTTGGGCATGAGTATCTTTTAACGTAAAATACCAGTGTCCAGAAGAGGGTTGAGTAAAATTGGAAATTTCAGCGCTGATCCAAATGCGACCCATTTCCATTTCTAATAACTGGCGAACGGTCTTATTTAGACGGCTAACAGTAAAAATATTATTGTTTATCGGTAGTGTCATGTGAGCCAGATCAAATTTTAAAAACAAAGACTTAATTGATTGATACTACCTAAGTTCGTGGCAGGATCAATAAAAATTTTGAAAAAAAAGCTAGAAGCAACCGATTACGGTTGTGTATAATTCCGCGGCAATATTTTCTATTTTCCTAAAAGCCGCCTTGGTGAGATATTGCTATGTTACGAATTAAAAAAGAAGCACTTACATTTGATGATGTTTTGTTAGTTCCTGCACACTCCACTGTTCTTTCCTAATACTGCCGATTTATCAACTCAACTGACTGAAACTATCCGCCTAAATGTTCCTATGCTTTCTGCTGCAATGGATACTGTGACTGAAGCGCCTTTAGCTATCGCATTAGCTCAAGAAGGTGGAATTGGCTTTATCCACAAAAACATGTCAATCGAACGCCAAGCTGAAGAAGTTCGTCGTGTGAAAAAACATGAAAAGTGGTGTGGTCACTGATCCTATCACCGTAACACCAGAAACTTCTTTACGCGAAGTTCAAGCAATGACAGAACGCAATGGCTTTGCAGGTTACCCTGTTGTCACTAATGATAACGAATTAGTCCGGTATTATTACTGGTCGTGATGTTCGTTTTGTGACTGATTTAGATCAACCTGTTACTGGCAGTAATGACACCTAAAGATCGCTTAGTAACCGTTCAAGAAGGTGAAGCCCGCGATATCGTTATGCAAAAAATGCATGAGAAACGCGTAGAAAAAGCGTTAGTGGTTGATAATCACTTTCACCTGAAAGGTATGATCACAGTAAAAGATTTTAAAAAAGCAGAACGTAAACCTAATGCTTGTAAAGACGAACATGGGCGTTTACGCGTTGGTGCTGCTTGTTGGTGCGGGAGCAGGTAATGAAGAGCGTGTGGCCGCATTAGTCGCGGCAGGTGTTGACGTTTTACTTATCGACTCATCACATGGCCATTCCGAAGGGGTATTACAACGTATTCGTGATACTCGTGCTTTATATCCTAACTTACCTATTATTGGTGGTAATGTTGCAACAGCAGAAGGTGCTTTAGCACTGGCAGATGCTGGTGTTAGCGCAGTTAAAGTAGGTATCGGCCCTGGTTCAATTTGTACAACACGTATCGTAACAGGTGTTGGTGTACCACAAATTACCGGCTATCGCTGATGCGGTTGAAGCACTGAAAGATCGCCAATATTCCTGTTATTGCTGATGGTGGTATTCGTTTCTCTGGTGATATCGCGAAAGCATTAGCAGCAGGTGCGGCTTGTGTTATGGTGGGTTCAATGTTTGCAGGCACAGAAGAATCTCCAGGCGAAATCGAACTATTCCAAGGTCGTTCTTATAAATCCATACCGTGGCATGGGTTCATTAGGCGCGATGTCTAAAGGTTCATCAGACCGTTATTTCCAAACTGATAATGCAGCAGACAAATTAGTCCCAGAAGGTATAGAAGGTCGTGTTGCTTATAAAGGTTTATTAAAAACTATTGTTCACCAACAAATGGGCGGTTTACGTTCGTGCATGGGTTTAACAGGTTGTGCAACTATTAAAGAATTAAATACTAAAGCTGAATTTGTTCGCATCAGCGGTGCGGGCATTCAGGAAAGCCATGTTCATGATGTTACTATTACAAAAGAATCACCTAATTATCGCTTAGGTATGTAATTTATTCCGAGAAAGGCTTGTTGTAATGATACGGGGCAAGCCTTTCAACTTTATGACTTTATCTGTTTTGGGAATTCACCACAAATGACAGCAAATATCCATAATCATCGCATTCTTATCCTTGATTTCGGTTCACAGTATACGCAGCTTATTGCTCGTCGTATTCGTGAAATCGGTGTTTATTGTGAACTCTGGGCATGGGATGTAACCGAAGAGCAAATTCGTGAATTTAATCCTAATGGTATTATTTTGTCTGGTGGTCCTGAAAGTACGACAGAAGATGACAGCCCTCGTGCACCAGAATACGTATTTAATGCAGGCGTTCCAGTACTAGGCATTTGTTATGGCATGCAAACGATGTCGATGCAATTAGGTGGCGATGTCGAAGTTTCTGGTGAGCGTGAATTTGGTTATTCACAAGTTGAGATCCGTGAAACCTGTGCATTATTCCGCGATATTCAAGACTCAGTAAGTGAAGATGGCAAACCATTATTAGATGTATGGATGAGCCACGGCGACAAAGTAACTGCTATCCCTTCAGATTTCGTCACAGTCGCAAGCACTGAAACCTGCCCGTTTGCAATTATGGCCAATGAAGAAAAACGTTTCTATGGTGTTCAATTCCACCCAGAAGTGACACATACTCACCAAGGCTTAGCTATTTTAAAACGTTTTGTTTTAGATATCTGTGGTTGTGATGCATTATGGACTTCGGCTGCAATCATTGAAGACACCGTTGCTCGTTTGAAAGAGCAAATTGGTGATGATCACGTTATTTTAGCGTTATCAGGTGGTGTTGATTCATCTGTTACCGCGTTACTCTTAAATCGAGCAATTGGCAAGCGTTTAACTTGCGTATTTGTTGATAATGGTTTGCTGCGTCTAAATGAAGCAGAACAAGTGATGGAAATGTTTAAAGGTAAGTTTGACCTTAACATTATCCATGTTGAAGCTGAAGATCGCTTCTTGGCTGCACTGAAAGGTGAAAGTGATCCAGAGAAAAAACGCAAAATAATTGGTCATTCTTTTATTGAGATTTTCGATGAAGAAGCGGTTAAACAGCCACAAGTTAAATGGTTAGCGCAAGGTACTATTTACCCAGATGTCATTGAATCCGCGGCATCTGCAACGGGTAAAGCACACGTGATTAAATCACATCATAACGTGGGTGGCTTACCTGATGACATGAAATTGGGTTTAGTTGAGCCATTAAAAGAGCTATTTAAAGATGAAGTTCGTAAAATTGGCCTAGAGTTAGGTTTACCTTACGATATGCTTTATCGTCATCCATTCCCAGGCCCAGGTTTAGGGGTTCGTGTATTAGGTGAGATCAAAAAAGAGTACTGTGATTTATTACGTCGAGCGGATGTTATTTTTATTGAAGAACTGCATAAAGCTGATTTATATAACAAGGTCAGTCAGGCGTTTACTGTGTTCTTACCTGTACGTTCAGTCGGTGTAATGGGTGATGGCCGTAAATATGATTGGGTCGTTTCATTACGCGCAGTTGAGACGGTAGACTTTATGACGGCACATTGGGCACATTTACCGTATGACTTCTTAGGACGTGTTTCTAACCGTATTATCAATGAAGTAGGCGGAATTTCCCGTGTTGTGTATGATATCAGTGGTAAACCACCAGCAACGATTGAGTGGGAATAAAATACCGTTTATCAGCAATAGTTGATAAAGGTTAAAAAACCATTAGCCATCAGTATGTTACTGGTGGCTTTTTGTATGTTTCTATTCATTAGAGATAGGATTATTTTTATAAATAATAAATTTAATAAAGTTTTAAATTAATACTTAATTATCTTTTTTAAGATCATGAATCTGATTTTATTCAGATGGTTGCTCTAATAATTTTTTATTAAAATAAAAATCATTAAATTCCGTTACCAATAACTGTTCTTAATTCTTTTTTAATATCTTCTTCAAACCATGTACCGTTATTAATAACAACTATGTTGTCGATTTTATCTGCTAAAATAATCTCAGTTTTAATATCCCTTTTATCTAATAATATTTGTATATGTTGTAAATAACGGCGCTTACCAGTAAACCAATTTTTATTAATAGTAAGTAAATTTATAGCATCAATATATCCGCATCCTATCCATTGTTTTAAATGAAGTAATGAGATTTTATTTTCTTTGGAAAAAGTAGGGCGAAGAAGATAAAACTGACCACATGCAGTTTGGGTATCGTAAATTTCTTGTAGAAAATCTTCGACACTTTCTCCACTACTAACAATATTAATTTTACCCGTAAAGGTATCCACTAAATAGGCATTTACACCAATATAACAATGTTCTAGTTGATTATAAATAACATAGCCTTCAGAGTTACAACGGATTATCCAAAAATCTTGTTTAGGTGATAACTCACAAAAATAAATAACAAATTGCTCAGCATAAGGAGTTGAATGACAATGATTAAGAACGATATCTTGTGCTTGTTGTGAGGTTATCATTTTAATTTATAAACCACCTAATTACACATGGGGAAAATGAGAATTTGACTAAGTTTGTATTGGCTTATGTCTGTGTTATAACCATAGAATATTAGCGTTAAGATGTAAATTAGTGAAAAAAGTCACAAATAAGGAGATAAGGACATCATGCAAAATGAGATTTTAAAAAAAATACCACAAATAGAGCAAGAGTATCAGGTAAAGCTACTCTATGTTGCTGAAAGTGGAAGCCGAGCTTGGGGATTTGCATCAACTGATAGTGATTACGATGTCCGAGGTATTTTTATACGTCCGCGTAATGCTTATCTTTCTATCGATAAACCTAAAGAAACTTTCGAATGGATAGAAAATAGTTGGTTTGATGTAGGTGCTTGGGATATTACCAAAGCACTACACTTATTACGAAAATCGAACTGTATATTATTAGAATGGCTCCAATCGCCAATAATTTATCAACAATATCCTAATGTTCAAAAAGAGTTATTTGAGTTAGCAAAACTCTATTATCAACCAAAAGTAATTGTTCATCATTACAGAGGAATTGCTAAAGTTGTGAGTGGCTATTCTCCAGAAAATAAAACAAGAAATGAAGCTGATGTAAAACCTATAAAATTAAAGAAATGGTTCTATCTATTACGCTCTCTGCTGTCGGCTTATTGGACAGTAAAAACAGGTGATATACCACCTATGGAGCTAAATAAATTGATAAAAATCCTATCCGTAGAAGAACAAAAAGCTATCCATGAATTAGTAGAATTTAAATCAGATAAAGATGAACATTTTACTTGGGTCCCAACAGATGCGATGCAACACCTAGTTATTTTTTTATGGCGAGAGACGGATATTCAATTAGCAAAAAGAATAGTTCCAGATAATGATATTTTAAATAATTGGTTTAGGAAAAAATTAGATGAAACTGACCATTGAAGATATAAAACCTTACCTTTTATTTGAAAGTATTGCTGGAAGTCGTTCACATAATCTTGCGACAGAAACGTCAGATACAGATATCAAAGGGGTGTTTTATCTCCCAAAAGATCTCTTTTATGGATTGGAATATACACCACAAGTAAGTAATGAAACCAATGATATTGTTTATTATGAGCTTGGGCGATTTGTGGAACTATTGTGTGTATCTAATCCTAATATATTAGAACTTCTTAATTCACCAGAACATATGGTTATTTATCGGCATCCCTTAATGTCATTAATAAAACCTGAATGGTTTTTATCTAAAACATGTGTTCAAACATTTGTACACTATGCACAAGGACAAATTAAGAAAGCTCAAGGATTAAATAAAAAAATAGTCAATCCAGTCGACAAAAAATTAAAAAATATTCTCGATTTTTGTTATGTCATTGAAGATGGAAAAACAATACAAGTTAATTCTTGGTTAGATAATCGTCACTGGAAACAAGAGTATATTGGGTTAGCAAAATTAGCTCATGCCCAAGATTTATATGCGATGTATTATGACGAGATATCGCTTTTTCAAGGTATAATGAAAAAAGAGACTGCTAATGATGTCTTACTAAGTAGCATCCCCAAAAAAGCTAAAGTACAAGGATATCTAAGCTTTAATAAAGAAGGTTATAGCGCATACCGTAAGCAATATCATGATTATTGGCTGTGGGTTGAGCGGCGTAACAATGCACGTTACCAGCAAAACATCGATCACGGGCGAAGTTACGATAGTAAAAATATGATGCATACATTTAGACTATTGTATGTTGCATTAGGTATTGCACAAGAAAATAAAGTAAAAGTTTGGTGTGATAATAGAGATGATTTATTAGCGATTAAAGCGGGAAAATTTAGTTATGATGAATTATTAGAGCGTAGTGAGAGGCTTATCAAAGATATAAAAAAAGCATTTCAATTAAGTGCACTACCTGATGAAATTAACCATTCAATTGTAAAGAATACGCTCATAAATATAAGAAAAGAGCTTTATAAATAACAGGAAAATAAATTAATTTAGAAAACTAATATCCCTTACCTTATGTAAGGGATATGCTATTTTTAATATTTTATGTATACAAATTGATTACAAAAATAGTTCTTAAATAGCGTCAACGTATAAACATATTAATTAGTAGCAAGATACTCTGGATAAGCATCTGTTAACTTCATATATATACGCTTATGCTCTGCATTTTTTCTGAAGTCCTGTTTTAAACAGATTTTAGCTGTATTTTTTAACTCAGCGGGTACATTTTCAGCATTTGCAGAGGCAATAATGGAAAAACGGACTTTCCTTTTAGTACGACTTAAATTATAAGGTAAACCTAAAATACGTCTTGCGACTCTGTTTGTTTTCATAACTCACTCCTTTTTGTATGTTAATTAGAGAAAGCTTTTTTATTATAACAGAAAATAAAAAGAATAAGATGTTGCTAACGTTATTAATTTAGCATTAAAGGCTATTTAACCTATATATTTAAAATATACTAAGAATTAGAAAAAAAACATACTTGATCGTATAGGATTTAATTAATCATCTAGATTGTTGTTAGTTGAAATTAAAATATTTATCATTATAAAGTGTATTTTAAATACCTATCACAATCAGAAAAAGAAATTTAATTTAATATTAACAATAGGTTATTTGTCTCATTAATGAGATGATGTAAAATATTTTTATTCACAATTTATTGTCATTTTTTTGAAAAAGAGAACTCGATGAAAACTTAACGTTATATTAATTCAAGGAGTTATAGATCCAATTAAGATAACCTTTAAAACCACTTTCAATCGGTATTATAATGACTTCGGGAGTATCATATGGATGTATTTTGACAAGAGTATCAATTAAGTTTTGTTGTTTACTCTTTTCGGATTTTATCATCATAAGTATTTCATTATCTTCAATAATTTCATTATTCCAGTGATAAATGGATTTTATTTGAGGTATTAAATTTACACAGGCAGCTAGTTTTGCATTGATGAGGTTGTGAGCTATTTCATTAGCAATTTTTTCATTTGGTGCTGTTGAGTATGCAATTATCATTGTTTTTTCCTTGTGAAATCAATTTGATTCTTTATAGCAACAATAAGACTTAGGTGATTTTAATTTTATCAAAATAAAACTTTTTAAAACTTAAAGCTAATATTTTTATTTTTATCAAAATAAAACAGTATTTTCAAAAAAAACTTTCTCGTTATGAACCGTTTACGGCATTATTAAGGGCTTTTTACGTATTATGAGGTTCTTGTAGTAAAGAAAAATATCAGGGTGCCGATATTATTAGTAGATTAATAGAATGTATCTATTTGTGTTATAAGGCTTAATTTAGATAAAGACATTTTTATCTTTAATAATATCTCTAATATAAAATAAATTAATTAGTCAAAAGATTTATAAAAATTTGTGGGGTTTAAAATGGATAATAATTCGCTAAAGAACGCGAGTTTATTTGATAATGATCCCGTTCTCTATGCTGCATGGCTTTACTATCAGGACGGACTCAGTCAAAGTGAAGTTGCAAATATTATGGGTGTTTCTCGAGTCACTGTCGTGAAATATTTGCACTTAGCTAGAGAAAAAGGATTCGTAAATATTAGTTTAGATTCATCGGTATTTTCTACGATTGATTATGCAATCAGAATAAAAGCAAAATTCGATCTTAATAATGTGCTTATTTTACCTGATGAAGAAAAAAATAAATCGCAACATACATTTAATATGAACAGAGAAAGATTAGCAAAAGCAGGAGCTATGTATCTTTCTCAAATAATAAGTGATGATGATATTTTAGGTGTTGCTTGGGGACGAACAATTTATAAGTTAGGTAATTACCTTCCACCCAAGTCATTAAAGAATGTCACCGTACTACAAATGATAGGTGCTGTCGCACCACAACCTGATTTTAAAACGGCAGAAGCAGCTGCATTAATTGCAAATAAATTATCAGGATGCAGTATTAATTTACATGTTCCGGCTGTTGTTTCAAGTGCGCGTTTAGCTATGGAGCTTCAAGCCGAACCAATTATTAGACGTAATTTTTCAGCGCTGAATCAATGTAATAAAGCACTCTTTGTTGTAGGTAATACACTTGATGATAACCCTTTGGTAACAACCAGTGTTTTAACCCGAAGTGAAATGGCGCAATACCGTGCATTAGGTGCTGTAGGTGTGATTTGTGGACGTTTTTATGATGCTCAAGGCAATCCTTTGGTTTCTGATATTGACCTGAGGATCATGGGAATAAGCCTAGCTCAGTTAAGGCAAATACCACAGCGGCTTTTTATCGCTGGGGGAGGAGAAAATATTCAAGCAACAATAGGGGCGATAAAGGGAGGTTACGCGACTGATATTGTTATCGATGAAGTGACGGCTTTGGCATTATTAGAGCTAGAAAGTTAATAATAAAATCCTCGTGAAAACGGGGTTTTTTCGTGTAAACCACTATTTTATAATCTATTTTTTCTGATAAAAATAAACATATTGACGTATTTATTTTTATCAGTTTCTTTTTGTGAAACTCACAGATAAAAGAAAAGGTAAAAATGATAAGTTGTTAACATTTTTCTCTTTTTTTATATGATCCTCTTGCCTTAAACTCTTATCTCATTCATTATATAAAAAATTACATAACGATAGTTAGGGTTACCCATTTTATGAAAAGGCAATTACTGACTGGCCTAGGGTTAGCACTAGGATTAATTTGTCATAATACACTTGCAGCTGAACTTCATCTTTATGCTGGTGCAGGTTTAAAACAACCGATAGAACATGTTATTAATGTATTTGAAAAAGAGACAGGAAATAAAGTCACAATTGAATATGGCGGTTCAGGCCAAATATTAACACGTTTCAATTTAACTAAGCAGGGTGATTTATTCTTTCCAGGTTCACAAAACTATGTAGAAAAGTTGGATAAAGAAGGATACGTTGTTAACCAATATTCTATTGTTCGCCATATTCCCGTTATCGCTGTGCGTAAAGATAAAATCGGTGATATTAAAACACTGGAAGATCTTGCGAAGAGCTCGTTAAAACTAGGTATGGGCGATGCTAAAGCTATTGCATTAGGAAAAAGTGGCGAACAACTTATTGATGCATCAGGTCAAGGCGATAAATTACGTAATAAAGTGGTTGTACGCACTGCTACAATTAAACAATTGCTTATGTATTTACTTAATGGCGAAGTAGATGCTGCTATTATTGGATATGCAGATGCAATAAAAAACCAAGATAAGTTGGTTTTACTTCCCGTACCAGAAGGTAGCCCTGAAGAAGTAGCAACACTTGCGGTTTTAAAAACATCAGCAAGCCCAAAAGAAGCTCAGTTACTGGCCGATTATTTTACACGCGCTGAAGGGATAAAAGCTTTTACTGATTATGGTTTTCTTCCTGTAATTTCAAAACCATAGATTTTTCTCACATAAATTGTATTTTTCGCCACCAACTCACTGGTGGCTTTTTTATTATTAAAGCAAAATAAATCTTATTTTTAAAAAAAGGAAATAACGTGTTTCGTTGGGCATTAATTCCACTTTTTTTATTGTTATTTTTGATCTTAGGATCACTCATTGCATTAATATGCCAACTTTCATATGTTGAGTTTAGGCAAGTTATTACTGATCCTGAATTTCATTTTGCTATTGGTATGTCACTTAGTACAGCATTAACTTCTTTATGTTTGGCGATTATTTTAGGTGTGCCAGCTGCATGGGCAATGGCAAGAATACCCTTTAAAGGAGATCGTTTTATTGATGCTTTACTTGATTTACCTTTGGTGACACCGCCTTTAGTTATTGGTATCGGATTATTGTTATTATTAGGAAATCAGGGACCTTTAACGGGATTTTTCCCCGAATTATCACGTTCACTTCTTTTCTCCTTTAGGTATTATTATTGCTCAAACTTACGTTGCTAGCGCTATTATTATGCGAAATAGTCTTTCTGCTTTTAAATCTGTTGATCCTGCCTATATTCAAACAGCGCAAAACTTAGGGTTAACACCAACAAAAACATTTTTTCTTGTTGAAATTCCTCTTTGTTGGCCTGCATTAATGAGTGGATGCATTATTGCTTTTTCTCGTGCGATAGGTGAATTTGGCGCCACTTTAATGTTGGCTGGCGCTACTCGTTTAAAAACAGAAACATTGCCAATGGCAATTTATTTAAATATCGCAAGTGGCGATTTTACGCTAGCGATAGGTTGTGCGCTTGTTCTTATCGCTATTGCGATCACTTTATTATTTGCGTTGCAGCGCTTACAACAAGAAAGGAAGACATCATGCTAGAAATTCGTTCATTAACGTCGGGTATATTAAAAGATGTTTCGTTGGGGATAGAAAAAGGAACATGTTTAGCAATAACGGGTACGTCAGGAAGTGGTAAAACAACACTTTTAAATGCAATAGCGGGATATACTTCGTACTCTGGAGATGTCTATCTTGCAGATAAAAATATCAATACACAGCCAGTGTGGCTACGTTCTTGCCGATATTTAAATCAACGACTTTATTTATTTCCATTTATGACTGTAACGCAAAATTTATGGTTGGCGCAATATGGAGCAAAGCAAAAACGTAGTAAAGAAAAAGAGCGGATAATCTTAGAACAAATGGGAATTGCACATTTAGCAACCCGTTATCCACATCAAATTTCGGGTGGGGAGCAACAACGTGTTGCATTGGCAAGAGCGCTTATTAGCCAACCCAAACTGTTATTACTGGATGAACCTTTTTCGAGTTTGGATTGGGAAACACGTTATCAGCTTTGGGACTTAATTGGCTCCTTGAAATCTAAGGAAATGACGATGATCATGGTGACTCATGAACCGCGTGAAATCAGAGCACTAGCTGATAAATCGGTGTTATTGTCTAAAGGACATGTTATTACTGAAAATTCAATACGGTGAGATTACATTGTTATTTATTAATTACCATGCCATTACTGACCAGTGAATAATTCGGCCCATAATTTTTACAGAGTCAGTTTCAGCGGTTTCATCAGGAAATTCGTCTTTGTTGTAGCTACGAATAATCAACTTACCTCCTGGTTGGCGATAAAGTAATTTTATTCTGAATAACGCATCTTGCTCAATAGCATAAATACCACCGTCAACGATACGAGTATTACCTGTATCTACAGTAACGGTTGAACCATTCGGGATAACGGGAGACATGCTGTCGCCATAAACAGAAAAACAAATAACATTTTGAGATGATGCGCCATAACGGCGTAACGTACTTTTTGAAAATCTTAATTTATATCCGTTATGATCTTCATTAGTACAACAGCCATCACCCGCGGCGAGTTCAATACTTTTAAAATAGGGAATTTCTACTTCATCTGCATCTAAAGGGGTATTGCTATCCCATTCACTAACAGGTTGCCATTCATTTTCAGGTGGAATTTCAGAAGCAATATCAGGTTGTTCTTCACCTTCTAAAAGCCAAGTTAAATCGCAATTTAATGCTTTTGCTAATTCAGGTAAAAAACGGGGGCGTTTAGTTTTACCACTTTCTAATTGTTCGATAGATTGCTGTGTGGTGCTTGCTAAGGTAGCAAGTTCTGATTGTGTTAAACCTAACGCAATGCGCTTGTCTTTGGTACGTTTCGCAATAGACATTAGTGACTCCTAATACGTGTCCTTACATATTCAAGTACAAAGAGTATACCGTAAAAAGAAAACAAATTAAATTGTATTTTATCTTAATGATAAATTTAAAGTAGGTTAACTACTTTATTTGGAAAACATCATCTGCACTGTTTGGTGGTGTGAGATAAGGATTCTCATCAGTAACATCAGGATCTCTTAAGACTTCTCCACAGAAAATAATAAGGTCAGGTCTTTTTTGTTTTAAGTAGTTAAGTCGTGTTGTGCATTCATCTTTAGTATAAATTGTTTCTGTAATAGGAACTGCATCACAAGAATCATTTCCACAAGGACTTACCAATAACACATAACCGACCAGCATGAGCTGTGAAGTAAACATAAAATATCCTTTTAACTATTCATGTTTGGTCATCAAAATCAGACAGCTAGATTACCTATTTGTTGATAAAAAAGCAGTTTTTATTTGTCTTAAATAGCATTAATGATGTAAAAAGGCGTATGTGATCACAATTTTTCTAGTGTTTGTTTGTATTTATTAGCGATGTGTTATAGGCAAATAACGTAAATAAGATGGAATAATACGAGAAAATATATTGTGAAAACAAATAGAATTGTTTTTTAACATAATTTAATGTTCTAATGTTGTTATAAATGACATTAAATTGAGATACTTCATAAAATATTAATATAAATAATATTTGTTAGTTAGATAAATTAGGATGAATTACGCAATATTTAGTCAAAATTAAAGCAATTATAACAATAAAAAGAGAATAATTTTATTTTTAATACTTTCAAAAATAATGATGTTTAGTATTATCAAATTTGGGCTTTCATCGTGCTCTTGCAAAATATAAAAATGAATGGAAAAAATTAAATTATTTTTTATTTTTTGATAAATAAGAACATAAAAATATGCTGGATTTATTTTTATCACGTATAATTTATAGTAGAAAAATCTAAAGTAGTGTTCTTTATTGAGGTAGTGATTAAATAATGTATTAGTTATTTTATATCTTAATATAGGGCCTGTTTTTATCAATTCTGTTGTTCGGGAAATAACGTATTAGGGTAATGGTGAATTATGTTAAAAAGAATAATGGGTTCTCTATTTTTAATATTTGCAGTAATAACACTATCAGCTTGTAATGATAAAACGGATGGTCCTGGTGTGGTAGCGGTTGCATTTGTTGAAGCGATTGCTGAAGGAAATGGTGATAAAGCTATTTCATTAGTTAATTTAGGTGAGATAGAAAAGGATCCAAGAGCTGAACAATTTAATAGCAAATTTAAAATGATTGTTGCTGAAACAGGAAAACAAGTTAAAGAGCAGGGTGGTTTGAGTAAAGTTGAAATCGTCAGTATTGAATATAGTGACGATAAAAATAGTGCGATTGTGACATTAAAAACCGTATTAAAAGATGGTGTGGAAAAAACTAAGGCACAAGAGATGGTTAATGTAGATGGTAAATGGAAAGTAGCTTTCAAGTGATCATTCGTGTATTTAATATTTTAGTTTTATTCTTAGTGAGCGCATTTTATGCGCTCGCTTTGCCTTATGATTTAAAAAATGGCGATTTAGTTTTTCGAGATGGCGATGAAGCGATCAGTGAAATAATTAAGCAAGTCGATAGAAGTGGATTTAGTCATGTAGGAATGGTGTGGATTTCGGATAATGGTATTCAAGTGATTCATTCAACACTCAGTGAACATATGGATAGAAAAGATGGCGTGACTATTGATAATCTAGCTTTTTTTATTCGTCGAGCAAAACCTAATTCTGTCCGCTTTTATCAAGTGAAAGGAAGCGAAGAAGCTAGAAATAATGCTGTGCAAATCGCATTAAGTCGTGTGGGTGAAAATTTTAGTATTTACCCGAAGCAAGGTGTTTATTGTACAGAATTAGTTGCTGATGCGTGGCTAAAGGCGGGAGTATCTATTTCAACAGGAACTCAAAAATTAGATATGCCATTTATTTCAGATATTTCTCTTATTCTTCCTGAAAATTTAATCAACTCTGAAAATGTTTTTATTTATTTAGAAAAAGAATAAATCATCACACACCCCCCACTTCTTAGTCATTTTAATAACCAAAAAGTGGGTGTTTTATTACTCGTTAGTCTTAACCTTTACCGCCTTGAAAAGAAGAGTAAAGGGTCATTCCACCATCAATAAAAATGGTCTGTCCTGTAATATAGGTTGATTGTTCTGATGCTAACCATGCGGCAACGTTGGCAACCATTTCTGGTTCAGCTGCATATCTCATCGGGATCATATTTTCTAATTCTTCACGAAGAGTATCGTCTTGCATTTTTTCTTGATTGATAGGCGTATTTACTGCTCCTGGGCCAATCGAATTAATTCTAATGCCGTGGCTTGCATATTCAAGAGCAAGAGATTGAGTCAGCATTCTTACACCACCTTTACTTGCGGCATAACTTGCAAATGTTGGCCAAGGGATAATCTCATGAACAGATGACATATTAATGATATTGCCTTGAATGTTATTTTCTACAAAATATTTTAATGCAGAGCGGGCAGTGAGAAAATAGCTTGTTAAATTTACATCGATAATTTTACGCCAGTCAGCTAAATCAACAGCGTGAGAGGGTGTTTGTGTTTCAATACCCGCGTTATTAATAAGAAGATCTAGCTTACCAAAATGGTTTATAGCGCAATAAATAAGATTATGAGCAATATCCTCGTTACTAATGTCACCCCCAAAAATAATTGCTTTACCTGAATTTAATTTATTTAAATCAGTTGCAAGGCATTGGGCCTCTTTTTCATTAGAATGATAATTAATTACGACATTCATTCCTTCAGCGATTAATCGAGATACAACAGCAGCACCAATACCTCTTGATGAACCTGTAACGACAGCTACTTTTCCTTGGAGATCGTTGTACATGTTTCCTCCGATATTTGATGTCAAAATTAGGCAAAAAAGTAATATAAGAGATAAAAAAGTTATTTATCTAGCACTCTATTCAGCTTGAGGTTAATATAACCATCTCCTTATTTTCTCTCTCTTTATTGTAGGTTGTTATTATGTAATACGCATTAAGGCACTGAAGGAATAGTGCAAATACAGAAAAATTGACTTACCGAATTTCTCTTTAAATTTGGTAGGATTTCTGTTACTTAATGAGTATTAAATAATGAATAATCAATCACAAAAATATGATAGAACCTATCACTATCCTTTTTCACCGGGCACAACGAATGATGATCGTATAAATGTGCAATGGTGGAAGGATATTTGCCAAATAAAACACCTTATCCATACAGAAAAGTTGGATGGAGAAAATAATTGCCTAAATAAAATGGGCGTTTTTGCACGCTCTCATGCCACACCAACGCAATCGGCATGGACTTCTCAATTGCGTCAACGTTGGCAGTTGATGAAAAATGATTTAGGTGAATTAGATATTTTTGGTGAAAATCTATATGCCATTCATTCTATTGAATATGCACACTTAGAAGAATATTTCTATGTGTTTGCGGTTCGTTATAAAGATAAATGGCTAGGTTGGGAAGAAGTGCAGTTTTATGCTTCTCTGTTTGATCTTCCTACCGTGCCAGAAATTAAACTGCCTGAATGTCAGGATAAAACAGAGTTTGAAAATATGATTGTTTCACAAGCCAAACAGGTAAGTTTTTTTCAATCTCAAGATGTTTTAACGCAAAAGCCAACTCCAATGGAAGGTATTGTGACACGAGATGCACAGCCATTTTCTTTAAATGATTTTTCTCATCGTGTTTTTAAATATGTCAGAAAAGATCATGTAAAAACGGATGTTCATTGGAAAAAGAACTGGCGACGCGCGCCGTTAATCTGGGAAAAAATACAGGAGTCTCAATGATGCTTCACAAGAAATTACACACTGAAATGTCATGGGAACAACTTTGTGAACTGTATGATGAAATCAGTGATATGGCTGGTGTTATACAAGACTCGATTCATCATGCAGAAGGTGATGTGGCAATACATACACAACGAGTAATCAATTCAGTTAAATCATTACCTGAATATAAAACTCTGACAGAAAGAGAGCAGCAAATTTTATGGATATCGGCATTGCTTCATGATGTAGAAAAACGTTCTACAACACGAGAAGAAGAAGGGCGTATTATTTCACCTGGTCATGCACGCAAAGGCGAATTAACAACGCGACGTTTTCTCTATGAAAAAGTACCTTTAAGCTTTGCCGATAGAGAGCAAATTGCAGCTTTAGTTCGCTTTCATGGATTACCTTTATGGGTAATGGATAAAACAGATCCTAAAAAAGCCTTAATTGCTGCATCGTTAAGAGTGGATTGCTATTTACTGGCTTTATTGGCTAAGGCCGATGTTTTAGGGCGGGATTGTGATGATAAACAAGGGCTTTTTGATAAAATAACTTTATTTATGCTTTATTGTGAAGAGTTAAATTGTTGGCGTAGACCTGCACCATTTCCTTCTGATGAAGCCTGTTTTCACTATTTTTATACAGAAAATAGCACTGATTGTAATTATGAGCCTTATCCTGAAAAAGGCAGTGATGTCACGATACTGTGCGGGTTACCTGGTATGGGGAAAGATACTTATATTCGTCAATTTTGTGCAGATATTCCTATCGTGAGTTTAGATGACCTACGCAGGCAACATAATATTAAACCCGATAATCGAGATGCTAATGGTTGGATAGCACAAAAAGCAAAAGAGCAAGCTCGTATTTATTTGCGAGAGCATAAACCTTTTGTTTGGAATGCCACGAATATTACAAGGCAAATGCGCGATCAGCTGGTTACTTTGTTTTATCGTTATAATGCAAAAATAACGCTGGTTTACATTGAAGTGCCTTATGCTCAATGGCAAAAGCAAAATAATGCAAGGAATGAAGTGGTACCTATTAAAGTAATGGATCGTATGTTAAGTAAATTGGAAGTTCCAACACCGGAAGAAGCACATAAAGTCATTTATTGGATTGAAGGTAAATCACAATCATTATTTTAATGTAACCTGTTAATTTCGATATTTAGCTTTGTTCAAACCGTAGAGTGAGAAGTAAGTTATAACCATAAAGTAAGGGCTACTTTGGTTTTACAAAATAGCCCTTTTTGTTTGGAAGAGAATAAGACTAGGTAAATAATGTATTAAATTTATTTCTTAATATGATGCACAATGTCGAAATAAGTGTTGCGATCTTCTGCGTTTGGATAAATACGATAAGTATATTCATCGTTATTAATCGTGATATTTTCTACATCACGGGTAAATAGCGTTTTACCTTCAGTATCTTTAGCAACTAAGGTACGTATCTTGCCATCATCTGACATTGACCAATCGCCTTGCATTTTTTGTTTACCTTCCGGTGTAAACATAATGAATGTGCCATTCGGATAATATTCAGCAAGACCAAAATAATTACTGACTTGGGCATTATCGGCAGTTGTTTTATTGCCTTTTTCGTCAATCGCATCAGTCGTTACCCAGACTTTTTCTATCATGACTTTCTCATAATCATTAAGTTCTTTTTGAGTTTGGATAACACCTTGAGCCTGAATATTAGCCGATGATGTTGAACTCTCCGCGGCAAAAAGGGAAAAGCTAGCGCTTAATAATGAGATTGCGATAAGTGACTTTATTTTCATTGATATATCCTTATTTTACGTTGTACTTTTTGTCAGGAGTTTATATTTTGTCTGACGGTATGTATAAATTTAGGCATAAAATGGATGAAGTGCGAGGAAAGAAGTATGACAAAATGTTTCTGATAAAAAGATTAACTGACAAAAATAACTAGCGATAAATATCGTGTTTGTTTTTTTAGTTTTATAATCTAATTATATTTTTATTCCAGTTATAATTATGTCAAATTGAGTGAGTAAAAAACAAATGCTCTTCTTTGATGGTAAATGAAAAAAAATAAAATTCCTCATTGATTTACAAAACAAAATTAAAGTTTGACTAAATGATGTATCAAATAGACAAAGTATAATGGGTTTTTTTGATAAAAATCGCTAGAAAAAAAGATGAAATCAAAAAATAAGTTTTATTTCTCCTAAAAAGGAACTTCACTATTTGATTTAACGTTATCAAGATCACAAAAATAGAAGATGAATATTGAGTGTGTTTTAGCCATTGCTTTTATATTACTTAACTAAATGACGCCAATTTATAGAGAGGGGGCTGTTTTCAGTCAATATAATGATTAAATTTTCTTTATTATAAAACGTTATGAAAATAATGATGATAAAAATAATTAATGCATTGCTCGATTCAATTAAATTGTATTTAATTTAAGCATTATTACTGCTTTTTTGTATAAAGATACAATTAATTTTTTGTAACTGCTTATCTTTAAAAGTAATTTTTATTTTTCTGTTTTAATTTATATTACTACCCATCGCCAAAAATAAAAATATAGTATTAAATTTACTTATGATAAATAATTTAAAAATAAATTATTTATCGCATTGTTTTTTCTTAAAAAGAAATAAGACTTTAATTTATTTATTAAATAATCTTACGATTATCGTTATTTATTTCTGTTTATTTTTGTTTTTTATTTTTGTATTTCTGCTTTTTTTTGCTTTTAATAAATAACATATGATTGTAATCACAATCCCATAACAACTAATAAACTAAAGTTGTTGCCATAGAGGTAACATTAAATGAAAGCAGAGCGTCATAAAAAAATAATAAATCTGATCAAAGGTAATGGTGCAGTAAAAGTTTCTGTTTTAGCAAAAGAACTTGATGTTACCAAAGAAACAATTCGATCAGATTTAAATACATTAGCCGAAAAAGGAATTATAAAAAGATGCCATGGTGGCGCTTTTATTGAATTTGAGACATTAGATAAAGTGGCTAAGAAAGAAATTATACAATTTCTAGAATGTAATGATCAAATTGATAAAAACGATTTAGCAAACAAAACAGCAATAAATAAGGTGTGCGTACTGGGTTCATTTAATGTTGATATGATTAGCTATTTGCCTAGATTGCCAGAAGCCGGGGAATCCTTATTATCGAATAAGTTTATCTTCTCACCAGGAGGTAAAGGTTGTAATCAAGCACTGGCCGCTAGCTATGCCGATGCTCAAGTGCATTTTATTACTAAAATAGGTACTGACCAATTTAGTGATTATGCAGTTAATTTTATATCGTCATCAAGAATAAAAACATCAACGATATACCAAACTGAAAATTATCAAACAGGTACAGCCTCTATTTTTGTTTCAGAGGAAAGTGGAGAGAATATTATTTCTATTTACTCAGGCGCTAATATGGATATCTCAGCAGATGAAGTAAAAATACAGAAAGATAAAATTATTGATGCAGATATTATCTTATTACAGTTAGAAACGAATATTGAAGCATTAAAAGAAATTATTGCTATTGGAAATGAAAATAATATTCCTATTATTCTTAATCCAGCGCCTTATAACAAAATAGTTAATGAATTACTTCCTATGATAGATGTATTAACACCTAATGAAACGGAAGCGAGTTTATTATCTGGAATAGAAGTTATTGACTTAGTATCTGCAAAAAATGCGGCTGTTTCTATTTATCAACAGGGCGTAAATAAGGTGGTTATTACGCTAGGTAGTAAAGGTTCGTTAGCTTATGACGGATATAAGTATATTTACTCGCCGGCCTATCCGGCAGTGGTAAAAAATACTGCAGGGGCAGGTGACGCTTTTAATGGTGCGCTCGCCGCCTCATTGGCAAAAGGAAAGCAGTTTTCTTATGCGTTACGCTATGCATCAGCTTTTTCATCATTAGCTGTTGAGACGAGTAATGCTTCAGAAATGCCTGAAGATATTAATGTCATGCATCGCATCAATCAAACAACATATTCACAGATTGTCACCCAATCCCCTGAATAAATAATCTTTTTTGAAAGAGGAATAAAAATGAAAATCTTATTTATTGGTGAGTCATGGCATATTCATATGATCCACTCTAAAGGCTACGACAGTTTCACTTCTAGCAAATATGAAGAAGGTTCAACGTTCTTATTAAGTTGCTTAAGAGAGAAAGGTGTTGAAGTCGATTATATGCCAGCTCATACCGTTCAGGTTGCTTTTCCACAAACAGCAGAAGCTTTAGCTAAATACGACGTCATTGTGATTAGCGACATTGGAGCTAATACATTCCTGTTGCAAAACGATACATTCTATAACATGAAAGTTATTCCTAATGCTCTGGGATTAATTAAAGAATTCGTGGTGAATGGTGGTGGCTTATTAATGATTGGTGGTTACTTATCATTTATGGGTATTGAAGCTAAAGCAAACTATAAAAACACATTACTTGCAGAAGTTCTGCCTGTCGAAATGCTTGATGGTGATGATCGTGTTGAAGCACCTGAAGGTGTATTCGCAAGTGCAGTGAATGCAGAACATGCATCGGTAAAAGGCTTTGGCGAATGGCCGATGTTCCTTGGTTATAACAAAGTATCTGCTAAAGAAAATACAGAAACAGTATTAAATATTGGTGAAGATCCATTGCTGGTATTTGGTCAATTTGAAAAAGGGAAAACAGGTTGCTTTATGAGTGACTGTTCACCGCACTGGGGGAGTAAAGAATTTTTAGCATGGCCACATTATGCTGATATGTGGGTCAACATTCTGAAACAAATCGCGCGTTAATTTGAATTAAGAATAACTGTCATAAAAAGTAAAAAGCGCAGAGTTGCAACTCTGCGCAAATAAAAACCGATTACTTGAAAAATAAAAAAAGAAATCACTCATAGCCAATAATCCAAAAGGAACATCTTATGAGTACAAAAAATTTATCAACACCCTTGCTGATGTTAGCAACTGTGTTAGCAGGTATGCTATCACCAATGCAATCTGCGGTGAATGGGCAGTTAGGACACGTTTTAAAAGATGGTAACGCCAGTGCGGTTATCTCTTTTGCCAGTGGTTTAGTGGTGATGTTTTTTATCATTATGTCGAAAAAACAGTACCGTCAGCAATTTGCTTCTATTCCAAGTTTAATTAAAACGCGCAAAATTCCATTATGGAACTGGTTTGCGGGTCTTTGTGGTGCGATGGTTGTTTTCTCTGAAGGGGCTTCGGCAAGTGCATTAGGGATTGCGACATTCCAAACAGCATTAATTTCAGCACTGTTATTATCCGGTTTATTGTGTGACCGCTTTGGTATCGGTGTCGATGAGAAAAAATATTTCACATCATATCGTATATTAGGTGCTGTGCTGGCCGTAGTTGCAACTCTATTTGTTGTTTCTCCACAATGGCATTCAACTTCATTTATTTATTTAGCAATCTTACCTTTCCTTGCAGGGCTATTAGCTGGTTGGCAACCCGCAGGTAACTCTAAAGTCGCGGAAGCGACAGGTTCCATGATGGTATCTATCACTTGGAACTTTATTGTTGGCTTTACAGTTTTAACGATTGCTTTAGTTGTTCGTATGGCATTAGGTCACATCACCCTAGAATTACCAGGAACGTGGTGGATGTATTTAGGGGGACCTTTAGGACTGATGTCTATCGCATTAATGGCTATTTTAGTTCGCGGTTTGGGTTTGCTGATGTTAGGCGTTGCCTCTACAGCAGGCCAGTTGTTAGGTTCTGTCTTAATTGATCTGTTATTACCTTCATTAGGCAATACCGTTTATTTGGTGACAATTATCGGTACATTATTTGCGTTAGTGGGGGCGATTGTTACCACAATCCCAGAGTTCAGAGCCACAAAACCTGCGAAAGCATAGGAGTAACATGATGAAAGGTTATATTCAAACTGTAACAGGCCCTGTTAAAAAAGAAGATATGGGACTGACATTACCTCATGAGCACCTGTTTAATGATCTCTCTGGTGTTGTTGATGAACCTTTTTATGAATTCTCACATGTATTAGTTGATAAAAAAGTCAGTGCAGATATCCAATGGGGACTTAAATACGATCCATATTGTTGTTGCGATAATATGGATAAGAAACCAATCGAAGATGTTATTTTTGAATTAAATAACTTCAAAGAGTTAGGCGGAAGAACGATTGTTGATGCAACTGGCTCTTCATCCATTGGACGTGACATTAGAAAACTAAGACAAGTTGCAGAAATAACAGGTATTAACGTTGTGGCTTCTTCAGGGCTTTATATTGAGAAGTTTGAAGGCGAGCGACTGGCTGATGATATTGATGCAATGGCAAAGATTATTGATGATGAATTGAATGTAGGTATCGATGGCACTGATATTCGTGCAGGTATGATTGGTGAAATTGGGGTTTCTCCTTTCTTTACTGACGGCGAAAAAAATAGTTTACGTGCCGCCGCAATCGCCCAAAATAATAATCCTCATGCTTCTATGAATATTCATATGCCAGGCTGGCAACGTCGTGGTGATGAAGTTTTAGATATTTTATTATCTGAAATGGGCTGTAATCCTGCTAAAATTTCATTAGCACATTCTGATCCATCGGGTAAAGATATTGATTATCAATGCAAAATGCTTGATCGCGGTGTTTGGCTTGAGTTTGATATGATTGGCCTTGATATCTCTTTCCCTAAAGAGGGCGCTGCACCAAGTGTTATGGATACTGTTGAAGCTGTCGCAACCTTAATTGAAAGAGGTTATGGTAGCCAAATTGTATTAAGCCATGATGTGTTTTTAAAACAAATGTGGGCAAAAAATGGGGGAAATGGCTGGGGATTTGTTCCGAATGTCTTCCTTTCATTATTAGCTCAACGTGGTGTTGATAATTCTATTATCAAAAAGTTATGTGTTGATAATCCAGCAAATTTATTGGCTTAAATCTGAGTTCAAATAAATAACAATAAACATACCCCTTGAAATCTTTAGCGGCATCTTAATCGAATGCCGCTTTTTTATGTCTCAAAGAGTAGGAGACAAACTGAAAAATTAACGTAAATGGTAATTTTTAATATAACGTAGTGAATGTGTTGAACCATTAATCACTAAAGAGTGTGTTTGTAGATATTGGGATTGTTGGTTAACACCAGATAAAAGATCACCGGTCGTAATGGCGGTTGCTGCAAACATTACATCTTGATTACGAACTAATGTATCTAGTGATAATTTGATATTTACATCGGTTCCCATTTTATGACAGCGAGCTATTTCACTGACAGCAAAATCTCTATTTTCTGCAGTATTTCCTTTTGCTATATCGCGAGTGATCAGACGAGCTTGCATATCTCCTCCAAGCGCCTTAGCAATCGCGGCACTAATAACACCTTCTGGAGCTCCGCCAATACCGTACATAACATCAATACAGTTATTTGGCATTGTGGCATATAAAGAAGCAAGAACATCACCATCCGGTAACGTAATGACATTGATCCCTTTGGTGCGAAGATCGTTAATAACATCGTGGTGGCGAGGTTTGTCTAAAATAGCCAGCGTAAGTTGCTCAAGTGGTTTATTTAATGTTTGTGCAATTGCATCAAGGTTATATTCTAGGCAGTGATTAAGATCAATAACACCAGACGCTTGTTTACCGACAATTAATTTTTCCATATACATATCGGGTGCGTGTAAAAAACTGCCTTCAAAGCCTGCTGCTAAAATTGCAAGAGCATTGTTTTCTCCCGTAGCTACCATGCGAGTGCCATCAATAGGATCAACAGCAATCTCTATTTTTTCACCTTTGCCACGACCAACTTGTTCGCCAATATAAAGCATTGGCGCTTCATCTATTTCGCCTTCACCGATAACGATTTCACCATTGATATCTAAGCTATTTAAACGAGCTCTCATGGCACTTACAGCGGCGTCATCCGCTGCATTTTTATTTTGTTTTCCGATCCAAGGCATTGCTGCAATAGCCGCAGCTTCTGTGACGGAAGCAATCGCGTTAGTTAATTCGTCATTTAATTTCATATTATGAGTGTGCTTTTTAATATAAATGGAAGATTAAGGGAATTAATAGATCATACCTTTTTTTTGAAATTGTGTGGTAGGTTTAAATCAAGAGTTCTTAAAATTGATTATTTAGGAATAAACTAAGATAAATCTGTGAAAATTAAAGTATAACTAAGGTTAAGAGATTAAAACCATGTGATGCTGAATACAAAAGGATTAGGTTTATGGACGATTTTTTGACGCTTATTATTATAATATTTGTCGTGGTATCTTTGTATTGGCAATATCATTCTTATACAAATACCAACTCATTGTTGTATCGAATTAAGCAACTTGAAGAAAAACTGACCGAACAACAAGCGAAATTATTTAAGTTATTAAATAAAAAGGGTGCTGTAGATGAGCGTACAGCACTTGATGCGAGTAAAGATGAAGTAGGTGATTTATCCTGTGAAATAAAAAGGGAGCTAAAATCAACTTCATCAAGTAATCAGTCTCAGACAAGTACACTTACAGAAGGAATACAAGATAAGGTTGAGAATAAAGAATCTCCTGCTCCTCAACAAGCACAAGCATCAAGAGAAACGTCATTTGATAAAGTTTCTCCGAAAGAACAGCTATCGGTTGCTGATGCCTCTACCTCCATAAACAAAACACTTAACACAGAAGATCAACATACTAATAATTCAGCATCGGCTAAGTCGGGCTCGCAACCTTATCAACCTAAAATTTCGACGAGCCGTTTTGCTCATCGTTATCAGAACGAGCCAGAAAATACGCCACCTGATATTACGCCAACATCACATCTAGAAAATACCGTGAATGTAGCAAGAACTAATCTTTCTGCATCTCAATCTGCTAATTTAGGAGCAACAACATCTCAAGTCAGACCTGCATCACAATACAGGCCTGCTTTAAATTCGAATACACGTTCTCAGCAAAAATCAATTTTGGGGCTTATTTGGAATTGGGTCATTACTGGAAATCCGCTGGCAAAAATAGGGATGTTATTACTCTTTTTTGGCCTTTCTTATTTACTTAAATACAGTATTGAAAATGAGCTTATCTCCGCATCAACACGCTTAATGATGGCAGGAAGTGGTTGTTTGGCATTATTAGGGATCGGCTGGTGGCTTAGAAAGAAAAATCTGATATATGCACTTATTTTGCAAGGTGGCGGAATAGGTGGGCTTTATATCACGATATTTGCGGCGACTAAAATTTATGATTTTATTCCTATTGGTATTGCCTTAGCCATTATGGTGTTTATTTGCATCGCCAGTGTTATTTTAGCTGTTCTTCATCGAGCTATTAGCTTAGCAGTATTAGCCTCATTAGGTGGTTATTTAGCGCCGGTGTTATTGTCTACAGGAAGTGGCAATTATATTGCGTTGTTTAGTTATTATCTTATTCTTTCTATTGGCATTTTGGTTATCAGTCATTGGCAAGTTTGGCGTTTATTAAATCTTATTGGTTTTGCTTTTACCTTTAGTATTGCTTTTGTATGGGCGATACCAAACTATACGCATACTGATTACTTACCTTGCCAACTTTTCTTAATGGCCAATTGGTTAATCTTTGGTGTTGCAACTGAACTTTCAACGTTAAAAAATAAACTGAAACTCAATATTCCTTTCGATGCCACATTATTATTCGGCACACCATTGATTGGTTTTATCTTCCAACATCGATTAGCATCAGAATGGGAATATGGTGTTGCTATTGCTTCATCTCTTTATGGATTAGCCTATTTTGCACTAAGTTGGCTTGTGCTTAAATACTATCGCGAAGAAGGAAAATTACTGGCTATTGCCTTTTTTATGCTGTCAGCCACATTTGCTACTTTAGCCGTACCATTTGCTTTTTCTGCTGAATGGACATCGATGGTATGGGCAATTGAAGGCGTAATGATACTTGCATTCTCTGTTTTACAGCAACAAAAAAAACCAGCTATCGCAGGGACTCTTTTAGTTGCAGTATCCTTTGCTTTAATGTTTAACACACGTGTTATTTTGTTAGGTGATTGGCTAATGCTTATCACACTAGTCATTGTCGTATTCGCTGTAGCGGTACTGTGGTATCGAGCTAAATTTATTAATATTGATAGCCGTGCTATTGGATATGTGACACTATTTATTGCTGTGGTGAGTTGGGGATATTGTATATTCACTTTGCAAGAGTATGGTGAATATTGGTTCTCTCCAAGTGTAAAATCCATTACTTTTGCTTTTATTCTTATTAGCTGCTGGGGAATGTATTTAGCCGGTAAGAAAGCACTATTTTTTGAATTAGCAAGTTGCTCTGTTTTATTATGGCCGATGTCAGCACTTATTATGTTAGTGTATATTTATTTAGCCGGATCATTAATAGATAATTGGTTAAGTGCCATTATATGGGTGGCAATATTTGCGAGTGGTTTTTGTTTACTTAAGGTTAATACATTATTACCAGCAAAAAGATTAAATAAAGCATTAATTCATATTATGCATCTTGTCTTTATTGGATTATTCTTGTTGACTGAAGTTGTTTGGCTAATGGGTACCACTTATCTTTATGTCAGCCTACACTTTGCTAGTATCCTTTTTTCCACAAGCTTATATATAGCGATAAGTACTCTATTTGTTATGAGAGTTAATTGGATTAAAGCGTATCAAAATACTTATTTAGTAATAACTGCGCCTGTTTTAGCTCTGCTTGCACTTTCTTTAATTTTTGCAAATATGAATAACGGTACCGAAAGCGGTATTAAATTTATACCTCTCTTTAACCTGATGGATCTCATGGGAATTATGGGAATATGGGTAGGCTATAAATATATTTCAGTAATAAAACAATCTCCTAAATATCAACAGTTGTTACAAAATAACTTACCATTATACAATTATATCATTCCCGCAATGATCTTTTGGTGGGCTAATGGGATTTTATTAAGGGGATTAGTCTTTGTCACGGATATTGACTGGACAATGTATGAAATTATTAATTCTAAAGTGATCCAAACCGTATTAGCGATTATTTGGGCCATTACTGCATTAGTAACAATGATGATGGCAACTCGCAAAAAATCACGTTCAAGTTGGTTTATTGGTGGGGGGCTATTAGCCGTTGTTATCGCTAAACTCTTCTTGATTGATACATCATTAAGTAGCGGGTTACTTAGAGCATTGGCCTTTATTGGTGTTGCCATACTGATTTTGTTAATTGGTTATTTCTCACCATTACCACCCAAAAAGCAAAGTAAGAATACAACAGTGTAAGAAATATCTACATTTAAAAAATTCTTATTTGGGAAATAAAATCATGCATATAATCTTAAAAGATTTATGCATGATTTAAAGAAGAGGAGAGTATCGATGCATCAAGGTCAATGTTTGTGTGGTGCTGTTAAATTGTCAACCGCGAAAAATATCACTGAACTTAGTGTTTGTCATTGTAGTATGTGTTTACGTTGGAATGGTGGTCCAGGTTTCTCGATTGATTGTCAGTCAGATTTAAATATTGAAGGTGAAGAAAATATTACACGCTATGATTCGTCATTATGGGGTGAAAGGGCATTTTGTAAGCACTGCGGTTCTCATCTTTTTTATCATTTGAAGGAAAGCAATACTTATTATGTATCAGCAGGATTGTTTTCTGAAACAAAAGAAAGCAAACTTACTATGCAAATTTATATAGATAACAAACCTCCATTATTACAATTTTGTAGAAAAAACACGCATGCTTACAGAAAAAGATATTATGAATATGTTTAATAAATAATATTATTTTCATCTATTGATTATATTAAAGGCTCTTTTATATGAGCCTTTGTTTATATTTGAACGATTAAAATCATTTACTTAATGAGAATAAATTCAGACTGTAAAAAAGTGGAATGTTAATGAGTAATACAATATGATAATTGTGTTTTAAATAGAAGTGGGACTTTTAAATATATTAACATAAAAGGAAAAATTATTGATCAATACAATAATAATAAGTCAGGTTGAATTATTTAGCTTGGGAATTAAAACACTTCTTTGTCAGATTAAAAAAATCAACATTCGAAAAATTATGGCTGATGAAACAGAAGCATTTCGTTATTGTCGTCAAGTTTCTGTTAATCTTATTATTATTTACTCATCTCCTTCTGTTTCATTAATTGATTCAATAAAAAGGATTAAACGTTCATTTTTATCAATTAAAATTATTGTTATTTCACCCAACACGGATTCCATTTTATCTATACCGCTTCTTCAATTAGGAATTGAAGGTTTTGTTGTCCTTGATACTTCGTGTGAAAATATTCTTCAAGCCATTCGTCAAGTATGTATTGGTCAACGTTATTTAAGCCAAGAACTGGCTATGGAAATTGCATTGTCTAAATTACAAAAAGATGTGAATCCATTGCACTATTTATCAGAAAGAGAACTGCAAGTGATGTCTATGATAATTAGAGGAAAAAAAATCACACAAATTGCAGAGGCGTTAAATCTCAATACAAAAACAGTAAATAGCTATCGTTATCGAATGTTTAGTAAACTTAAAATCTCAGGTGATGTAGAATTAACACATATAGCAATACGTTATGGGTTAATTGAGATAGAGAGTCATTTACAAAGTGGAAGACAAATTTGATGCTAAAGCATTCTTAAGCCGAGTCACCGATAAACCGGGTGTTTATCGAATGTACGATGCTACAGATACTGTAATTTATGTCGGTAAAGCCAAAGATCTGAAAAAAAGGCTTTCGAGTTATTTTCGTGTGCAAGTGAATAGCCGTAAAACCGAAGCATTAGTTAAATGTATTGCAAATATTGATGTGACTATTACACATACAGAAACGGAAGCATTGTTACTAGAGCATAGTTACATTCAGCGTTATCAGCCTCGTTATAATGTGTTATTGCGGGATGATAAATCTTATCCTTATATCTATTTAAGTGGGGATAAACACCCAAGACTTGCTAGCTATCGCGGTGCAAAGCATGCAAAAGGGGAGTATTTTGGGCCTTTTCCTAACTCTTTTGCAGTAAGAGAAACTTTGGCTTTGATGCAAAAATTATTTCCTATTCGTCAATGTGAAGATAGTGTGTATCGCAATCGCTCAAGGCCTTGTTTGCAGTATCAAATAGGGCGTTGTCTTGCACCTTGTGTGAAAGGTTATGTTTCAGATGAAGAGTATGCTCAACAAGTTAATTATGTACGGCTTTTCCTCTCTGGTGATGATTCACAAGTGATTGAAGGTCTTGTGAAGCGTATGGAAGAAGCAAGCTTAGATTTACGTTTTGAAGAAGCTGCACGTATTCGTGATCAAATCCAAGCCGTAAGGCAAGTGACTGAAAAACAATTTGTTGCCAATATTGGCGATGATCTTGATGTGATTAGTGTTGCTTTTAATGGCGCGATTGCTTGTGTGTATGTTCTCTTTTTCCGACAAGGTAAGGTGTTGGGAAGCCGGAGTTATTTTCCTAAAGTTCCAGCAAATACTTCACTTGATGAAGTTGTTCAAACTTTTATTGGTCAATTTTATTTACAAGGAAGTGCAATTAGAACATTACCGACTGAAATTTTGCTAGATTTTAATTTGGATGACAAAGCGATCCTTTCCGAGTCTATTTCTTCTATTGCGGGGCGAAAAATTCAAATTCAAACCAAACCTCGTGGTGATAGAGCGCGTTATCTTAAGTTAGCCAGAACAAATGCAGCTACTGCATTGGCTTCAAAACAAGTCGAACAATCGACAATTTCACAACGTTATGCCTCATTGATGTCTCTTCTTGATATGAAAGAGATAAAACGAATGGAATGTTTTGATATTAGTCACACTATGGGGGAACAAACTGTGGCTTCATGTGTAGTATTTGACATGAATGGTCCATTAAAATCGGAATATAGGCGTTATAATATTAGTGGTATTACTCCTGGTGATGATTACGCTGCGATGAATCAAGTACTCACTCGACGCTATGGTAAATCATTAGAAGAAAATAAAGTCCCTGATATTATCTTTATTGATGGTGGTAAAGGGCAATTAGCACAAGCAATAGAGGTATTTAATTCTCTGGATGTGGATTGGGATAAGTCACACCCGAAATTAATTGGTGTTGCTAAAGGGAGTGATCGTAAGGCAGGACTTGAAACCTTGTTTTTTGTGCCTGAAGGTGAAGGAATGGCATTACCTTCTGATTCGCCGGCGTTGCATTTGATTCAACATATTCGTGATGAATCGCATCGTCATGCAATAACAGGGCACCGTCAACGTAGAGCAAAAGTGAAAAATACCAGTTCATTAGAATCTATTGAAGGTGTGGGGCCTAAACGTCGTCAAATGTTATTAAAATATATGGGAGGGCTACAAGCTTTACGAGATGCAAGTGTGGAAGAAATTGCGAAAGTCCCCACAATTTCGACAGCATTAGCAGAAAAAATATTTAATGCGTTGAAACACTAAGTGTATTGATGCACCATATTAATAACTCTCACTTTTCTAGGTCGTGTAGAACGCTATGCAACTAAATATTCCAACTTGGCTAACTCTATTTCGTGTCGCTTTAATCCCATTCTTTGTTTTGGTGTTTTATTTACCCTTCAAAGATGCCCCATTGATATGTGCTATTATTTTTATGGTAGCGGCTGCAACCGATTGGTTTGACGGATTTTTAGCGCGTAGATTGAAACAAACTACTCGCTTTGGGGCTTTTCTTGACCCCGTGGCAGATAAAGTAATGGTTGCTACAGCACTTGTTTTAATTACAGAGTATTATCACGAGTGGTGGATAACTTTACCGGCAGCAACCATGATCGCTCGTGAAATCATTATCTCTTCATTAAGAGAGTGGATGGCAGAATTAGGAAAACGCAACAGTGTTGCTGTTTCTTGGATAGGAAAAGTGAAGACAACCGCACAAATGGGATCGTTAGTTGTGTTATTATGGCGTCCAACGATTGAAGCAGAGTGGTTTGGATTTGCTTTATTGTATGTCGCAACCGTGTTGACTTTCTGGTCAATGTTTCAATATTTGAGCGCAGCATGGTCAGATTTGCGTGAAGCTTGATCGAAATGACTGAAAATTCACCGAACAGTCAAAAAGATGCAAATATAGTGTTGACTAGATTCAGGAAATCAGTAGAATGCAACGCATCGAAAGACACAACGGTTTACGGAAATAAATAAGTAAATCAGCAAGTTCGGTAATGCGGGAATAGCTCAGTTGGTAGAGCACAACCTTGCCAAGGTTGGGGTCGCGAGTTCGAGTCTCGTTTCCCGCTCCAATCTCTTACGAGATTGAGCAGTTGAGGCGCGTTGGCAGAGTGGTCATGCAGCGGATTGCAAATCCGTGTACCTCGGTTCGATTCCGGGACGCGCCTCCATTAATGCCCAGGTGGTGAAATCGGTAGACACAAGGGATTTAAAATCCCTCGGCTGTAAGGCTGTGCGGGTTCAAGTCCCGCCCTGGGCACCATCTCTTTTAGATAAAGAGTATGGTGCAAAAAAGCCCATTGTGAATAATGGCATCATGTAGTAATTAAGTCGTCCATACCAGTATTTATCTTAAGTAAAAGAATTTACGGACGCACCACAGAATTTAGCCCAGGTGGTGAAATCGGTAGACACAAGGGATTTAAAATCCCTCGGCTGTAAGGCTGTGCGGGTTCAAGTCCCGCCCTGGGCACCATATAAAATACGGACCTTAACTTAGGTCCGTTTTTTCTTCCACGACTTACTTTAGTGAAAGAAGAACAAAGAATTAAGTTAGCTATTTTAGAAGTGAATGTTTTAAATTTATTTGTTGCCTTGTTTGATTAATAAGTATTGCCTGTAACAAGTAAATATAATTTAGCCCAGGTGGTGAAATCGGTAGACACAAGGGATTTAAAATCCCTCGGCTGTAAGGCTGTGCGGGTTCAAGTCCCGCCCTGGGCACCATATAAAAAAGCGGACCTCGATGAGGTCCGTTTTTTTTTGATTATAAAAAAGTAAAAATTAAATTGAATACATTATATTATAGTCACTTAAGCTAATATGGTTTTATAAATTTGATAGTGATCAGACGCTAGATATTTAAAACAGAGACGTGAGATAAATAACGATTTGGAGTGGGTTTAAGCGGGTTATAACGAATAAGTTACTGTAATTAATTTTCAGTATGTGTAAGAAAACTTCCTCACGAATTGATGGGTTAATCCTGTACAACATATTGACAGATAGAGCTCGTCCGTAGCCGGATGTGGCTTCTTAGCTAAATAGCCGATTGCCTTCAGAATAGAAGGTATCTTTCGAAATGTTTGATGGTAAAGACGTCTATCCGTATTTTTTGCGTTAATGCAGTCCAGAAGGCGCTGATGCTGAGCCAATCACTGAAAACGGACATAAAAATTGCAGACAGTGGTTTTTTGAAATACCCAACTATTATTGCACTTCAGTCCGTGTTTTTTAATGTTTTTTTACCGATAAAATTGAATGTGCTAAATACGAGATATTAGCATTATTTTAACCTTAATTAATAAGCGGTTATCGGATACGTTTTCTTGACTCATTTTTTGAGCTTTCATCGCTTTTTCTGAAACTGTACGCCCTTGTTATCGTCTTTTTCGCTTATCCATCACCATGCTCTCGTCTTGTGGTGGGCAAATAAAAGAACGCGCTGAGTCCGCCACAAGATCTAAATTAATCGGAGATGACAGCGGGAGCGTCTCAATCGACTCGTTTTTGTTTTCCGTTAACATCATCAGCGGTGCTAAAAACTCCTTGAGTGAGAGATTAAAACAAAGACATATTGTGACAATAGCATCGATAGATAGTGTGGTGACGCCATTTTCATAACGTGAAACCTGTTGCTGGCTGATACCTAACATCTTACCCAATTGCGTGCCATTTAGCGTTTTTTTTAAGCGCAATGCTTTCAACTGACGTCCGACAATAAAATCGATATCTTTTTTGAGCCTATTCTTCCTGTAAGGCGAACTACCATAGGATAGTCCATTTTTCATTTGTTGCTGTTTTGGAAATGATGTCATTCTGCTCTCTCCAATGGGTTTAATTGCGTATTATGAAAATGACCTTGCTCTTGAGCTTGAAATTGCATTACCGTTTGATTCCGCAGCTTTTTAAATTGTCGATTTGCCATACGTAGGTTGGCGAAACCACAACTCTTGACTAAAACATCCAAATCAGTATCTGGCATATTCCGGATGGTCATCGCCAATAATTCACAACGAGCAGAAGCCAGTAATTCGGAGAAAGACAGCTGATAGCGAGCCAGTTTGTACTGCAATATGCGTATTGACATACCGTAGTAGTCGGCTAATTCGTTGATACTGTAATGGGGATTAGTCATATTCTGGCGTATCAAGTGGGCAATAGCACAAATATCAAAATTGGGAATAATATTTGTTTTGTTAAAATTACACGGACAGGTGACTTGCTCACTTTGTAAGGTAAGCAGTGTTTTTATGCCATTAAGTAATTGCTTGTAACATCCATCGCTCAGGGGGGCATAATAATCACAGAGTAAATTATTGACCATATTGCCATAACGTAAATGGTTGCCGACTTTCCAAAACAGTTCTGACAAGGACTGGCGTTTCAATCCTGTCTCATGAATATCAAGATTAAAAATCAGCCCATAATGATGAGATAGACTCTTTAACGTGAAAGGCTCCCAAGCGGGAATGAGCATATAACTACCTGCAGGAAGATGGATATCTTTCTTTTTCGCATTGACAATCAAGCTGGACAACGAATGAATGAGCACGCAATGTTGTTGGCAATGTGAGGCACAATCCGCATGAATGAAATGCGTGGTATGGGTAAACATATCCAGTTTAACGGCTTGAATAAAAGGTAAAGAGGTAAAGGTATCAACACAAATCGAGCCTTTAAAAAGTGGGTTAAGTGCGGTGACATTGACCTGATGAAAAGCAAGATAGTCAGTCAGCATTTGCTGGCAAAGTGGAATATCGGTGATATTTTTGACGTTAATCCGATGTTGGTTATGCATAATGGTGTATCCCTGAAGCAATACTAAAAATAATGAATTTAATAACATATTGTTTTTTTGATTTTTTAATAAAGATGAAATGTTTATGTTAGTGTTGTTTATATTTACATTTACCTTTGACTCACTTTTTCTGTTTAATTTGTTATGCCGGATTGAAGGTTTTTTAGGGTAATATCCAACTAATCTTCCGACCTTGATGGGGTTTACTGCGTTTAATCAATCCCTGTAGATGAAGAACACCCAAACAATAGCGAGCTTTGTAGACGGAAATACAAAAATGTAAAGCAACTGACTTGGTAGTGAACGGTTGGTTTAACACACCTCGTTGCTCGAGGAATTCTAAAAGCTGTTCATAAGAAATCAGTTGATTGGGTTTGAGTGTTTCTGCGGTCATGGCAATTCCTTAATCTCTAAAATGCAAAAGGCACAACAAGGTATCAATCCTACGTTATGAAAGAGGAATGCTGATGATTAAATCTACTCATAGAGCACGGATTTTCATCGGTCTTCACAGTACGTGTTTGTACTTATATTTTAGCCATCATAGAAAGGCTTTCCCCTATTTTTTCATTTCATTATTCGAGTTAAAATGAATAAACATACTTATTTCTAAGCATTATTTTAATTTATTAACATTATATGAATATTGAACTGGATATAAATAAATTGATTTCCATATTGGTTATTACGCAAAATAAATTAAAAAGAGTCAATAAAATAAGAAATAAATAAAATTTCGTATTTCTTCTTATTTTATTCGCAATATGGTTTTTTGTTTAAATGGTTTGATGTATATCATTTTTATGTTGACTAAAAAAAACATTAAATAACTTTCCTTATACAATTAATTTCTTATTTCCATAATTTATTATCAATATAATGTATTGATTATATTGCATTATTTTATTTACTTTTTAGTTTATAAGTTATTCTATCGAGATTGTGAGCTATTTATTGTAAACATTATTTAATTTTAATTATTTTTAAGTTATGACGTCTTTTGTTTCAGATTTTATCAAATAATAATTTTTATCATTTTTACGATCTTTTATTTTAATCAATATGTTTTTTCAACGTGTTTAATTCTTAAATTAAAAACAAAATAGAGATTAAATACTTTTTCTTGTTTTTGATTAGACATAAAGATCGCAAATAATCAATTTGATAGTAAATGTGACCAAGATTAAGATCCGTATGATTAGGGTAAGGAAATTCCTACCACTAGCCTTAATTGAATAAGCGGGTTCGATAGAGCAATTATATTCGTGATAGGTGTGGTAGGCGTAATTTTTAAATTCATTTTTAGTACGTTAATCATTCAATAAATAAGGATAATAAAATATGAGTTTTACAGTAAAAAAAGTAGCTTTGGCGGTCGCAGCCTGTTCAGTGATGGCGTTATCTGCATCATCAATGGCAAGCACGCTCGTCTTTACCGGTGCGGTAACATCGTCTACCTGTGATGTGCAGGCGGTTTCGTCAGCAGGTGTTGTCACCCCTGAAATCCAGTTAGGGAATGTTGCTCCCGACACCACAACTGCACTTCCCGTTGCAGTGGCTTTTAAATTATCCCCCATTAATACAGCATCTTGTACTCAAACTAACGCAGATATTACCTGGAGTTCTCCTAACTTAATCCAGGCAGGTCTTGCGAATACTGGCACCGCGACCGGAGTTCATATTGAGTTGAAACCTCAAGCAACAGGTAACGCTCTTGATGGCGCATCAGCTGTTCATGCGAATGATGTTATCAGAGGGGGATTAAATACGGTCAAATATTCAGTTTCTACTGGTACACTTTCCGGTTCATTCGATTATACCGCTCAGTTAGTGCGCGACGCAGGTGCGACACCTACTGCAGGTACTGTTGGTTCAATGGCCACTTACACCGTTGCCTACTATTAATTACTGTTTTTAATTTATTAAATAAAATAAAACCGTGAGTTAAAATAATTGAAGTAGAAAAAAAGAGATAAATAGAAAGCCTTCTTGGTTTTCCACGAAGGCTTTATATATAAATAAGTTTATATCGATATAGGTATCATTATTTTTGATAGTAGCGCTGTATTTTTTAGTACATATTTACAACAGGGTAACTGATTGAATCTATTTACTTTTATTTATTAACTCAATAGGTTAAATACTTTTAATTCCTATTTATTTTTTCTTGGTCAGTTTATGAAATTTTCAATGTGAAAATAAAAGTAAATAGCGAAAGATTAAAGTCGAGCGTGGCGCCAGAAATAACCAACGTGGTTAAAAATTAAAATAAGCAACAAGACGCAATTAATAACTTTAATCAGTATTCGGTGACCATTAAATAACTTAGATAATGGCGTATTCCGGAGCTGTTGAGTGGTAAATTCAGGGGAATTATTATGCGAAAAGGCAGGAATAAAAACAGTTCCTACTTATCAATGACGAGGATTAACAGCATCAATATCAGCAACGGGACTTCCCATGCATTGGTGTTTTCCACTAAATCAGCCTGCTCTGGTAATAGCCGGCGATTTCTCTTTATAGGGTTTAAGCTCAATACGTTCACTCGTTTACTTTGCTTGTCTTTCATCCCCGGGTGTCTTGCTCTATCCTTGACGGCAGACGCCACTGAACTGAACCTTAATTTTATCCACGGTACAAACAAACAACACGCTCCCGCTATTTTGCAAGAAGGCACTCGGTTTCCATCAGGACAGTATGTCGTTGATGTCGTCTTCAATCATCAGCCATTATCGCGCCAGATGTTGACGATTAGCGCTGAAGATGCAAAAACGCTGTGTTTAACACCAGACTGGTTGAGCCAAGCACACCTATTGCTAAACTTAGACATGTTTAAAGCTCAATATAACCGTGATAGAGACTGTTACCGCATTGGTGAATATCCTGCGGCATCGGTTCGTTTTGATTACGGGACTCAAACATTATACATCAGTGAACCGCAAGTGACGCTACTGACGTTAGAGGCCGGTGATGATTGGGATTATGGCATCGCAGGTTTAAAGCTTCGTTACAACACCAACGTCAGTAAAGGTCAACAAAGAGAAGCGGTGTATTACGGCAACATTGACCTCAGTGCGAATGTCGGTCGTTGGGTGCTCAGTGGTAGCACCAGTGGGTTTTCAGGACGTGGCTTTGAATCACCACAAGCGATGGTATCCACAGTGGTTGCGCCTTTACGGGGTAATTTAGAGCTCGGGAAAACGCGCACTCGCAGTACATTGATGTCAGATTTTGGTTTCTATGGTGTCTCGCTACGTTCGGATAACAGTATGATACCGTGGTCTACACGCGGGTACGCGCCCATTATTTCTGGCGTGGCAAATAGTAAATGCACGTATTACGGTAGCGCAAGGTGGATATACTCTATCCTCTCAGGTAGTTCCTCCCGGTGAGTATGCACTGAAAGACATTTCACCCATTGGTAATGGCGATATTACCGTGACGGTAGAGGAAGAAGATGGGAGTCAAACAACACGAGTCTACCCGGTAACTACACTCCCTACTTTATTAAGAGCCCATGATTTTAATTACAACTTGTCAGTCGGTACGCGTAGTGATGACAGCCAAACCAAAGGGGTATTTGTTGCAGGTAGTTTAGACTATGGTTTTGAACCGGCAACATTAAATTTGTCGGGTATATTACATCGACAATATCAAGGGGTAGGCGTTGGGCTCAGTCGCAATATGGGGCAAATGGGGGGCATTAGAGGGCAGTGTTAACTTCTCTCGCAGTGTGTTTGATAACCATGAGCCGTATTCACTTCGATTGTCTGCGCATACAGATGATCCACAAGAGCAAATACAAAATGCACGTAATGATTGGTTGTGGAATAGTTACAGCGGAGGGAGATTGGCATCCGGTCCGCAAACGGGGCTCAGTGCTACGATAAAATACGCCAAAAGTCTGGGAGAAAAAACGAATCTCCACCTTCTAACGTGGCGCTACACGGGGGAAAAATATGTGGACTTTGCCAGTTTTCAATCCGCGTCAGGTTTGGCTAAATGAAAATCGCAAGGAACGCTATGAAGCAACGATTAGTCATGGTATCGGGAGCTCATACCTCAATTTCTCTGGATGGACACAAAGTTACCGGAACCGCAGTAGTAATGACAGTGGGGTGAATACCTCCTTCAACACGAGCGTAGGGGCGGCAGCGGTTGGGTTGTATGCCAGTTACAGTCACACCCCTTGGTCACCCAATGACTACAGTCTTTCGATGAATGTCAGTATTCCGTTTGATATCGCAGGTAAGCAGCAGTTCAGCTCAACAGGCATTAATTATTACCGTAACAGAGGCACGCAAATGAACACATCCGTGTCAGGCAATCCGACTGAGAACATGAACTATAACGTCAATGCCAGTGTAGGGCGCGATAACCGCAATATTTCTGTATCTGCAGGATATGCGATGGATACATTGCAACTGAGGGGGTCTCTGACTCAAGCCCATTACCGTTATGGCGGGAGCCAGACCTCGAGTTCACTGAGTGCTTCTGGGGCGGTGTTGGGAACGACCGAAACGGGCTTGATGTTTACTCGTGAACAAAATGCGACGGTGGCGGTGGTGAAAATTAAAGATATCCCCGGCGTGACATTTAATGGCTCTCGACCCACAAGTTACCGAGGGGTAACAGCACTTCCTTTATCGGAGTACAGCCGAAATTATATCCGTATTAACCCGGATAACGTCCCAGATAATATTGACCTTTTAGATACGGTGTTCAGTGTTGTTCCGACGCGTCAGGCGATTGTGTACCGAGAGTTTGGTTATACACAGGTGAAGCGGTATGTATTAAGAATGACGGGGGTTGATAGAAAACCGCTTCCTCAAGGCAGTACGGTGTTGACCTCAAACGGATTAGATGTGGGGTTTATCACCCAAGGCGGTGTTTTCTTAGCTAACTTGTTGACTGAGCCAGATTTTTTGACCGTAACGACTCCACAGGGTACACAGTGCCGAGTGAATATGACGGGCGTAAAACCGGATGCAAGAAATTTGACGGAGGTACATTGTGAATAATGAGTCTTTACAAAATAGTCGACATTGTCCACATGACCTACAAAATGAGCGTTTGGAAAAAAAACGCATACAAAGTGATTTTTGTCTCTTGCGGGTAACGATATTAACCATGGGGTTGGTGGCATTGATGTTAGGTGGCGCCATCACGTTGTTAATCCAGCAGGCAATTGCAGCAGGAACAGCGAGTACAATATTGACATTGAAATCTCGAGTGACGCGCGCCACGTGTAACATTCTCACCACCGATGGAGGTGTAGTACAACTGCCCACGATAAGCCCCACGACGATAGGCTCTGGTGAATGGCTAAGTGCGGTGACACCACTCAATATTGGTGTGAATTGTTCATCTGAACCCGAATCCTGGCTGACCCTGTCGATGTCGGTGACGCCAACCTATACACGCAGTGGTGATTACGGCAGTGACAATGATAAAGCCATTGGCTCTCGGCGGCCAGAAAACACAGCGGGACCGGATTTATTTTTGGTTGACAGTGATAACGGTCATCAATGGGTATCATTTACCCCTATTTTAGCGAAAAGCCAAACAGATTGTGACCGGTATCCCGGGCAGTCTTGCGTGAATATGACGCCCCTGTTTCCAGGGAATTATCGTTTGCCCTTGGGGGTGCAGATGGTAATTCCGGTTGGTGATATACGCAATGAGATGATAGCCCCGGGTCTTTGGCAAGCAACCCTAAATATCGATATCACTTACCAATAATGAGCATGCGCAAATTCATTTGAAACGACGGTAGATAACACATAAAACATCACCGATAACACACCATCGAGAACACAATAAGGACAAATAATGATGATATATCGAAAACTGGGCTTCCTGTTAGTGGGGCTTCTGATTAGCAGTCAATCTATGGCGGCATTTACCCTCAACGGAACCCGGTTTATTTACGAAGGTGGAAGTAAAAACAGCTCATTTGAAGTTACGAATCATGCAACTGATATGTGGGGTGGTCAGGTCTGGATTGACAATGTCTCTTTGCCGACAGATACCGTAACACTGATACCCGCTCCCACCTTTTTTAAGGTAGACGGTGAACAAAAGCAAGTTGTTCGCGTGCTGAATGTGAATGATAGCGTCTTACCTAAAGATAAAGAAAGTTTATTTCGCCTGAATGTGCAGGAAATTCCACCTGCCCCGAAAACGGGAAATAATGTCTTATCGCTGGCGATGAACACGCAAGTTAAACTGCTGTATCGTCCTGAAGCACTAAAAGCAGGTCGATCCGATGCAGAAAAACAGTTGCGTCTTGAGCAACGGGGGGGGAACAGTGTGTTGGTTAACCCGACCCCTTATTATTTTGCTGTGATGAAATTGTATGCGGGGCTTCAGATAAAGCACCGGTGATACCGACGTCTGCTCAGTCAACAGAAGCATTGAATACATTGGCACCGCATACTGAAGTATCGTTGGGTAAAACGGTGACACTACCCATCACCATGACGGCAGTCGATGATTACGGCGCTAATCGCAACTATACCCTCGAGAAATAACAGAAAATAGAGAGTCATTGTGCGATGAAAATAAATGAAGATAACCGAACTAAAACGGATGTGAGTGAACATCAAACTTGTTGGTCACTGCTCACGGGGGCAGGTCTGGCACTTTTATTGATGGTTGGATTGAGTCGTGACGCCAGCGCGTTAACCATTACTATTCCGTATGATTATACCATTACGGCAAATACCTGTTGGTTAAGTCCTGAAACCAGCGGAGGCTCAGGTTCATTTGTGGGGCAATTTGGCGATTTTACATTGGCATGGGATGGTGCGCTCGGTACAAGCGATGTTACGGGCTACACAAAAAGCATGAAGACATTTGGTTTCAATATGAACTGTGATGGTGATATCTATCAGCCGAGGCTAACCATTACCGCCACAAATCCTCAATATGATGAGCCTTCTCATGTGATGTACACAACGGATACAACGAATTCAGCGATGGGATTTGCGATTCAATTTAATAACGATAATACCGACAGAACGCAATTAAATCCAAGCATAACCCCCACCAATGGAATGATGATTAATGTGTCTGAAGTTAACCCGGGTAACGTAAAAGTTATTCGACTGAATGCATGGCCCACATTAATGCCTGATAAATCAATTAGGGATATTACGGGTGGGATGGATGTCAGAGGAACCGTGACGATTGAAGTGCGGTATAACTGAGAGAGGGGCACAATGAAGCTATCCATATTCCCTGTTATTCGGCTGACGTTGGGGTTGTTCTGTATCATCCCGGGAGTGAGCTCTGCTGAAACGGTCGCGACGGCAGTCTATCATTTAAGCGCAAAGGTGACAGCATCAACTTGTGAAACACAATTGGCGACATTTAATCACGTTAGTCCCGATATTGACTTCGGTCTTTTAACTGCAGAAAGTCCGGAAAAAACAAAGGAAATAACTTTAGTGCTTGACTGTAGAATTTCTCCTTTTATGCCCCAGACCATAAAGCTCTCATTTGAGCCCTCTGCCACGGGTTATGTTGACCCCAATAACGAAGGAAGACTCTATTCAAGGGTATCAGGAAGTTCGCCACAATCGGTAGGAACAGGACTGTACTACGACTGGCAATGGGGTAATAACCTTAGCATAGATAATACAATTTCGGTAAATAAAATATTTCCCTATACGGCCATAAACCTCAGAGAAAACTCAACGAACACGTATACTCTAGTAGAAGGAGGCGATGTTTACGATTTTTCTATTCTTATCACTCGGAGAGTGAATGATTTTTCTGAGGTAACAGCAGGAGAGTATGAGACATCGGTGACAGTGAATATCAGTTATCAATGACATATGAAGATATAAATAGCCTAAGCGTAGAAAAACGGAGGAATGATGAACATCTCTGGGCGTTATGGCAACAAGTAGCCTGTTGGTTGTGGAAACAACTCAAACCGCAGGTGGATACCCTGTTTTGCCGAAATGTTGGCGAACCGATACTGCGGGATCTGTTCAGGCAATACTTATACTACAGCATAGAAGATGGTGGTGAAATAGAGACGCCTAAAGTTGGGATAGCGAGGAGCTGTTCGCTCAGCCCCTTGGTAGGAGCGAGTTTATTATACCATTATGACAGCGATTTTGGATAACGAGAGGGGATTTATTATGCTCGCTATATGGATGATTTTATGGTGCTTGCGAAAACCCGTTGGCATCTGCGTCGGAGTATTCAGTAGCTTAATGAATACATGGATATCGGTAGTTTTGAAGTACATCCGGATAAAACCTATATAGGCCGGATACAACACGGATTTGACGGGTTAGGTGTGTATTTTGATAGAACGGGTATCACCGGACTCAGTGAAAGAGCAATAAAACGGCATCGAGAACGGTGTCTGCGACTTTACGAGCAAGCATGTTGTGATGGACTGCCTGAGGCAGAGATTAATGAACGTGTGCAGGCATATCGGGCCCGATGGAAAAATATGTATGGGGATTGTTGGATTCTCAATAACAACGTATCAGTACGTAGCTAGCAAAGCGGTATGAGAAAAGGGGTACGTCATAACCAGTCGTTTCCTTTTCAATTTTGTTACTCCTATACGATAATTCGCCAATTACTGAAGCGAACTTAATTGCACTTTATTACCCATGAAATTAATAACTAAACATGGTAAGGGCATGATGACCCTCCTAAGGCCCGACCCGATAATGTAAGTCCTGGGACGACACGTCCTGTCTTTTATTGCCGATCTAGATGATATTGCCGATCTAGATGACTCACTAACATAGCTCTCGACGATCTCCATGTGATTTCTCTTTCGTTAAATCATATGGTCATTCTTTCTATCTAGATCTAATGTTTGGTGAGATGTTACTATCTCTACTACTTATGGAATGTTAAAAATATGCAATCGATCCTTAATTTTCTTTTTATGACACTCTCGTTAACCACCGTCCCTGTCTATGGTGCCTCCGTGGTTTTCCAACCCGTTAAACCTAATTTTGTTATGTGTGGCTGCACAGGAGTATTTGCCGATACTCGTACCACATGGGGAACAGCATATATGTTACCTACCCGCGCCCTCAGTACACATACTGCATCAATTACCACACTATCTTTAACACAAACTTCTGTCTCGATCTCCCCTCAATATCGTAATTACGGTGTATTTATCAATACGGGGACATCAAAAGGCTGGATTGACCAATCCACATACTTCTACAACCGCTCAACAATCGAACTCCTATATGTCCTATCGCACGATTACAAGGTACCGATGTAGTGGGTAGGGTGTTATCAGCTTGGTCTTCCGACGCTGTTTCATCCGGGTGTTCACCTTCAAACACCCCCCTCCCCATTACTCAGTGCGGCTAATTTGACAGATCTTGTTTTCGAAAACATTAACTTTTCCGAACCCATTGAAACTCGATTACTTCCTGGTAGACATACCGGAATGTATCAAATTGAAATTCCTGAATCGCTAACTGATCAGACTTGTTCATCTATGAGTCACCATTACTTTTAATAGATCCCGTGATTCTACGCTAAATCAGAATTTGATGAGGAGAGCGTGAAGGATGAAATTATTGCTTGCAAAGAAAAGGGTATAACAGCGCTATCTGGTGCGAACTTTCCTACCTGATTTGTTGGAGTCTTGTATGATCATTAACTCTTTGAAAAGGACTATACCCTTTCTGGTGAGATTCATGTCTGGTAGCGCTTGCTAAGTTAGGTTAAACCCTGTCTGGATTTCGAAAATTTATATGTGTTAAACCTGTTTTTTTATCAGTTATCTTATGAACAACATCCCGAACGCTGAAGTAAACAACTTCGCAATTGGGACTACTTACAGGAGGTTTATATGAACCGGAAAGAGAGGTGGCATAGCGTAATTTTATTACAATAGGCGGCAATTTCCTTGAAAAACAGAGTGATGTACTATCAATCATGTTCAATAATTATCCGTTGCTTATCTACGCCCAGAGGGAAGAGAGAACAGCAAGTGAATACTGCGCGATCACTACATCTCCTTAATGTTGCACCTCACATTCCCATCAACACTAAAGGGTCGCTATACTGTTTATCACCAATTATTCCACGGAATCTAAATATTTGTGCCAAAATAAAAAGAAGAACTATAAAAATTAATAACCGATAATCAGGTTGTTTGGGAAAAAATAATATTTAATAAAAAGCTTTTATAAATATATTACTAGCCAATAGCAACAATAATAAATGAATGTATTATTTTGTGTAAAATAACCCTTTTGAATGAATACATAATAGGTAATACTCACCTACTTGTAATGGGGTTGTATTAATGATAGTCAAATCAAGGTATTGACCGTTAATACTAATGACAACATCACTAGTCATACCTTTAAATTGGTATTTTTCTAATACAACCATCACGCCTCTATGAGAAGGAACGGAGTTAAATTTGATTTAAGGTGAATATTTTCTGGCCGTAATATTATTTTTACCGTGATGACCATCATAAGTACCATCAGATGTAACCGTAATTTCACCCAACAGGGTTATTACCTTTCCTGAATGGTATTCACCTTTTAAATATATTGACATCACCAATAGAGTAGGCGGTGGAAATATCTACTGGGTAACGATAGATGTTTTGTGGGGTATCAATCTGCACTAATCTGCCTTCACGTAATAATTGCAATATAGTCAGAACATTGTATAGCCTCTTCCCGATCATGAGTCACGATAATTGCTGATTGTCCCGTTTCCCTCAAAATATTTATGATTTCAGCGCGTAACTCAACACGTAACGCACTATCCATTGCAGAGAAAGGTTCATCAAATAGGATTAGTTCAGGTGATGGAGCTAATGCTCTTGCCAATGCAACTCGTTGCTGTTGTCCTCCAGAAAGTTCATGGGGCATAGACTGAGCCAATTCAGGTATCTTCATTAAATGAAGAATAGAATTAATTCGATTTTGTTCTAATGGCAGTTGACCTTTACCATTTCCTAAAACCATAAGCTACGTTCTGATAAACATTGAGGTGTGGAAATAAGATACCTTCCTGTACAACATAACCAATATGGCGATCTTTGGCATGCACGAAAGTTCCTGATGATGATAGTATTCTGTTATATAAGGTAATTTCCCCACTGTCGGGTCTTTCAAATCCGGCAATTAATCGTAGCAGTGTCGTTTTTCCACAGCCAGAAGGACCCCAGTAATGAAAGGATTTCTCCTTTATTTAAAGTAAAGCTAATATCTTCGCTGACTTTTACTTTTCCATCAAAGCTTTTGTTAATGTTATGTAATGACAATACCGTGTTTTTATTCATTTTTTCCCATCCCTGTTATTGTTTTATCAGAAAGATAGTAATGACTTATCTATTTTGATTTTTAAATATTCTAGAATAGTTAATCACCGCTCCTCAGTCATATTTCATTCTCTGTTTAGCGATAAAGTCTATGGGCTTATTTATTAAATCAGAAAAAAGATGAGAGGTACGCCCACTCATAAAGTAAATAATTTTATATTCTCATTCCCATTCTCATTATGATAAAGTATTTTGGTTTACAAATCGATACATGAGGCTAATAAATGAAAAAAAAGGTATCAGCTGCTTATTTCATCACTTACACTCAGTGGTGTTTTATTTTCAGAAATCGCTCAGGCTGACTTGTTAATTTATAATGGGCAACATAAGGATGGCGGAATAGAACAGGTTGCTGCGGAATTTACACAAAAAACAGGGATCCCGGTTAAGTTAAAATACGGGTAAGTCTTCCGAACTTGCCGGTTTACTGAAGGAAGAAACAGGATAAATCCCCGGCAGATATTTTTGTTGCGGAAAGTACAGGACCTTTCCTGTCATTAAGTGCTGAAAAATTATTAGTACCCATTAATGCCGATGCGTTAACCAATGTGAATTCTGAGACTATCCCTTCCGCATCGAAACAGGATTTTGTTCCCATTGGCGTTCGCAGCCGTGTTTTGGCCTATAATCCGGATAAAGTTAAAGAAAGTGACATTCCTAAAACATGGACAAAAATGGTAAATGATCCTGCGTGGAAAAATCGTTTTTCTTATCACCCGGGATCAGGTGCGCTTGTTGATCAAATAGCCGTTTATAAAAAATTACATGGATTAGAGGCGACAAAAGCGTTTTTAGCTGCGATGAAAGAAAATGGTCAATCAATCAAAGGGCATATGGCTGCGTTAAAGAAAATCGATCAGGGTGATTTGGATGTTGCAATGATCAACCAATACTATTTATACCGTCTTTATAAAGAAAAAGGCGGTGCAGACAATGTTAAGGCAAAAATTTACTACATGCGTAATGGCGATGCAGATTCAGCATTAAGTTTTTCTGCTGCCGGAATATTACGTTCATCACAACATCAATCGGAAGCACAACAGTTTATCACTTTCTTAACGAGCAAGGCAGGACAGGAACTGTATGTCCAAAATTCGGCAGAGTGGCCGGCCAATACTCAGGCCGTATCGCCAGTGAGCTACTTAGTGAAACTTGATAGCCTGGATCCGCCTAAAACGTCATTTACAACTAAGGAAGAAAGTGATGAGGCAAAAGCGTTAATAAAAGAGGCTGGGATCCAGTAATACAATTAATCAGAAAAATTATTTTTTCAATGAGATAAAAGGAGCTGGTGTGTTTTTTCATACCAGAAAAACAAAACAACCGCCGTTACTTCTGGCGGTTGTTATTGTGATTATTACATTACCAATGTTATTACCCATTCTCTATATTTTACAGTATGGAATAACGTTAGATATTCATCAGACTTATCACCTTATTTTTCGTGCAGAAACATTTTTACTTTTACGAAATACGTTACTTTTGTGTTTTACAGTGACATTGATAAGTGTGTTATTAGGGGGACTATGTGCATTTTTACTTGAACGTTGTCAGGTAAGAGGAAAGAACTTACTCAGTGTATTAATTAGTTTACCTCTTTGTATCCCGGGTATTGTCAGTGGCTTCACCTGGTTTAGCCTTAATACACGCATTTTTTCAGGCTTTTTAGGGGCAAGCCTTGTAATGACGCTCGTGTCTTTTCCATTAGCATTTTTACCTATATCAGCTGCATTAAAACGCATTGACTCAACGTGGGAGGAAGTGAGTTATTCATTAGGGCGTTCCCGGTTTTATACTTTTCTTCATGTCCTGTTACCGCAATTAAAACCCGCAATAGGCAGTGCTGTTCTTCTGATTGCTTTGCATTTACTGATTGAATTCGGTGTTATTGCGATTATGGGTTATGATACTTTCAGTACCGCTATTTTTGCAGAATTTGAGGCTTATTATAATACTCAGACGGCTGCGGTACTCTGTTTTGTCTTGGTGCTTTTATGTTTATGCATTATTGGTTTTGAATTAAAAATCCGAGGACAGGCAAATCGGGTTCGTTCAGGTAAGGGGGGTTGTTCACCCACCAAAACTTATTTATTTAGGTTATGGAGAGTGGTTTGTCATTGGATTTGTTTCTTTAATTTTTATTTTAGGTGTTGTTGTACCTGTCATTGTGTTATGTCAGTGGATTTATGAAGGAACGGCCATTCATAGTGAGTATTTTTCCTGGAAAACCTATTTTAACGTCATTGCCGATACGATATTTATTTCGTTAATTTCTGCGGCAATAACAGTATTGGTTGCGTCCCCTTTAGTCTGGTTTTCTGTTCGTTATTCGAGTTTTCTCTCCCGGTGGCTGGAGCGCTTACCTTTTATTTTACACGCAATTCCATCGATTGTTGTTGGTTTGGCTATTGCACGATACACGGTCTTATATGCAGGTATTTTCTATCAGACCTATTATGTGTTAATTCCGGCCTATTTGATGCTTTATCTGCCATTAGCCCAGACAACACTGCGCTCTGCTGTGGAGCAACTTCCTTACCATATTGAAGAAGTTTCTGATTCTTTAGGGCAAAAAAGAGCCACTTTATTAATGCGGGTTATTTTACCCTCAGTCCGTCCTGGAGTCATTGCCGGGCTGGCACTGTGCTTTTTGCAAATGATGAAAGAATTAACTGCAACTCTTATTTTATCACCTGCGGGTATGTCAACAATCGCCATTGAGATTTGGCATGCTCAGGAAGGTTTATCTTATTCTATAGTTGCTGTTTATGGTCTGTCTTTAATTTTATTTTCAGGTATTCCGGTTTATTTATTGAAAAGACATTACTCAGGGTGAATAGGTTCGTGATACTATTTTTGTCACTTAAGATATCAACTGGTTGCCTATTTGGGTATTGCTACCTACTATTTTTACCACCTCAGAGTGCTGATAACCAAGCATGCTTGATAAGCACTCTGGATTTGATGAGCGCATTCACTGCCACTGACGACACTGAAACACCTGAAACGCTTTTCAGAAATGAAACTCGGCGTTAAACATCTGCTGTCCATCATCTTAATGGGGGCAGCAGGCGTTGCGGGATAAACCCAGTGAACATAACCCGTCGGTACGTGAAGTAGTGCTAGTGCAACGCTGTGAGATGGTGCAACTTTGCCCGCTGGATAATGACCTGGAGGACTTTATTACCTTTAAGTTTGACCGGGCAGGTAAAAAAGCCGGTGAGGCCATTAATGGCTTCTGGTATTCAGATGATACGCGAAAAGATGACCATCAAAACCGGGCATCAGCCGTACACCAAGCAGGATGTGTATACCAGTAATCTGTATCCCCTGACCATTGGTAACCTGATGGTTGCGGCAATGAATACCGTGGCTGAAATGGGCGTCCTCGTCATTAATGGTGATATCATCAAAATTGTCACATCACAAACGCGCTGACCGCCTGATACCTGGGCATATTCCCATGCGAAATCGTTTCATTACACTAGGTGAAAACTGAAAGAGGCGGTCGTACAATACACCAATCGATATGACTATCACCGGGGTTAAGTACGAAAGCATGGCAAGCTCTGAGATTTACGTGTTTCTGCGGTTCAGATTGTCAGAACAGGGTTAAGACGTCCCCATAATGAACCCAGGGTGTCCGACAATAAAATTGGTGAGTAAATGTTTCTTACACATACTGAAAATTAGTGACAGTAACCTGTCTTTCTATATCCCCGAATTTATCGCGCGTTTCTATTTCAAATATCTTACGTCTAATCATGATAGTGTGTAAAATAAAAAATCACCTTATCAGTTGTGGCAATAAAGGTGATTTATATTTGATATTGTTTTGTCTAAGTGATCGCCGATTAACTTTTTGTGTCTAAGGCAATAATTCTATTTCTTAGTGTAATAAAACGAGTAAATACGTCGTCTACCGTAAGAAGCTCTACATTATTTTCAGGTGCTTTTAGTACTTCATTCGCAATATGCCACGGTCCCCAAAAATCAGCATCACTATTACCAAACATAGCTACTGTTGGTACACCAACACCTACTGAAATATGTAATGCTCCCCCATCACTAGTTAGCATTTGATCACATAAAGACATACCGGCCATTAATTCTCTAAGGTTTTGTGTAGGCACTGGTGTGATAGGAATATTTTTGCACTGTTCGAGAATAAATTGTGCTTTTTCGTCATCACCAGGGTGCAGTTTATTATCGCTCCTGCCTGGCGACCAAAAGAGAAGAATATGACATTTTTCGCGTTGTGTTAATTGGTGCGCTAACGCGATAAATTTTTCTGCTTGCCAACGTTGTTGTGGCTTGCGTGAACTAATTTGTAAGCCATAAATAGGAATATTTTCAGTTATTTAATACGTTGGCGAATTGTAGCGATCTCTTCATCTTTGACGTACAACTTTAAAGGACCTGCTTTTTTCTCTATTCCAAGAGGATGGCTTAGTTGACAGAACAACTCAGCGATATGACCTCTATTAGACGGTGTTGGAATTGGATCTGTCACTGCTGAAGGTGTGTCATTGCCAATAGCGACAATACGCTTAGCACCTGATAATTTTGCCCATTGCAATGCTCTTTTGGCCCAATGATCACGAGCAATAATGGCAACGTCATAATGTTGACGACGCATATCAAGAATAATTTTCAAGCGACTAAGAATAAGTTTTAAAGATGATTGGCCTGATTTTTTATGATGTAACTTGCTGTAAACATGGATATTTCCGACAGAAGGGTTACCTTCTAGAATCGCTTGATTGTAAGAGTTTACGAGTAGATCTATTTTCGTATTATATTCATGGGCAAGAGAATCAATTAATGGTGTTGTAAGTATTAAATCACCAATGTTATCTCTTTGTATTATTAATATTTTAGGCATAGTTAGATTTATGTATATTCGAATGAGAGAAATTCATTGCTGAAAAGTATAACTTCAGCAGTAGTCATATCATATATTTATGATTATAGGCTATTCGATATGTAGAGGCATCTTTATCAGAGAATTAATCTGCTTTTTGAAGAGAAAATAAGAGGTGGATAAGTTCAAATGTTGAGCTATTGATAATACGATGACTATTTCTTAGATAATCATCGTATTTATTACATGCCTAAATATGAAATTTATTTTAGTGGCTAAGCTGATGCTGACAAGGGTATTGATAGATAATTAGAAACACGCTTCTAAAATATCGAGAACATCTTCAGTTGTTAGCTTTTTATAACCCTTGCCAATAATTGTTGTGGATTGAGCAATACTTGGGAGCATCTCTTTTGTTGCACCTAGTGCTTCTAACGAAGTTACCATTCCGCACTCTTTTGTGAAACTTTCAAGTGCATCAATACCTTCAAGTGCAATTTGGTCTTGCGTTTTACCTTCTGTAGATACTCCCCATACCTGGGTGGCAAAGCGTACGAATTTTTCAATACCGAATTTATAGATAAAACGATAATAAGGCAGAGAAATTGCAGCAAGTCCCATTCCATGAGCACAATCGGTATAAGCCCCCAATTGATGTTCAATCATATGGACTTGCCAATCTTGCGTTTTTGATAGCCCCGTCAGTGTGTTTAGTGCCAGAGTTGCATTCCACATCAGATTGCTTCTTGCTTCATAATCAGACGGCTTTTTAAGCGCAATACGTAAATTATCAATAGAAGATTTTAATAAACTTTCAATTAAATAATCGGTTGTATTTGCACCTTGATCAGAAAAGTATTGTTCCATCAGATGAGACATTGTGTCATATACACCACTCACCATCTGATATTGAGAAACCGTAAAGGTATATTCTGGATTTAAGATTGAAAACTTAGGAAATACATTGGCAGGAAATACACGGCCAATTTTATATTTTGTTTTTTCATGCGTAATAACAGAACCGCCATTCATTTCGGAGCCAGTGCCTACCATAGTAAGAATTGAAGCAACAGGAATAATTTTATTTGCAATTTCTTGATATTCAACCCAGTACTTTTGGAAAGGATCTTCATTTTCACAATAAGCAGAAACAGAGATCCCTTTGGCACAATCAATAACAGAACCGCCACCAACAGCTAAAATTAAGCTGACGTTATGCTCACGAACTAATTGAGCACCTTCCATCATTTTTGCATAAGTTGGATTAGGCATCACACCTGATAACTCAACCACTTTTTTTCCTGCATGTTTGAGTATTGCCATCACTTCATCATAAAGGCCATTAGATTTGATTGCATTACGACCGTACATCAGCATGATGGTTTCGCCATAATGTGATAATTCATCATTTAATTTAGCAAGAGAGTTCTTACCAAAATGAATAGTTGTCGGGTTGTAGTAAGTAAAATCGAGTTGCATTTTGATATCCTATTGCAATATTAATTTGATAACTATCTCATTGAAGTATAGTTTGTTCTTTTAACTTCAAGAAATATTGGTCTATTTTTGTTTAATAGAGATGCTATCGCTTCTGCATTGAGATATGAATGTCCGATCTTCTTAGTCTCTTGCCTAATTTTCCAAAAGATAACAAAGTGATAATAAATAATATAAATAGGTAAAAAGATAAAACGATTGGATTTATAAAAAGCGGTTGTATTCAAATATTGTTAGATTCTTTGAGCATCTTAATATCGGTTGCTGGAGGCGATCCAAATAATCGACTATATTCACGACTGAATTGAGAAGGGCTTTCATAGCCAACACGAAAAGTGGTTGTTATTGCACCTAAGTTTTCAGTTAACATTAATCGACGAGCTTCATTGAGGCGAAGTTTTTTCTGAAATTGAAGTGGTGTCATTGATGTCATTGTCCGAAAATGAGTATAGAAAGCAGATTTACTCATTCCAGTGCATGAGGCTAATTCATTGATATTAATTGGCTTTATAAAGTTGTTTTTTAACCAATCAACCGCTTTTGATATTTGATGGCTATGACTACCCGCTGTAACGATTTGATTTAAACGCTCACCTTGCTCAGTGATCAGCAAGCGATAAAAAATCTCACGTTTTATGCCTGGAGCAAGAATTTTAATACTATCAGGCTCATCAAGAAGTGTAAGCAATCGAATAAATGCATTTAATAAAGGTTCTGATAATTCACCGACGGCAATTCCTTTTTGAGCATTTGAGTTTAAATTAAATATTAGCCCACTATCGACGATCAGTTGAGATATTTCTTGTAGATCTAATTCCATAACTAGCCCTAAAAAAGGCTTATCCTTGCTGGCTTTCATAATATTCGCCATAACAGGAAGTTCAATGGAAGAAATTAAAAAATGGTTGGCGTCATAAATAAAGCTTTCTTCTCCTAAAATTACTCTTTTTTCACCTTGAGCAATTAAGCATATGCCTGATTTATGTGTATGACTGGTAATAGGTGTGGGAGAACGCCAGTGTGTTAATGCCAATCCTGGGATTTGAGTATCAAAATAATGCGTATTGTGAGTCCATTTTGCAATTAGCATGGCAAGTTTTTGGTTTAATAACGCCATGTTTTCTCTATTATTCATGCAGACTCCATACTGGGGAAAAGGAAAATATTACTTTAGTAATAAAATTATAATGTATGAGACGAATATTAGACAATTAATTGATTTATCTTGGATAAGAAATTTTGCAGGAAATATTAAAAATGAGATAGGCTGTGCTACAAAAAATCACAGCCGATATCAATCTATTGTTGATGAGCTTTATTTTTTTCTAACCATTTTTGCATTTGTTCAATTTCTGGCCCTTGAGCATCAATAATGGCTTGAGCTAGCTTGCGCATTTCAGGATCTGTACCGTATTTCAATTCAATTTTAGCCATATCAATAGCGCCTAAATGGTGGGCAATCATTCCATCAGCAAAAGCAACATCTGCATTATCAGTGTTCATTCCTTTTGCCATATCAGCATGCATTTTATTCATGGAATCATTGAGTTCTTTCTGCATTGGTGAACTATTATGCGATGTATCCATATTCATGTTCATATGTGTATTGTTTGCCATTGCACCAAAAGAGATAGTACTCATTAAAATAACCGCAGCAGGTAAAATTTTTTTCATAACAGTTTCCTTGGATTTATTGTGAAATTGTTATTACTTTAAAGATTCCCCTTAGGGGAAGGTCAATGTTGTTATATAAAGTTTAATATTCTTTACTTTTAATGACATAATTGCAGAGTGTTTTGATTAAGTCATTCTATCTTAATTAGTTTTATAGCAAAATTTAAAATTTATTTGTTGTGTACTTTAAGATTTTCTTTATAAAAATAGAAAAAGTAATGATAACTATTCCCATCAAATGTTTTTTACTATAAAGTTGCATTATTGATGCAACTTTATAGGTGGCGATATGGAAACTCAAACAACAACACAAACTTTATCTCAAGAACAGCCAAAAGCAGGACATACTTTTTTAGCCAGTTTAGGGAAAACGCGCTTAAGGCCAGGTGGTGTTGAGGCATCTGATTGGTTAATTAATAATGGGCATTTTACCTCTTCAAGCCAAGTTTTAGAGATTGCTTGCAATATGGCGACAACGTCAATCGAAATTGCACAAAAATATGGTTGTCATATTATTGCTGTTGATATGGATGAAAAAGCGTTAGCTAATGCACAACATAATGTTGAGAGTGCACAGTTATCACATTTAATTCAGTTAACAAAAGCCAATGCATTATCTCTCCCTTTTCCTGACAATAGTTTTGATGTGGTTTTAAATGAGGCCATGTTGACAATGTATGCGGATAAAGCCAAAGCTAAATTAGTAAAAGAGTATTATCGTGTTTTAAAACCGGGTGGCCTGTTATTAACACATGATATTATGAAAATAAATAATGATGTAGATAAAGACGATTTAATTGGGGTAGTAAAATCGAACGTAGCTCCTATGTTTAAGCAAGAATGGCATGACTTGTTTATTACTACTGGATTTTTAGAAGTAAAAATAAAATCAGGCAATATGAGCTTAATGTCACCTATAGGTTTAATTCATGATGAAGGGTTATTTAGAACAGCAAAAATAATTAAAAATGGGTTGAAGAACAAACAAAATAGGCAACGATTTTTATCTATGTTTCGTTTTTTTAGAGAAAATCGCCATAATTTAAATTATATTGCGTGTTGCTCTAAAAAATGATTTTTATCAAGATAATTTTATATATTGATTAATAGCACCTACGACTAGGTGCTTATTTTTATAAAAATAAAATAAGAATAATTAGAACTGTATACCTCCGTAATAAAATGTAAAAAATAAAAAGAATCGTAATCCAGATTGAACCTGATTTATTTAAACTATATATATTAAAAACAGAGATAACTAATATGCGGGGTTAAAGATGAAACAGGTATTTATTATTGCAGGAGGGCTTTTATCACTGACAATCATGCTGGCTATTTTTATTGCAATTTTAATGGTGTCTGTCTTTAAAGAAACGACGGCTGAAATTTGGAATAAAGGGCGTGAAGTAATTGAAAGTTCATCATCAAAAATGAGTGAAACTATTTCTACTGTAGAGGCAAAGCGCGATACATTTATGGCTGTCTATAGGTCAAAAGAGAATAATGGTAGTTGTCAGCAATTAGCTCAGAAGTTAAATGAGGTTGAAAGTGGGCTTTCTAATGGAAGTTTAATTTTACCTCGCTCAGCTGTTGAGCAAATTTCTACCATTAAAAATGCTTTTGATAAATCAACATCATCTACAAGAAACATTGCTTGTAAGCAAGCAATTCAAGTTATTGATAATTTAAGCCAGTAATTGATATATCCTTCCTGTTTTTATTCGTTTGTTATCCCAATATAAGAATGTTTTTAATAAATAAATTAATATTTCTTATCATAATCCAATGAATATACTGTGGATTTTCACTCATAATCGTTTATTTTTATTATTCTAAGTAGACTGAGAATATGCTATTTATATCTGTAATCTTACTATGCTTAGATTATGTTAACGTTAAAAAGAAGTTGCGTTAGGGATTTAAAGTTATGAGATGAATATGCTAAAATTGATAGCTGATTCGCTTTAGCTATGAAGTTTAGTCATAATTTGGTTTATTTTTTGTTTTTAACAAAATGCATTTTTGTATTATGCCATTTTTTATTATCAATAAAGTAAAACCTTTTTAAGGTAAGTGTACAAAGCGAGTCATATGGAAGCTTATATTATAAAGTAATGATATATACATCAATATTATTTAAGAAAACATTGACTAATTATGAATATCGTAGCACCAAACATAAACGAAGTAAGTCGCCAAACAGCGTGGATCAGGGTTATAATATTGTCGTTTGCAGCTTTCGTTTTTAATACAACAGAATTTGTTCCTGTTGCTCTGTTAAGTGATATTTCTGAAAGCTTTGGAATGCTCCCGGCTCAAACAGGTTTAATGATCACAATATATGCTTGGGTGGTCGCCTTAATGTCATTGCCCTTAATGATAATGACAAGTAAAGTTGAACGCCGTAAGTTACTTATTATCTTATTTATTCTTTTTATTTTAAGTCATATTTTGTCAGGTATTGCATGGAATTTTAAATCGCTGATAGCAGGGCGCATAGGTGTTGCTTTTTCTCATGCGGTTTTTTGGTCTATTACTGCCTCATTGGCAATTAGAGTGGCGCCTCCTGGTAAACGAGCACAAGCACTCGGTTTATTAGCAACAGGAACTGCATTAGCGACCGTTCTTGGTCTACCTATTGGGCGAGTTGTTGGGCAATGGTTAGGATGGCGTGCAACATTTATGGGTATTGGTGCTTTAGCTTTAATTACTATGTTTGCGCTAATGCGCTATTTGCCGTTATTACCGAGCGAGCATTCAGGATCATTAAAAAGTGTGCCTGTCTTATTAAGACGTGGACCATTAATGGGGATTTTCTTATTAACGGTCATTGCCGTTACGGCGCATTTTACGGCTTATAGTTATATCGAGCCTTTTGTCATTGATATCGCAAAATTAGATCAAAACTTTGCGACGTTAGTTTTACTTATTTTTGGTGGCGCTGGCATTATCGGTAGTGTGCTGTTTAGTCGTTACAGTGCCAAGATGCCAACTTCATTTTTATTTTTTGCTCTAATTTTACTAACTGCTTGCTTAAGTTTATTGATGGTAAGTAGCCAAAATTTAACGACATTTATTGTGTTGATTATATTTTGGGGGATTGGTTTTATGTGCATTGGTCTTGGTATGCAAGTTAAAGTGATCGATTTAGCGCCAGATGCAACAGATATTGCGATGTCTATTTATTCCGGTATTTTTAATATTGGTATTGGTGCAGGCGCTTTGATTGGTAATCAAGTTATTTTACATGCGGGCATGCCAAATGTGGGGTATGCAGGCACGATATTAAGTATTCTCGCCGTTATTTGGTGTGGTTTCATTTTTAGTCGTTATCGCGTTTCTATGGGAGGAGCGCCTCGTAAAAAGAATCAGCTTCACCAACACTAAATAAATATTTTCACTTTGAAAGGCATCTATTTTACATGAAAGGTGCCTTTTTTATTTGTTGTAAATGAATATCCCCAATATGGCTTGTGATAAAATTCACAAAATTGACTTTGTATAAGATTAAGGCGAAAAAATGAATGGATTAACTTACCTAATATTGGCGATCATATCGGAAGTGATTGCGACAACAATGCTAAAAGCTTCTGAGGGCTTTAGCCGATTATATCCATCAATTATTGTCGTTATCGGTTATTGTTTTTCTTTTTGGGCGCTTTCTCAAGTGGTAAAAGTGATGCCATTGGGTATTGCTTATGCAATATGGAGTGGTTTAGGGATAGTGTCAGTTTCTGTTGCGGCTGTTTTTATCTATCAACAGAAGCTTGATTTACCGGCAATTATTGGCATGGGATTGATTATTGCTGGTGTTTTAGTCATAAACTTACTCTCAAAAAGTGCTTCACATTAATAGGTATAGTAGGAAGAGATTAGGGTGCCTTTGATGCAAAAAAAATTTAAAACAACGTGTTATCTCTTTATGGTGGCTGGCTTTACTTTTATTGCAGGATGCAACAGTTCAACCCAGACACAATACTCATCAACACAAACAGTGAATAAAAGCAGAGCAATGCCAACGACAAGCCTTAGTGTCCCTTTAGATGAATCGGCTAAAGCAACGTGTGTCTTTTCTGGTGGAGTACCGTCTTTAAACTATGAGTTACATGGTGGGCAGACACCCGTGTGTCAGTTTGCTAATGGTAAGCGTTGCAGTGAACAGGCTTTAATTGACGGTGTTTGTATCCCAGGATAAGACTATAGCTTAAGTCTTATTTTCAACAATAAATGGCCCTTAGCAAAACGTTAAGGGCCATTTATTTATTCTTTTGATTTAAAAGAACTTGTGATTTGGCTCATTAAGACCAATAAACCCACAACAAAGTAAGCAGAGAAAATAATCAGCATCCACTGAGGCATTTCTAATGTTAAGAATTGCCATTGGCTGACAGAGCAGTCACCTGTTGCTTGGAATATGGAAGGAAACCAATTTTGTAATGCAAACCAAGAAGGTAATGTGACAAAAAAATCACATGTTGCAAAAGGTGATGGATTAAGAATAAGTTGCGTATGCTCCCAAGCCAGTTCAATACCCCGGTAAGCTGAGTAAAGCCATAAAAAACTACCTGCCATACGCATGAGTGTCATTTTAGGTGCGCTTGCACCAATGAGTGCGGCAACTAATATTCCTAATACTGCGATGCGTTGATAGACGCACATCACACAAGGCATTAATTCCATTCCGTACTGAAAATACAATGCGGCACCTTCAAGGCCTATTGCAGTTAATGCAAGCAATAGCCATGAAAAACGGCGTTGTGACCAGTGACGAAGAGCAGTCAGCATAATAATGTCCATTTAAATAGTAAAATAAGTGCCTATTTTGCCCAAAAATCAAGCGCAAAAAAAGTTAAAACCTTTTATTTCACAAATATTTACATTCAACCTTTTTTTAATGAAAAAAATAGGACTTTTACTTGATAAAAGTCCTATTTATGTGGTGTAACTGTAGAATTATTGTTATGGAATAGCAACTAAGCCTATTTCATAAAACCAATGTGTTGCAGGAACAAGCCAGAACTCAACCGCCAGCAAACCAAATAATGTCATTACGATAGTATATGGCAGTGCCATTACCACCATTCGTCCATAGGATAAACGGATAAGTGGAGATAATGCGGAGGTTAATAAAAATAAGAATGCAGCTTGGCCATTTGGTGTGGCGACAGAAGGTAAGTTTGTCCCTGTATTAATAGCAACACCAATATGTTCATATTGTGATTGACTAATTAGTCCATCTTGTAATGCCGTTAAGGCTTCACTGATATAAACCGTACCGACAAACACGTTATCTGAAATGGCAGACAATAGACCATTAAATAGATAGAAGAGTGAGAGTTGTGAGGACTCTGAAGCTTGGAGAACAAACTGAATAATTGGACCGAATAATTGTTGGTCAATAATGACGGCGACAATGGAAAAGAATACTGTCAATAATGCAGTGAACGGTAATGCTTCTTCAAATGCTTTACCGAGCGCATGTTCTTCTGTAATACCACAAAATGCTGTTGCAAGAATGATAACAGATAAACCGATAATACCGACTTCTGCTAAATGAAATGCTAAAGCAACAATTAACCAGATCCCAATTAGTGCTTGAACCATCAGTTGTGCTTTTTCTTGAGAAGTGCGTTTTTTACTGTTTTTCTTATCATACTCGGTTAGAACTTTACGAACTAAATCAGGTAGTTCAGCACCATAACCAAAAAGCTTAAAGCGCTCTACTAAATAGCACACAGCAAGACCTGCAAAGAAAACAGGAATAGTGACAGGTGACATTCGAATAAAGAAGGTCACAAAATCCCACTCTAAATGTTTTGCAATAATCAGGTTTTGGGGTTCACCTACCATGGTCATTACGCCACCTAATGCAGTACCTACACCAGCATGCATCATTAAGCTACGTAAAAAGGCACGGAATTGTTCTAATGTTTGTTTTTTCTCTGCGGTATCAATAAATCCATCATTATTTAGCTCTGTTCCTGCTTGGTTAGAAGCAAAATTATGATAAATAGAGTAAAAACCGAGAGAAACACTGATCACAACAGCGATAACGGTTAAAGCATCTAAAAAGGCAGATAAAAATGCACTTGCAAAGCAAAAGGCGATAGACAATATTCGTTTAGAACGAATGGATAAAAGCAATTTGGTAAAAGCAAAAAGCAATAATTGTTTCATAAAATAAATACCCGCAACCATAAAGACCAGAAGTAAAATAACTTCAAGGTTGTTGGCAATTTCATGACCAATTTGTTTTTGGGCTAGTCATTCCAATAATGACGGCCTCAATGGCAAGTAATCCTCCGGGTTGTAATGGGTAACACTTTAACGCCATAGCTAGTGTAAAAATAAATTCTACAACTAATAGCCAACCGGCGACAAAAGGGTCAACAAAGAAAAAAATCAGTGGGTTGATAATTAAAAAAGTAAGAATAGCAAGCTTATACCAATCGGGAGAATTTCCCATAAAGTTCTTTAGTAATGCTTGTCTTATACTCATATCCATTAGGTTTCTCATCCTCCAAACAGAGATTTTAAGCGCTATCATGCGCGATCTAACCATAGTACGCGTTAATTGCTGTGAAATTAAGCGTGTTAGTAATAATAAATTGATAAAACTGCATCAGGTTTTATGATGCCACTCACTATTTAATGATGGTTGAGCTATATCAAAATTACGCATTCTGATATTATCTTTTTCATTATTAGCAGAAAAATCGCTACGGAAGAAATAAAAATATGGTTATTAAGGCTCAAAGCCCCGCAGGTTTTGCGGAAGAGTATATTGTTGAAAGCATCTGGAATAATCGTTTTCCTCCTGGTTCTATTTTACCAGCAGAACGTGAACTATCTGAATTAATAGGTGTAACAAGAACTACATTAAGAGAAGTATTACAACGCCTTGCTCGTGATGGATGGTTAACGATTCAACATGGAAAGCCAACGAAAGTAAACAATTTCTGGGAAACATCAGGCCTTAATATTCTTGAAACCGTGGCACGTCTCGATCACGATCGAGTACCGCAACTCATTGATAATTTATTAGCAGTACGAACTAATATTTCAGCTATTTTTATCCGTACTGCATTCAGAAGTAACCCTGAAAAATGTATCGAGGTTTTAAATCATCAGCTAACAACAGAAAATAGTGCTGATGAGTTTAGTGAGTTGGATTACAACATTTTTCGTGGTTTAGCTTTCGCTTCAGGAAATCCGATTTATGGTCTTATCTTAAATGGTTTGAAAGGTTTGTATACGCGTGTTGGCCGTTACTATTTTTCAAATATCCAAGCTAAAGAGCTTGCATTAGCATTCTATAAAAGACTTGCCACGTTGTGTGAACAAAAAGATGTTGAACATGTAATGGAATGTGTTCGTCAATATGGTAAAGACAGTGGGATTATTTGGCAAAGTTTACAATCACCACTCCCAAGTGATTTGGAAGAAGTTAAACGCTAATTTTTACTGTTTTTTCAGAATAGAAAAGACCAGTATCCTCATTGAGTTGTGATACTGGTTTTTTTATGTGGTTAAAAAGAACAATGTTTCATTTTTTAGGCAATGCTTTAAATAGGTTAATTTTAGTAAAAAGAGTTACCAAAGTGAGTTAATTAAAAAATTATAATCTACAATTCGATTTGTATTTAGGTTTTTATAAATTTTATATTCCCATCCTTTACAGATTAAATTCTCTTCAAAGTAAATTAATTTATTTATCAATATTTTTATAATTTATCGATAAAAACGTATCGTATTGATTTTAATTGTTAATTTAATAATACTTATTAAAAATTACTTACTTAATAATAGCTAAATGTGACTTAACTCTAAAATTTGCTTTTTTATTAGTCTAGATGATTATTCTATATTGGCTTTTTGTGTATGGAATATTATTCTTATGTTATATCAATGTAAATTATTGGAGTCTTGCCATGAAAGTAATTATCTTAGGTGGCGGCGTTATTGGTGTAACCAGTGCGTGGTATCTTGTGCAACAAGGTCATGAAGTCATTGTTGTTGATAGACAAAGTAGTGCGGCAGAAGAAACAAGTGCTGGCAATGCTGGTCAAATATCTCCAGGGTATGCAACTCCTTGGGGAGCACCAGGCATTCCGATAAAAGCGATAAAATGGATGTTTCAAAAGCATGCTCCCTTAGCCATTAAACCGGACGGTTCACTTTTCCAATTGCGTTGGATGTGGCAAATGTTACGTAATTGTGATGCATCACATTACACTATGAATAAAAGTCGCATGGTGCGTATTGCTGAATATAGCCGTGATTGCATCCGTCAGTTGCGTCAAGATACAGGAATTGAGTATGAAGGGCGCCAAGGCGGGACTCTTCAACTTTTCCGTGATCAAAAACAATTTGATAATGCAGCCAATGATATTGCTGTCTTAAAACAAGAAGGTGTTTGCTTACGAATTATTGACGGCGGATCAACTTAAATTAGCAGAGCCTGCACTAGAGCATGTGAGCCATAAACTTACGGGTGGTTTGCGTTTGCCGAACGATGAAACAGGTGATTGCCAAATTTTTACGAAAAAGCTCGCTAAAATGGCAGAAGATGCCGGTGTGACATTCTTATTTAATAAAGAAATCAAACATTTGTTATTCGATGGTGATAAAGTAGCGGGCGTTCAATGTCACGATGGATTACTCACTGCAGATCACTATGTTGTTGCAATGGGCTCTTACTCAACAGAATTTTTGAGAAATAAAGTTGCCATTCCTGTTTATCCGCTTAAAGGTTATTCACTCACGATGCCGATTATTGATGCTTCAAGAGCACCCACATCAACTATTCTAGATGAAACCTATAAAATTGCAGTGACGCGTTTTGATGAACGAATTCGTGTCGGCGGAATGGCTGAAGTCGTCGGTTTTAATTTGAATGTTTTAAAATCACGCTGTGAAACATTAAAAATGGTTGTACAAGATCTCTATCAAGGTGGGGGGGGATATAGAGAAAGCCACATTCTGGACAGGACTAAGACCTATGACACCAGATGGTACGCCTATTGTCGGGCCAACGGCTTATCGTAATTTATCTTTAAATACGGGGCATGGCACATTAGGTTGGACAATGGCATGTGGCTCCGGACAATTATTGGCTGATTTAATTTTCAGGAAATAAACCTGCCATTGCCGCTGATGATCTTTCGGTATTTCGGTATATCGATGGCTTTAATACTAAATTGCTCTTACCTGGGCAAAAACTTGATGCAGCTTACTAATTGAGGAAAAAACATGTCCAGACCAGCAAAAGTAACCATTAACCTCGATGCATTAAGCCATAATCTGTCTGTTATTAAAGAGAGAGTAAAAGGCAGTAAGGTGTGGTCTGTTGTAAAAGCAGATGCTTATGGACATGGATTATCCTGTGTTTGGCCAGCATTAAGTCATACCGATGGCTTTGCATTAATTGAATTAGACAAAGCCATAATGCTAAGAGAGCAAGGGTGGGTCGGCCCTATTCTTTTACTTGAAGGTTTTTTTAAGCCAGAAGACGTTTATTTATTAGATCGTTATTCTCTAACGGCAACGATTCACTCAGATTGGCAATTTGATGCCATAGAAAAGGCACAATTAGAACGCCCCGTTAATATCTATCTTAAACTGAATAGTGGAATGAATCGGCTAGGTTATCGACCAGATGCTTATAAAGAAGCTATTGTTCGTGCAAAGAGTATTAAAAATATTGGCTCTATTATCCAAATGTCGCATTTTGCTAATGCAGATACAGGGCTGAATATGGACGCGCAAAAAGCGGTAATTAATCAAGCTATGATAGATGAATTACCCCGATGCTTAGCAAATTCGGCAGCAACGCTATTTAACCCTGAAACATATCAAGATTGGGTGCGTCCAGGCATTATTTTATATGGTGTTTCGCCGTCAGGTGTTTGGTTAGATATTGCTGATTTTAATTTACAGCCAGTAATGACATTTAATAGTGAAATCTTGGCAATTCAACAAGTGAAAAAAGGTGAGCAGATAGGCTATGGCAGCCGATATACCGCTGAACGTGATATGCGAATAGGGGTTGTTGCCTGTGGTTATGCCGATGGTTATCCAAGACATGCGCCAGATGGCACACCGGTTATTGTTAATGGACATAAAACACAATTGGTGGGACGTATTTCGATGGATATGTTAACTGTTGATATTACGGATTTACATGATGTTAATTATGGTAGCCCAGTTGAGTTATGGGGAGAGCAACTGCCTGTTGACGATGTTGCAACGGCATGTGGCACTATTGGTTATGAGTTACTGTGTGCTGTCGCTCCTCGAGTCGCTGTTGAAGTGATGATAAATCTACCTAATTCCACTTTTTCTGATCTAAATGAAAGTTGTTGATAATCACTAAACTAGAATAAGCTTAAATTTATTTTGATTTGGTGATCCTATGAGTAACGGCATTGCATTGCGTGTGAAAGGTAAGGTTCAAGGCGTTGGCTTTCGTCCATTTGTTTGGCAATTAGCACACCGCTTTGGTTTATTAGGGCAAGTGAGTAATGATAGTTTAGGTGTATTGGTACATTTAACCTCTTCACCTAAAAACGCACTGTTTATCGAAGCACTACAAGCAGAATGTCCCCCATTGGCACGCATTGAACGTATAGAAGAATCACCCTATCAATGGGAACAAATACCGACAGATTTTATTATTGTAAAAAGCGGTGGCGGTGAAATGGATACACAAGTGGTACCTGATGCCACGACTTGCCAAGCGTGTATTGATGAATTGTTTGATCCTCAAAACCGTCGTTATCACTATCCTTTTATTAACTGCACACACTGTGGTCCCCGTTTCACTATTATAAAAAAAATGCCTTATGATAGGCCATTTACCTCAATGTCTGAATTTCCATTCTGTCCAGAATGTCAACATGAGTATGAAGATCCCGCGGATAGACGGTTTCATGCTCAGCCTAACGCATGTCCTGTTTGTGGCCCTCATATCTGGCTTGCGAATAATCTTGGTGATGAACTAGCAATAAAAGAGCATGCATTAGCTCAAGTTTGTGAAGCGCTACTCGCTGGAAAAATTGTTGCAGTTAAAGGCATTGGTGGTTTTCATTTAGTGTGTGATGCACGTAATAATGAGAGCGTTGCATTATTACGAAAACGTAAATATCGACCTGCTAAGCCATTAGCAGTGATGATAACGGATATTGAGCAAATTAAAGAAGATAAGCATGATCTGCATTTTCGTTTAGCTGCAATTAAAGCACTACAAAGCACTGCTGCACCGATTGTGTTAGTTCCGAAAACAGTTGCACCTCAATTGAGTGAGCTTATTGCTCCAGGCTTGTCTGAAATAGGTGTAATGTTACCAGCAAACCCATTGCAACACCTATTAGCGCGTGGTACGCATATTCCGCTTGTGATGACATCAGGAAATGCATCGGGTCACACCCCCGCATTAAGTAACGAAGAGGCCTTAATGCAATTGCGTGATATCGCAGATTTGTTCTTGATGCATAATAGAGAGATTATACAGCGAGCTGATGATTCATTAGTGCGTATTGAAGATAAACAGAGTGTTATGATCCGCCGTTCCCGAGGCTATGTTCCTGATGCGATTTCGTTACCTGATGGTTTTGAGTCACAACCCTCGGTACTTGCAATGGGAGGCGATCTTAAAAATGTATTTTGTTTATTACGTCAGCACCAAGCCATTATGGGACCCCATTTAGGGGATCTTGATGATTTAAGTGTGCGACAACAACTGATAAAATCATTAGATCTTTTCCAGCAAATTTATCGCTTTACACCCAAAGCCATTGCGATAGATGCACATCCTAACTACGTTAGTCATCAGTTAGGTAAACAATTCGCTCAAGCGCAAAATATCCCTGTTATTAACGTTTCTCACCATCATGCGCATATTGTTTCTTGCCTTGCCGAACATGGACATACTCATCAGCAAGGTGCTGTAGTAGGTATTGCACTTGATGGTTTAGGTTATGGGCAAGATGGCTCTTTATGGGGCGGAGAATGTTTGTTGGTGGATTACCAAAAATCACAACGGATTGGAGGGCTTCCTGCGGTTGCAATGCCAGGGGGAGATCTGGCTTCTATTCAACCTTGGCGAAACTGGTTCGCACATTTAGCTACTTTTTCTAAAAATTGGCAAGGTAGTGTTATCACCCAATTGATACCTAGTCATGATTTGCAAATATTAAGTAAAGCAGTTGAGCGCGGTTTGAATTCACCAAAAGCGTCTTCTTGTGGCCGCTTTTTTGATGCGGTTTCAGCATCTTTAGGATTAGCACCTAAAGAAATAAGTTGGGAAGGTGAAGCCGCATGTTACTTACAAACAGCAGCATTAGCGTGTCAAAAAGAAAAACAAACGGAAATTATTAAGCAATATGGGCATTTAATGCCTATAAAAAATAATGTGCTCGATCTATCTGTTTTTTGGTCACAATGGGAAAATGTAAAGCTTAATGTCAGTGAAAAGGCATGGCTATTTCATTATTTATTAGCTGAAAGTTTGGGCAATATTGCATTGCAATATGCTGATGAACATCAGATTGATACCATTGTACTTACGGGAGGTGTGTTAAATAACACATTACTCAAACATCTGTTTAAGAAAAAATTAAATAATAAAAAAGTACTTATCCCTATGATATTACCCGTTGGAGATGGTGGTATTGCATTAGGGCAAGCGTTGATTGCTACACATTTAATGCAAAACTAAAATGATTATAGGTAAAATAATACAAGTTTAGTTAATTGTGACTGAAATAGGTTTTTGGTTGCTACTTTATTAATGACAATATGGAAAATTATCGTGAGTAATAAGAAGATTATCATTTCTTTAGCCGTTATTGCAGGACTTAGTACACCAGTAGCATTCGCTGGAGAATGGTCACTTGGTGGTTCAGTCTTAGCGCAAATTACGCCTTATAAAGGGGCAAAATCAAAAGATTATTTATTACCAGTGCCACAAGTTAACTACCAATCAGAAAATTTTTATTTTGCGACATTAGCCGCAGGATATTACTTGTGGAATACCCCTAAAGACCAACTTTCTGTTGATTTACACTATTATCCTCAAGCCTATAAGCCAAGTGATAGTGATGACGAACAAATGAAAAAATTGAATCGTCGTCGTGATACTATGATGGGAGGCTTTACTTATAAACATCATGAATCATGGGGTAGCTTAAGAGCGATTGTGTCGGGTGATATGCTGGGTAAAAGTAACGGTATTATCGCTGATGCAGCCTATTTATATCCTTTCGAATTAGGTAATTGGTCTTTTCAACCTGGGGCGGGTGTTGTGTGGGAGAACAAAAAGCAAAACCGTTATGCTTATGGTATTACCCATGCAGAATCGCAACGTAGCGGTTTAGCTGAGTACCGTCCGAATGATAGTTGGAGACCTTATGTTGAGGTTTCTGCTAACTACAAATTTACCGAAAAATGGAACTTCTTTGCGATGGGGCGAGTTGACCACTTACCAAGCGAAGTGAAAGATAGCCCAATGGTGAATAAGTCTGTCACTGCGATTGTATGGACAGGTGTAACTTATACATTCTAATTAAAGTATGTTTAACGCAGTTAATATTAAATAGACTATCAAATAAAAAAAGCTTCGATTTAACCTCGAAGCTTTTTTTTATTTGTGTAATATGCGAGCAATATTTATTTTTCAGCAATATTCTTACGAACCCGTACCACCATCGATAAACGACCAGGATGAACATTATCTGGTTTTAATGGTTGGTGGATGCGAGCGGTTTCTACACAAGCCATTTTGCGATACCCACCAGCGCTCATATCTTTCATTGAGCTGGCGAGTTCTGCACCTGGATTCCAACATACCACATCACTATGGTGATAATGATGAACCTCAATTGTGCGCTCCCAACCATCGTCACGAATAAGATTGAAATCGCCAGGCTCTGTGTAAAGCCTGTCAGTGCGTCCATTAAAGCGCAATGCGGTTTCATCAGTATAAACTTCGTTGTCCGCTACCGTGTCAATGTAGTGGCCTCCTAAGCCAGTGACAGAGACATTATCAATATCACTTACATTAAAATAAGAGTGAAGGGCGGCTGTCGCTTCATAATCACCATAAGATTCTAATTCTATCTCGCAAGTGGCGCCTAATTTAAAACGCGCAATAACGGTGAACGGGTGAGGCCAATATTTTTGTGTTTGTTGGCTCTCTTTGAGGGTCATTGTAATGAGCACACCATCATCTTGTTCTGTGTGTGCGCTAAATTCCCAAGGCAGAATACGTGCAAATCCATGACTCGGTGTACCTGCTGAAGCAAACCAAGGCCAGCAAATAGGAACGCCACCTCGAATTGCAATACCGGGAGTGAAAAGAGACGCGTCGCTTACCCAAAAGACAGGATGTTCTTGTGCGGGTTGCCAAGCAATTAAATGTGCGCCTTGAAGGCTGATAGCAGCGCGTACTTTAGGATGCGAAATAACAAGGATAGGAAGCTCGCCTAATTGACGACGACTTAAGTAAGGTGATATTTGTTCAATAATCGGCAAAGAAAATATTTTCTCATTCATTATCTTATGACCTTATGTCACTGACTATTTCAATACAATAAACTGACTGGCTAAAAAATAAAAGAGCCACCCAAAGGTGGCTCTAAGCAATATCTTGATTTTCTAGGCTCTAATTATTTAGAGATATGAGAAATCAGATCCAGAACTTTGTTTGAATAACCAACTTCGTTATCGTACCAAGCTACTAATTTAACAAAGTTGTCGTTCAGTGCGATACCAGCTTTAGCATCAAATACTGAAGTCAGAACTTCGCCATTGAAGTCAGTTGAAACAACTGCATCTTCAGTGTAACCCAGAACGCCTTTCAGTTCGCCTTCAGCTGCTGCTTTGATAGCATCACAGATTTGTGCGTAAGATGCTGGTTTTTCCAGACGTGCAGTCAGGTCAACAACAGAAACGTTAGGAGTAGGAACACGGAAAGACATACCAGTCAGTTTGCCGTTCAGTTCAGGAATAACTTTACCTACAGCTTTAGCAGCACCAGTTGATGATGGGATGATGTTTTGAGAAGCACCACGACCACCACGCCAGTCTTTTGCAGAAGGACCGTCAACAGTACGTTGAGTTGCAGTTGTTGCGTGAACAGTAGTCATCAGACCTTCAACGATACCGAAGTTGTCGTTGATAACTTTAGCTAAAGGCGCTAAGCAGTTAGTAGTACAAGATGCGTTAGAAACGATATCTTGGCCTGCGTATGATTTATGGTTTACGCCCATTACGAACATAGGAGTGCTGTCTTTTGAAGGACCAGTCAGAACAACTTTTTTCGCGCCAGCTTGGATGTGTTTACGAGCAGTTTCGTCAGTTAAGAATAGGCCAGTTGCTTCTGCAACAACGTCAGCACCGACTTCGTTCCATTTCAGATTTGCTGGATCTCTTTCTGAAGTTACGCGGATGGTTTTACCATTAACAACGAGGTGGCCATCTTTTACTTCAACAGTACCGTTGAAACGGCCATGAGTTGAATCGTATTTCAGCATGTATGCCATGTAGTCTGCGTCTAACAGATCGTTAATACCTACGATTTCGATATCTGAACGTTCTTGAGCAGCACGGAAAACGATGCGGCCGATACGACCAAAACCATTAATACCTACTTTGATAGTCATATGTATTCCACCAGCTTTAATTTAGTGAATTAAAAAGTTGCTTCTAAAGTTACCAAAACCCGCGCCAATCGTCAAGCGGAATCGTGTCAATAATTGCAAAAAATCAATTAAAAAAACACTTTTCGCTTAAAGAATGGTCGTTTTAGCTAAATGTTACGCTGTGTATTATCGGGATCAATGCCGATAAATGAAGTTACCTTTGCTCCGTTATGTGAAATTCATCACATTTCAAAAACTAAAGATTACTCTTGTTGATTTTAGACTATATTTTCCAGATTTGTTGTTAAATCTTTGTTATCATTCACTGTTGTTTTAAAAAGCATTTTTCTGAGATCGAGGTCCCTATGACAGATAATGAAAAGAAAGTGAATATTTCAAGCAATAACAATCACCTTGATTTATCAACACTCAATGAAATGCAACGTTATGTGACGCAACAACACGGCACAGAACCTCCGTTTAGTGGTAAGTTATTACATAATCGTCAAACAGGGATTTATCACTGTTTATGTTGTTCTGCTCCCTTATTTTATTCAGATACAAAATTTGATGCAGGATGTGGCTGGCCGAGTTTTTACCAACCCGTTAATAGTGATGCAATACGCTATCTTGATGATTTTTCTCATAATATGAAAAGAACGGAAATACGTTGTCAGCAATGTGATGCACATTTAGGTCATGTTTTTAATGATGGCCCAGCCCCTACAGGAGAGCGCTATTGTGTTAATTCTGCTTCACTGTCATTTACGAACAGTGAGACGGGTGAAGAGCAGAAAGGTTAATAATCATTAAGTTAACAAAATAATAACAAGTGAAAAAACGATTCAGCTATTTTAAGTAATTATTTAGCTTATGGAGTAATCAATGGAAGTTAATGAACTTATTTCGATGGTAACCCCTGAAATTTATCAGCGTATTTCAACAGCAGTTGAATTAGGCAAATGGCCTGACGGCGTGGCATTGACAGATGAACAAAAAGAGCATTGCATGCAGATCGTTTTATTATGGCAGGCAAAAAATAACCACACACCTGAACATATGACCGTGGGAACCAATGGGCAAATTACGATGAAAAGTAAGCAGGAATTAAAAGCCCAATTTCAAACTGAGCGCTTAGCCACATTAACCCCAATGGATGATGATTAATGCTGATAGTAATTGGAGAATTGGGTTGATAACCAAAGTGGTCATTTATTAATGATAATAATTAATAATCGCCACTTTTTTGCTTTGTCATTGTAAAAAAGTGGTCGTAAAAACCATAAATTTATTGATTGTTACGATTAAACCAAAGTGCTGAATCTATTAATGTCGCTCCCTTCGCTTGCATCTCTTCTAGCGCTACTTGGCTGTCGTTATCTTGAATATTGACACCACGGCAACCGTCAGTAATAACAGATACTTGATAACCTAGCTGTAAAGCATCCAGCACTGTAAATTTAACGCAGTAATCAGTAGCAATACCAAGAATATAAAGATGTTTTATATTAAGCGTTTGCAAAAGGGTATGTAAGCCAGTTTGATATTCATGGTCGTTATCAAAAAAGGCACTATAGCTGTCAATAAGGCGGTTTTGGCCTTTGTAAATAATGTGATTAATTAATGTGTGATTGAGCTCAGGGTGAAATGTAGCGCCGTGAGAGTTTTGCACGCAATGCACAGGCCACCAAACTTGGGGTAATCCGTTCAGTTTCCCAATTTCGCCTACAACGGTGCCTGAATTTTTAGCAAAGCTGAGATGATCGGCTGGATGCCAATCTAAACTTGCAATTATCGGGCTTTTAGTTTGCTTGAAACCATTAATGAGCTGATTGGCTATTTGAATAACCATCTCACTCTCGTTAACAGCTAAAGCCCCCCCTGTACAAAAATCATTTTGTATATCAACCAGTAATAGCGCAGAGTTTTTCACTAAGTTTGCCCTTTTATTAAGCTTAGTCGTTATCATTTAATGTCATTTCACCGCGAAGGTTTTGTTGCATTAAGCGACAAATTTCAGTGTAATCATATTGTTGGCTAAGGAGATAATGCAGTTTAGTTAATGTTGCCTCAAATGTCATATCATAACCACTAATAACGCCGACTTCAGCTAAGGCTTGACCTGTTGCATAACCTTCCATATTCACTCGACCAGAAATACATTGTGTAAGATTGATAACCACAATGCCACGCTCTGTTGCTTCGCGCAGTGTAGAAAGTAAAGCAGGGTGAGATGGTGCATTACCTACGCCATAAGAACGTAATATTAATGCTTTCACTGGTTGCATCAGAATATTTTTAACGATCTCATCTGAAAGGCCTGGATAAATTGTGACAACACCGATAGGTTGAGGTGTAATATTATGCGCAACAAATTTACCTTTTCCTTTTGGAAATGAATTAATTTTAAATTGCTTAATATTAATCCCAGCTTCTAAAAGAGGGGCGCTATTCGGCGATGCAAACGCATTAAAACCATCTGCATGTGCTTTTACTGTGCGGTTACCGCGATACAGCGTGTTATTAAAGAAGAGTGCGACTTCATTAATTGGATGATGTGCTGCGAGATAAAGTGCATTTAGCAGGTTTGTTTGTCCATCTGAACGTAGGGCTTCTAAAGGAATTTGAGATCCAGTGACAATAATGGGTTTGCTAAGATTCTCAAACATAAAAGAGAGTGCTGAGGCCGTAAATGCCATGGTATCAGTACCATGAAGAATAACGAATCCGTCATAGTTATGATAATTTTCATTAATATCGTCAGCAATAGATTGCCAGTCTTCAGGTGTGATATTTGAAGAATCAATTAAAGGAAGGTGCTCTTTGATTGTAAAATCGGGCATCTCTTCACGATGGAATTCTGGCATTTTAGCTAATTGGCGTTGTAAATGTCCTGATACAGGAATATAGCCATGTTCAGAATGTTGCATACCAATAGTACCGCCAGTATAAACAACGTAGATTGATTTCTTTTGCATCAGACAAAGCACTCTTATTAAGCTGTGAGAAATACCTGATTATAGGGAGTTTGCAGAATAAAAAAAGGAAAGGATGCTAAAAAAAGAAAATAGAGATTAACTAATATCTGCTTTAAATCATTGTGTTAAAAATCACTTATATGCAAATGAATAAAAAGTATTCATTAGAATATTGCGCTATAAACGAAGAGGGAAAGAGAGAAATACACCTACTCAGAGTGAGCAGGTGTATATACGAAACAGATTATTGAATATCACCACATGATAAACAATATGCATAGCGATTGAGTGGATCGTTCATATTGCGATAAAACTCTGTCTGTGTTTTAACTTCTTTTAAAACAGGTGCTGGCAAATAAGCTTGTAAAGGATCAGGAATAAGCGCTTTTGCGTTAGAGGATAAACTCATTATAATCTGTTCTGACAGACTTAATTCAGGTTTCATCCAATCAACAACCGGTTGGTCGATTTTTGCCATTTTAGCAACTGTATCAATTGCATCATCAAAATCACCGAACTCATCGACTAAACCGACATTTTTTGCATCTATTCCTACCCATACACGGCCTTGAGCAATCCGATCAATTTGAGCAGGTGTTTTCTTGCGTGATTCCGCCACTAAATTAAGAAATGTTTTATAACCACTTTCGATATTGAGCTGTAAAAGCTCTGCAAATTCTTCAGGTAGTTTATTAGTGACAGATAATCCGGCTAATGGTGAAGTTGTTACACCATCGGTATAAACACCAATCGACTCTAAGCTATTTTCAAATGTATTAATAACACCAAAGATACCGATAGAACCCGTTAATGTTGAAGGGCTAGCAATAATCTTATTTGCTGGTGTTGAGATCCAATATCCACCTGATGCAGCCATACCACCCATTGAGACAACTACATATTTTTTCTGTTGTTTAAAAGCGGCCACTTCACTGCGTATTTGCTCTGAGGCTGAAACGCTACCTCCAGGGCTATTTACGCGTAAAACAAGCGCTTTAATATTAGGATCCAGTCGTGCTTGACGAATTTGATTAGCAATAGTTAATCCCCCTGCAGAACCAGGGATACTTTCACCATCAATAATGGCACCTTGAACAACCACTACGGCAATATTACCTTCATCACTTGCTGGCAATGAGGAGGTTAACGTATCGGCATAATCATAAATGCTGATATTGTTAAATTGATTATTTTCTTTATCCCACTGGAAGGTTTCTGTCATATCGGTTTCAAACTGCGCGTAGGTGCTTACAGAATCCACTAATTTACGATTTAGGGCATAAGTTGCGTTATTGCCATCTGCATTGCGTAGCTGGACAATCATCTCTTTTGCACCAGGGAAAACATCTTCCTTTGTAATGCTACGATTTTCGGCCACTTGGGTTAAATAAGTAGACCATAATGCATTAACTAAACGTAATGATGCTTCACGAGACTCTGCTGACATATCATTGCGCATTAATGGCTCAACCGCAGATTTATATGTACCTACACGGAAAATATGGGTACTGATTTTTAAGTTTTCTAGCAGTGTTTTGTAATAGAGATTTTGGAAGCCAAAACCATAAACACCCACGGCGCCTTGAGGTGTGAGATATACTTTATCCGCATAAGAGGCGAGATAATATTGAGGTTGGGTATAATAACCACTTACTGCAAAAATAGGTTTGCCTGTTTTTTTAAATTCATTAAGCGCTTTGCCAATATAATTTAGTGACGGTTGATCAGCGCCGGCGAACTCATCAAGTTTGAGCACCATACCTTTAATTTTCGGATCTTGAGAGGCAAGGCGTAGCGTATCAACGACTTCAAATAATGAATTCTCTTGAAGTTGGCTACCAGAAACGCCTAAAAGCTCACGTCCAACTTCACCTAAAGGATTTTGTGTTGCGGTTTGATCAACAATCACGCCTTTAAGATCAACAAGAAGGGCACCCTCATAATCAACCGGTTTTTGTGCTTCTTTGGTAATTAAGAAAATACCAATGACCATAAAGAGAAGGAAAAAGAAAATAACGTTTAAGATTAATTTCCTGATAAAGTTAATGGCTTGCCAACTAAATTTTAATATCGCGCCAATTAACTCCATAATTTTATTCATATTATCTCCACATCATGTAAAGCTAAATTTTAATCCTAAACAGTCATGCTAGAATTATTGGTAAGCAGGCTACATCCACATAATCTCATACCATTAAAACAAAAAATGTTATTAACAATAGAGAGAATAGCAATAACAATGAAGGAGTATTCTAATATAGCTCTTATTGAATGTCTGTCACTGATTTTTAAGAAATCACTATTGATAACGTTTAGTTTAAGCTCTTATTAAGTCTATATTTATAGGATGTAAAAATAGCTAAACAATGTTACTTAATAAAACATTAATATTTGGCAGATAATCGTCAAGTTAAAAAAGAGATGTACGGTTAAAAAAGCTAATTAACCTCACCATACAAATATTAATCATTTTCTGAACAATAAATCACGATTAAATCGTGGCTCACCTTATTTTGAGAAAAATCCCCGCCTAAATCTATGGATGGTGGTAATATAACAGTTTGTTATACTGCGAATTGATAAGAACTGTCCATCCTCATAAGAATGGGATCTTGCTAAAATAAAATGCTGACAGGAGAATTAAATGGATGCATTAACACTGCTTTTGAACCGCCGTTCAGCTTCTCGACTGACTACGCCAGCCCCTGATAGTGAAGCCCTCAATACTATTTTACAAGCAGGTATGCGTGCACCTGATCATGGTGCGCTTAAGCCTTGGCACTTTATTGTGATGCAAAATGAAGGTATTGCACGTTTTAGCCAATTACTGCATAAAGCGGCTGTTGTTGGGAATTTAGGGCCAGAAGTTGAAGAAAAAGCAAAGAATGCACCTTTTCGAGCCCCACTGATCATCACTGTTATTGCGAAAGTGAAAGATCATCCTAAAGTACCTGAATGGGAGCAAATAGTTGCAGCCGGTTGTAGTGTACAAGCAATGCAAATGGCGGCTGTTGCACAAGGATTTGGGGGGATTTGGCGTTCAGGCTCTTGGACTCATGATGCTGTCGTAAGAGAAGGTCTTGGCTGTGGTGAACATGACCATATTGTGGGTTTTCTGTATTTAGGTACGCCAGCCTTGAAAGCGCCAAACACGGTTTCTCCTGCTGATTTAACTGATTTTGTGACTTATTTTTAAAAAGGATGGCATGTTATGTCTGAAGCAATTCGTTTAACACAATACAGTCATGGTGCAGGTTGTGGCTGTAAAATCTCGCCGAAAGTGTTAGAAACTATTTTGCACAGTGAGCAAGCTAAATTTCATGATCCTCATTTACTCGTGGGTAATGAAACCAAAGATGATGCTGCTGTTTATGATTTAGGAAATGGCACTGGGATTATTAGTACTACTGATTTCTTTATGCCTATCGTTGATAACCCTTATGATTTCGGGCGTATCGCAGCAACGAATGCGATTAGTGATATCTTTGCGATGGGCGGGAAACCCATTATGGCGATTGCTATTTTAGGTTGGCCTATCAATAAACTAGCACCTGAAATTGCGCGTGAAGTCATTGAAGGTGGACGAACTGCTTGCCAAGAAGCGGGCATTTCATTAGCAGGTGGACACTCAATTGATGCGCCAGAACCTATTTTTGGTCTTGCTGTAACAGGGGTTGTCCCTGTTAGTAAAGTAAAGAAAAACAGCGAAGCTAAAGCAGGATGTCAGCTATTTTTAACAAAACCTTTAGGTATAGGCGTGTTAACAACTGCTGAGAAAAAAGGTTTGTTAAAACCAGAACACCAAGGTTTAGCGACAGAAATTATGTGCCGTATGAACAAAGCCGGTGCTGATTTTTCTGATATCGAAGGTGTTACCGCAATGACCGACGTTACAGGGTTCGGTTTATTAGGCCATTTGAGCGAAATTTGTGATGGCTCCGACGTACAAGCGACGATTTATTTTTCACAAGTGCCAAGATTGCCAGAAGTCGAGTCATATATCGAACAAGGCTGTGTGCCAGGAGGGACCGGTCGTAATTTCGAAAGCTACGGACACTTGATTGGTGAATTGACTGAGATGCAACGCAAATTACTTTGCGATCCACAAACTTCAGGTGGTTTATTATTAGCGGTATTACCTGAGGCTGTGCAACAAGTGAAAGATGTCGCTGCTCGTTTTGATATTGAACTAACCTCTATCGGTCAGTTAACTGAGCCAGTGGCAGGAAAAGCGTTGATTGAAGTGATTAACTAACGTAATGAGATTATTTATTGCAGAAAAACCCAGCCTTGCTCGGGCTATTGCCGATGTATTGCCAAAACCGCATAAACGGGGGGGATGGTTTTATTCTTTGTGGTGATAACCAGTATGTGACATGGTGTGTTGGTCACTTGCTTGAACAAGCTGAGCCGGATGCATACGACCCGCGGGTACGCCGCTGGTCGTTAGATGATTTGCCTATTATTCCTGAAAAAATGGCAACTCAAGCCCCGAGCGGATGTAAAAAAGCAGTTGGAAACAATCAAAACGCTGCTTAAGCAGGCTAAAGAAGTGAATCCACGCAGGTGACCCTGATCGTGAAGGGCAGTTATTAGTTGATGAAGTGCTTAACTATTTAAATATCAGCGAAGACCAAAGAAAACAGGCACGTCGTTGCTTAATTAATGACTTAAATCCAGCAGCAGTGACGCGTGCTATTGATAAGCTACGTTATAACCATGAATTTATTCCATTATGTGTATCTGCTTTAGCAAGAGCAAGAGCTGACTGGCTTTATGGTATAAATATGACTCGAGCGTATACACTCTTAGGTCAGCGTAATGGTTATCAAGGTGTGTTATCTGTTGGGCGAGTGCAAACACCTGTGCTTGGTTTAGTCGTTCGCCGTGATGAAGAAATTGAAAATTTTGTTCCCAAAGATTTTTTTGAAGTAAGAGCACATGTTATAACACCAGCTGATGAACGTTTTACCGCAATTTGGCAACCTAGTGAACATTGTGAGCCTTGGCAAGACGAAGAAGGGCGATTATTAAACCGTAAACTTGCAGAGCATGTTGTTAATAGAATTAAAAACAAGCCAGCCAATGTGACGGATTATCAAGATAAACAAGAATCTGAAGTCGCGCCATTACCGTTTTCGCTATCGGCATTACAAATTGAAGCGGCAAAACGCTTTGGTTTAAGCGCACAACAAGTCTTAGATACTTGCCAGCGATTATATGAAACACATAAATTAATCACATATCCTCGTTCAGATAGTCGTTATCTCCCGGATGAGCATTTTGCCGGTCGTCATGCTGTAATTAATGCTATTAGTGTGCATGATGGTAGCCTATTACCGCAAGAAACCTTAGATGTTGATAAAAAAAACCGTTGTTGGGATGACAAAAAAGTAGATGCACACCATGCTATTATTCCGACAGCAAAAACAGGTAATATTTCGTTAAATGAAAATGAAAAAAATATCTATTATCTCGTTGCTCGCCAATATTTAATGCAATTTATGCCTGATGCCGTTTATCGTAAATGCGTGATTGAACTTGATATTGAAAATGGCAAATTTATTGCTAAAGCACGATTTTTAGCTCAAGCAGGTTGGCGTGTATTATTAGGCGCCAAAGAACAAGATTCGGAAAATGATGGTTCTGCCTTGCCTATAGTAAAAAAAGGTGATGAGCTGTTGTGTGAAAAAGGTGAAATTGTTGAAAAGCAAACACAACCACCAAGACCTTTTACTGACGCAACATTGCTTTCAGCAATGACAGGCATTGCACGATTCGTCCAAGACAAAGAATTAAAAAAAATTCTAAGAGCGACAGATGGATTAGGTACTGAAGCGACAAGGGCAGGTATTATTGAATTACTGTTTAAACGCGGTTTCTTGCAAAAGAAAGGGCGTACTATTAATTCAACGCCAGCAGGTAGAGCATTGATCCATGTATTACCCGATATGGCAACTTTGCCAGATATGACAGCACATTGGGAATCGATACTCACACAAATTAGTGAGAAGCAGTTTAAATATCAAGATTTCATGATGCCATTAAATAATACATTGGTAGAGCTAATTACTCAGGCAAAACGTCGTCCGAATATTCAAGCTTTCAGAAATCTTCCTGCGCCAGCGCATAATAAAAAGCGCAAGACAGCAACTAAAGGAAGCAACAAAGCAAGCGTCACAAAAAATAAAGTGCAGAGTAAAGAAGTAACGACTGACAATTAAGTCATTAATAAAAAGCACTTCCTTTATTATTTAAGGAAGTGCTTTTTTGAATAATGATTAAATACGATTAGAGTTTAAATTCAGCCCATACTGGTGCGTGATCGGACGGTTTTTCCATTCCACGAATATCATAATCAATTCCTGTTGAAATACAATTATCTGCTAAACAACGGCTTGCTAAGAGTAAATCGATACGTAATCCACGATTGTCATCAAATCCTTTAGAACGATAATCAAACCACGAGAATTTATCCTCTGCTTCAGGATGTTGTTGGCGGAAAGTATCTGTTAATCCCCAGCCCATCAATGTTGCCAGCCATTCACGCTCTTCAGGTAGAAAAGAACATTTTCCTGTTTTTAACCAGCGTTTCATATTATTTTCGCCGATACCAATATCTTTGTCTGTTGGGCTAATATTCAAATCACCCATAATAAGGACTGGAGATGCAGGATTTAAGCGGGTGGTCAGATAATTTTGCAGGTCTGCATAAAACTTTTCTTTTGCCGGAAATTTTATTTCATGAGCACGGCTTTCACCTTGAGGAAAGTATCCATTCATTACGGTGAGTAATCCTGCTGGTGTTTCAATATCAGCCATGATCATTCGGCGTTGTGCATCATCGTCGTCGTCAGGGAAGCCTTTACGTACAGCAATGGGTTTTGCTTTTGTTAATAAGGCAACGCCATAGTGCCCTTTTTGACCATGATAAAAAACATGGTAACCCAAAGCTCCCACCGTTTCTAATGGGAACATATCATCATGAACTTTTGTTTCTTGAAGTCCGATAACATCAGGTTGGTGTTTTTCTATGATAGCTTCAAGTTGGTGAGGGCGAGCACGTAATCCATTAATATTGAAAGAGACAAATTTCATGTGACTGTAACCATTTATATATTGAATAATAGGATGCTTTATACTATCAGGATCATAAAATAAATGTAAGTAATTCACTTAAGTCATCCCATCGCTTATCAATAGAAAAATAAAAACCAAATAAAATAAAGATGGGTTAAAGAAAATACGATAAATTAATAAAAACAGTTAATGGTATAACAAAAAATATTAATTAAATAAAGTGGAAACATAAACTAATCTTTGATAGAAGAATGTAATTATTATTATTCTTTATATGTGAAGGATAATGACATAATAAAAATAACATTATAGTTATAAATTGTATTCATTAAAAGGAGGTAAGAGAATATTTATATAAAGCTATTTTTATAAAAAATTAATTTTTAAATTAATTAATTTATATTTTATTTACATTAAATGAATTAATGAAATTATTTTGTTCAACACAGCAAAGGAATGGTGAATTATGTTTTTTTCTCGTAAATTAGAAGCCTTTATGGCCGTGGTTGAAAATGGTTCATTAAGTAAAGCGGCTCGCGTAATGAATCGAACGACACCTCCAGTTGCTAAGTCTATAAAAGACTTTGAGGCAGTATTGGGAAAGCGTTTGTTCAAACGCGAGAAGTTCGGTATGAGCTTAACGCAAGAAGGGCTCGAGCTTTATAATGATTTAAAATCACTGTATCTTCAGGAAAAAGAGATAACTAAAAAACATATCTCAGGTATTATTAATAATAGTATTCATGTTTATTATGATTGGGGAAAAAGCCAGTATTTAACACAGTTTTATCAGGCCGCTAATAAAAATTATTCCCATATAAATATAGTGCGATTCTCAAAAGAAAATTTTGATGAAATACCTGATTATGATGGAAATACATTAATATTAAGCTCCGAAAAAATTATTAGTGAAAAATTTAGTCTTATTCATAAAATAGACAATAAATATTTAGGTATTTGTTGTCAGAAAGCGCTTGCTGATAGCGTTAATAATAATCTTGATAGACTCTTAAGTAAAAATATTTGGTTATGTGATCCTGCATTATACAAAACAGCAAAAATAAAAAAATTAGAGAATGAAATAAGAGAGGAGGGAAAATCCGTTTGTGTTAGAATAATGGATGATCTTAATTGTTGTTTACGTTTTATTCAGACGCACCATTCTCTTTTATTCACAGATGAAAATCCATTGAAAGATGAGTATGACGGAGAACTCTGTTTTATTCCCTTAACTCAGCCTGCAATACTGTACAGCTGTTATATTTATAAATCTAAGTATCATTCAAGTGTATTGAATCGTTTTATTGATCTGATTGAGAAAATGGTATAGAGAAGATTTTAGAAGATGAAGCAAAGAAGAGATGGTGGTGGGAGAAGGATTCGAACCTTCGAAGTCTGTGACGGCAGATTTACAGTCTGCTCCCTTTGGCCGCTTGGGTATCCCACCAACATTAAATTGTTCTGCTGTCCGTGACAGCGGGCGCAATAATACCAAATACCGAAGATCTGTAAAGCGCTATTTTACTAAAAACAGACTGACTGCTGTAAAAATGTGCGCATTGTTCAGGTTTTATGCTCTATCATGTTGATTTTAAGTAAAAACGTGAAAATTAAGAGAAGATAAAATAAACCGCGATATGTTTTGTATCGCGGTTTATTTTTAGATAACCATGATATCTTCAATATTAATGGTTTGAAGACTTATAGAATAATTGTTCTGTTACCATACACGAAGACACGTTGTGAAAGCACCCAATATAAAGCATGGCTAAGGACATTTTTCTCAACATCACGACCTGCTCTCATCATATCTTCTGCTGAGAAGGTGTGGTCAACGTTAATCACGTTCTGTGTGATGATTGGGCCTTCATCTAAATTATCATTTACATAGTGAGCGGTAGCACCAATAATCTTCACACCACGCTCATAGGCTTGATGATAAGGGCGAGCACCAATAAAGGCAGGTAAGAATGAATGGTGGATATTAATAATTTGATTTGGAAAATTTTGTACAAATGCAGGTGTTAATACACGCATATATTTTGCAAGCACGACATAATCTGGTTTGTATTGATTGATTTGTGCAATTAATTTCTCATCGTGCTGGTCGCGGGTTAAACCTTCATGACTGACTAGATGGAAAGGAATATCAAATTGTTCGACTAGATGTTTTAAAGTGTCATGATTACCAATAACCGCGGCAATTTCTACATCCAGATCACCAAATGCGCTCTTCATTAATAAATCGCCAAGGCAATGTGCTTCTTTGGTCACCATAACCACAATGCGACGACGACCTGCGGTATTTAATTCACGCTGGGAACCTTGTGGTAATGCATCATCTAAATCAGCAAGAAAAGTCTCATCATTAAAGATGCCTTCAAGCTCAGTTCGCATAAAAAAGCGACCCGTGCGATGATCAACAAACTCACTATTTTGAACAATATTTAATTGATGTTTATAACAAATATTGGTGATTTTTGCGATTAGGCCTTTTGCATCAGGGCAAATAGTACGGAGTATTTTTTTTTGAGTATTTTGGTGTTGCATGTATGGATAAATCCTTTCATTTACTTCAATGTTTGCAGTTATCTGATGTTATTTTCACAACATTTTTTGTATTTACGTCCTGAGCCACAAAGGCAAGGATCGTTTCGTCCTACTTTGGGTTTTATGCCGTCAATATAAAACCAACAGTCGTCTATTTTTAAAAAACGTGAGCGTTCGTGTAGGTATTGTTTATCATCGGCATTTCTTTCAATAAAGCAAGCCGAGAATTCAACATAAGCTTCATTTTTTGTAAGATCTTCTTGAGTAGAAATAACATTCAGGCCAAGCCACTGCGTATTTGGAAAGCCGGCAACTAATTCATCGTGTAAAGAAGCTACTCGACAAGAGGGATGCCATGTCTTTATTAAGTACTCAGCCTTATGTTTAACAAAAGCACTGTAACGTGAACGCATTAAGGCCTCAGCTGTAGGGGCATTTTTTTGATCTTGGTGATAAGGTTCGCAGCAATCACGATAGAATAATTGACTATTACAGGGGCATAAACTTGACAAAATAATGTCCTAACTCTGGTTATCTGTATGACGGTTTCCCATTGATAGAAAAAAGTAACGATTGGGAGTAATTAACGTCAATGTTGAACTAAACTAGTAATGTATCGCTAATTAATCGGCATGTGAAACGATAGTTGCTGGAGTAACCAATGAATAAAGCTTTAGTGGGTAAAAAAATCTTGATAATTGATGATGAGGTTGTTTTTCGCACTATGCTGACGGAATATTTCTCACATGAGAAAGCTTGTGTCTATACAACAGATAATGGTAGCCAAGCACTATCTTTATTAGATAAGGGATTATTACCTGATCTTATTTTATGTGATATTCGCATGCCAGTTATGAATGGCCCTACTTTTTTATGTCACCTTGAACAGCGTAAACTTGCTATTCCTGTTATTGCTATTTCATGTACAGATAATATGGCTGAAGTCGATGATATGTTGCGCTTAGGGGCACAAGAAATTTTTCTTAAGCCAATAACACATCTTGATAAATTAAAACAAAAAGTTATTGAAGTATTATGTCCTGGCTTTTTTGAATCGGTATTAATAGAAGGCATACATTTAGAACCTCTTTGGAATAGCTTACGAAAAGAGACACATTATATTCAGTCATTCATAAAACAGATGCAACCTCAGGTTAAGCAAATTGTGGCAGGATATTGTGTTAATTATCGTCAGTTAAATGATATTGCTAAAATGGGATTGTTATTTGATATTGCAGCCTTATCAGAAGATCAACTTATTTTTTATTGTGTTGATATATCACGAGACGATGAAAATGGGCTTTTAGTCGCTTTACTTTTAAGAGTGGTATTTAATGATGTATTAAAATCATCAGAAAAAAATCGCGCACTTCCAAGTATGTATAACATGCTGAATAAACTTAATAAAATGCTGAATGAAATAGGTGTGAAAGGGCAATTTCCTATCGCTTTAGGGTATTATCATACGCAGAAAAAAAATATATTATTGGCATCAGCAGGATTACGAGCTGAAATAAAAACAGAAAGTAAAAAATTCGAATTGAATAGCGGTGTTCCCTTAGGTACTTTGCAACTTTTATATATTAATCAAATAAAATGTGAAGGAACAAATTGGCAATGTAAAATTTGGGATAACACAAATCAGATTAAATTAATGTTTTCCCCTATCTATAAAAGTTAAATTTAGATTAAATAAATACAGAATATCGTGCATATATTAAACATAAATGAAGAACTATCTCAATTAAGCGGTAGGGCTCTGTTTATCATTAGATATTAGCTGGTATACTCTGGCGATTATTTTTAATGTACCCATTCATATATGAAAATAGAACGGTACGAATTGCAGGAGAAGTATCATGTCATCAGCAGTGCGTAAAGTAAGAAAAGCGGTGATCCCTGTTGCTGGTTTAGGGACAAGAATGTTACCTGCAACTAAGGCAATTCCAAAAGAGATGTTGCCTGTGGTTGATAAACCACTTATTCAATATGTGGTTAATGAATGTATTGCTGCAGGTATTAATGAAATTGTTCTTGTCACACATTCTTCTAAAAACTCTATTGAAAACCACTTTGATACCAGTTTTGAATTAGAAGCTATTTTAGAAAAACGGGTTAAACGTCAGCTACTAGAAGAAGTACAAAGCATTTGTCCAAGCCATGTTACTATCATGCAAACTCGTCAAGGGATAGCAAAAGGATTAGGCCACGCTATTTTATGTGCCAAACCTTTAATTGGTGATGAGCCTTTTGCAGTTATCCTGCCCGATGTCATTTTAGATAGATACAGCGCAGATTTAACCAAGGTTAACCTTAAAGAGATGCTTTCTCACTTTGAGCATTCCGGTGCCAGTCAAATTTTAGTTGAGCCAGTGCCTGAAGATGAAGTGTCTAATTATGGTATTGTGGATTGCATGGGAGAACATTTATGCCCAGGTGATAGCAAACCAATTACGCGTGTTGTCGAAAAACCGAAAAAAGAAGATGCGCCTTCGAATTTATCTATTGTGGGGCGTTATGTGTTATCTGAAAGTATTTGGCCATTATTAGCAAAAACTGCGCCAGGTGCTGGCGATGAAATTCAGTTAACAGATGCAATTGCGATGCTGATTGAAAAAGAAGCCGTTGAGGCTTATCACCTACAAGGGAAAAGCCACGATTGTGGTAATAAATTAGGGTATATGAAAGCATTCGTAGAATACGGAATACAGCACGAAGAGTTTGGTGAAGATTTCGCACAATGGTTAAAATCATTAAATGAGGCTAAGTAATCATCATTTTGTAAGGTGTTTTTTATCGTCTGGTTATTGTGAAAGTATTGTGTGCCATCGACAGATGATCTTGTGAGAAGTGCTAGATAAAGTGATAGTAAGAGATTAAGGTATGGCTCAATGCATTAAGTATTGAGCCATACTGATTTTTGTAAAGTATGATGATGTTAAGCGTTATGATGTTTAATCAAGGTGATATTAAGCATGATAACGTTGACGTGAATAATAATTAATTGGGTTATTTGAGTGATAATATGAAAATATTAGTAACAGGTGCTGCGGGGTTTATTGGCTCTCATTTAAGTCAGCGTTTAATTGAAATGGGTTATCATGTTGTTGGAATAGATAATCTTAATGATTATTATGATGTACGCTTAAAAGAAGCTCGATTAGCTAAATTACAACAGTTAGAAAAATTTGAATTTGAGAAAGTTGATATCGTTGATTCAACAAAAGTGGCTCAATTATTTGCTACTCATCAGTTTGATCGTGTTATTCACCTAGCTGCTCAGCCTGGCGTTCGTTATTCGATTGAAAATCCAATGGCCTATATTGATGCAAATATTGTTGGTCATATTAATATATTAGAAGGGTGTCGCCATAATAAAGTCGGACATCTTATCTATTCTTCTTCAAGCTCTGTATATGGTTTGAATCAAAAGCAACCGTTCTCAACGGAAGATAGTGTTGATCATCCTGTCTCATTATATGCAGCGACCAAAAAAGCCAATGAGCTAATGTCTCATAGTTATTCACATTTATACCAATTACCCACAACTGGATTACGTTTCTTTACCGTATATGGACCTTGGGGACGTCCAGATATGGCATTATTTAAATTCACAAAGGCAATGCTTGCTGGTGAACATATTGATGTTTATAACGGTGGAAATATGACACGTGATTTCACTTATGTAAGTGATATCGTAGAGTCCGTCGTTCGTTTAATTGATATTGTTCCTAAAGCGGATGAAAACTGGACGGTGGAAAAAGGCGAAACATCGTCCAGTTCAGCACCTTATAAAATTTATAATGTAGGTAATGGGCAACCAACAAAACTAATGGATTTTATTAAGGCAATTGAAAAGTCATTAAATATTAAAGCAAAATTGAATTTAATGCCGATGCAAGATGGTGATGTACTTTCTACCTGTGCCGATTGCCAAGACTTATCACAGGCTACCGGTTTCTCACCCAATACAAATGTAGAATACGGTGTGAAACAGTTTGTTGATTGGTATTTAAGCTATTATAAAAATTAATGTTGTTGGTTTAATTGAACCCAATAAAAAAAGGAGTTATAAAAAGCTCCTTTTCTCATTATAAATGAAAGTCAATAACGTAGTTATCTCACCCTCTATTTTTTGTCCCTGCTTTATATAAAAACAACATCAGCACATATTAAAATTAAACGCTTGTTTAATATAAGCGGTCAAACACGAAAATACCCTTTTAAATATTTAAAAGGGTATTTCAAATAGAGTATTGACTTAAATTAGATAAGGAAATCGTCTAATGATTTGCCTTCTTCGTCAATTGCACGTTTGATTACAGCTGGTGTACGACCTTGGCCTGTCCAAGTTTTAGTTTCACCATTTTCATCAACATAAGAATATTTAGCTGGGCGAGCGGCACGTTTAGCGCGTCCAGTTTTATTAACAGCACTTGCTTCAAGTAAATCTGTTGGATCAATACCGGCTTCTTCTAACATTTCACGGTATTTTTGTAATTTCTGAATACGCTCTTCTTCAGCTGCTTTTTCTAATGAGAATTCTTCACGACGCTCATTAACGACAACTTCGAGTTTTTCCAGCATTTCTTCTAAAGTTTCTAAAGAAGTTTCTCTTGCTTGTGCGCGGAGAGTACGGATGTTATTTAATATTTTTAAAGATTCGCTCATTTTCCTGGTCTCAAATAAATGTTGTTGGCTGATGTAATACTAATAATAGATTGCTATTTAAATTTCTGCAATACCTAAATACAAACCTTACGTAAAATTTCTTTTTTTTAAACTATTATCTCGACGAAAAAAATAATAAATGTTGAGGTATCTTTAGTCAATAAAGGAAATATGAGTAAGTAGATGCATCTTTTAACTGATGATAGCGCTAATGTAAAAGAATAGAAAGCTTTGTTCATTTTTTTATAATAACGGACTTTTTTCTAAAAATGAGTTGGGGTTAACTTTCATACTTTAATAAATGTATATCAAGACGTGTTTTAATATGTTAAGTACTTATTAAAGCTATTTATTTTTTAAGCAAAAATTAGCATTAACAATGACTCTCATCTTTGAATGGTATATCTAGAATAAAAATAAAGGCAATAAATACTTGTTATTGATAACTTGTAGATTGTTTATGTTAGACTGTCGCCCGTGAAAATAAACGCTATTTAAGGAGAGAGCTGATGGCTCAGCTTTACTTTTATTATTCAGCTATGAATGCTGGAAAATCAACATCTTTATTGCAATCCTCTTATAACTATAATGAGCGAGGAATGCGTACATTGATTTTCACGGCAGCGATTGATACACGTTTTGCAAAGGGGAAAGTGAGCTCAAGAATCGGTTTAAGTGCAGATGCATTGCTTTTCAGTGATGATATGAATATTCGCGATGTTATCGTTGCTGAGCATAACAAACAAACTATTCATTGTGTATTGATTGATGAATGCCAATTTTTAAGTAAGGCTCATGTAGAACAACTTTGTGAAATAACAGACAGCTATGATATTCCAGTTCTTACTTATGGCTTAAGAACCGATTTTAGAGGCGAATTATTTACAGGTAGTGCTTATTTATTAGCTTGGGCAGATAAGCTAGTGGAGCTTAAAACGGTGTGTTACTGCGGTAGAAAAGCAAATAAAGTATTACGCTTAGATGATAAAGGAAATGTGTTGAGTGATGGTGCTCAAGTTGAAATTGGCGGAAATGAAAAATATGTTTCAGTTTGTCGTAAGCATTATACTCAAGCAACGCTAAAAGGAAGTATCGAGCAAAAGTAACCTTTCTCTTCACCCTCTTTTGCGTATTTATAATGATAAAAGAGGGATTAAAATAAGTATTCAAATAAAACTTTATATTACGAAATACTAAATAATGTTTATCTGTTTTTTAAATTTAGCCAAATTATTGGCTTTTTTATATCAAACGAGGGGCAGCTTGATTTCCTTATGTAAAGAAATATCCTTTTTTTAAGAGGAGATTTATTTATTTCATAGATTTCATTATCATTAATCAAAAAAAACATAATCAAATATACGTAGGGTTGCCTATTTTGTGATGCTGATATTGTTTTTGACAAATGATAAGACGTAAAAACATTTGATACTCTAGTGTTATTCATAGTTTAATAAAATTGAATAAAGATAGTTATAGTAGGAGGTGAATCTATTTCTTTTATCTATGGTTAACAGAGTGAAACATTTATACTGTGTCTTATTGATACTGCTTATTGGTTTGGTTGAATCATTATCTAATAAATAAGCTGCCTTTCTCTCTGGATTTTAATACCAGAAAGGATCTGCATTTTTTATACTCCATAAGGAGTATGTTTCCTAGTGTAATGTACAAATAGCGACCTTTTATCAGGTTATTACTTTAATCAAAACACATACAATATTTTGATAATATTTTATTGAAATTATGTACATTATAAAATGAATATTATTAATGTCGTTGATGTGGGAATATTTTATATCAATATTTTTTTATCGTTATTTAAAAGCTAAACGGATCAAAATGATTCACCTTTCTCCTTTTCTAAAGAGAATAAAACTTACTATGAACGAAAAAACGATAATCTTGGTTTTAAAAACCGTTGTTTATATTTACCTGATTAAGACAAATTAGTTTGAAATGAAATAATTATGCTAACTAATGAAGAGGGTGAGGAGTTAGACGGGCGCTGTAATCCACATAGAGCGTTTTTTTTGAAGGTAAGTAATGTAAATGGGTGAATGAAAGAGAAAAGGGCTTAGCGTCTCAATGAAGGCCATATAGGGTTAAATAAAGTAAGCTCCATTCTTTATTAAAAGATAATACCCACTTTTTAGGCCGTAAATACGTATATTTCGTGATTAAAAAACCACCAGTGCATATCTGATTACAAAAGCTAAGATGATAGAAAAGTGAGCAGATATAAAGAGAAAATAATAGCAATAAAAAAACCCAGCATTTAGGCTGGGTTTCTATTAACAATAAATAATCGATAATTTGAGGATCAAACTAACACAGTGTATCTCGATTATTTTTTACTGCTTTTTTTAGCAGGTTTTGATGCTTCTTTTACTTCCCACAACAGGATGTTCATTAAATTCACGACCGTAATAAGAATCTAATAACAGTTGTTTCAGTTCAGAAATCAGTGGATAGCGTGGGTTAGCACCAGTACATTGATCATCAAATGCATCTTCAGATAACTTATCAACTCTTGCTAAGAAATCACTCTCTTGGACACCGGCTTCACGAATAGAAGCCGGTATGCCTAATGAAGATTTCATTTCTTCTAACCATGCTAATAGTTTTTCAATCTTAGCCGCAGTACGATCGCCAGGTGCTGAAAGTTCTAAGTGGTCAGCAATTTCTGCATAGCGACGGCGTGCTTGAGGACGGTCATATTGGCTAAATGCAGTCTGTTTTGTTGGGTTGTCATTTGCGTTATAACGAATCACGTTTGAGATTAATAACGCATTAGCTAAACCATGAGGAATATGGAATTCAGAGCCTAATTTATGCGCCATTGAGTGACAAACACCTAAGAATGCGTTAGCAAAAGCAATACCAGCAATAGTTGCAGCATTATGCACTCGTTCACGAGCTACTGGGTTTTTAGCCCCTTCATGATAACTTGCTGGCAGATATTCTTTCAGTAATTTCAATGCTTGTAGTGCTTGTCCGTCAGAATACTCGTTCGCTAATACAGAAACATAAGCTTCTAATGCGTGAGTCACGGCATCTAAACCACCAAATGCACACAATGATTTCGGCATATTCATAACAAGGTTTGCGTCAACAATGGCCATATCTGGTGTTAATGCATAGTCTGCTAATGGGTATTTTTGGCCAGTTTCATCATCCGTTACTACTGCAAAAGGTGTGACTTCAGAGCCTGTACCCGATGTTGTGGTAATAGCGACCATTTGTGCTTTGACACCCATTTTCGGGAATTTATAGATACGTTTACGGATATCCATAAAGCGTAATGCTAATTCTTCAAAGTGTGTTTCTGGATGCTCATACATAACCCACATGATTTTAGCCGCATCCATTGGTGAACCACCACCTAATGCGATGATCACGTCAGGTTTAAAGCTGTTCATCTGCTCTGCGCCTTTACGCACAACGCTTAATGTTGGATCTGCTTCAACTTCAAAGAAGACTTCTGTTTCAACACCAAATTTTTTCAGTACACGAGTAACTTCATCAACATAACCGTTATTGAATAAGAAACCGTCAGTGACGATAAAAGCACGTTTCTTACCGTCAGTCGCGATCTCTTCCAGTGCGATAGGTAAACAACCACGGCGGAAGTAAATAGATTTAGGAAGTTTATGCCACAACATATTTTCTGCTCTTTTCGCCACGGTTTTAGTGTTGATAAGGTGTTTTGGTCCTACGTTTTCAGAAATGGAGTTACCACCCCATGAACCACAACCTAATGTTAGAGAAGGAGCAAGTTTAAAGTTGTATAAGTCACCAATACCACCTTGAGATGCTGGAGTATTGATTAAAATACGAGATGTTTTCATCTTGTCGCCGAAGTAGGCAACATGTTCAGGGCAGTTATCTTGGTCTGTGTATAAGCAAGAAGTATGACCGATACCACCCATCTCAACTAATTTTTCAGCTTTTAGTACTGCATCTTCAAATGATTGAGCATGATACATTGCTAATAGTGGAGATAATTTCTCGTGAGCAAACGGCTCTGCTTCTGTTGTTTCTTTTACTTCACCAATTAAAATTTTGGTGTTTACTGGTACTTCAATGCCGGCCATTTCAGCAATTTTTGTTGCAGGTTGACCCACAATAGCTGCGTTTAAGTTACCGTCTTTTAAGATGATATCTTGAACTGCTTTTAATTCTTTACCTGTCAGCATATAACCGCCGTGAGTAGAGAAACGCTCACGAACTTGTTTATAAATGCTGTCAACAACGATAACAGATTGCTCTGATGCACAAATTACGCCGTTATCGAAAGTTTTAGACATTAAGATTGAAGCTACGGCACGTTTGATATCCGCAGAGTCATCAATAACAACTGGCGTATTACCTGCACCAACACCGATAGCTGGTTTACCAGAACTATACGCTGCTTTAACCATGCCTGGACCACCTGTCGCTAAGATCAGGTTAATATCATCATGGTGCATTAATGCGTTAGATAGAGCGACTGAAGGCTCATCAATCCAACCGATAATATCTTTTGGTGCGCCTGCTGCGATAGCCGCATTTAAAACGATTCTGCAGCGCGATTTGTCGCTTCTTTAGCGCGTGGATGTGGCGAGAAAATAATACCGTTACGTGTTTTTAAGCTAATTAATGCTTTAAAAATTGCAGTAGAAGTCGGGTTAGTTGTTGGTACGATACCACAGATGATCCCAATAGGTTCAGCGATGGTCATTGTGCCGTAAGTCAGATCTTCTGATAAGATCCCGCAGGTTTTTTCGTCTTTATACGCATTATAGATATACTCAGAAGCAAAGTGGTTTTTAATCACTTTATCTTCGACGATACCCATACCAGACTCTTTCACAGCTAATTTTGCTAGAGGGATACGGGCGTCAGCGGCCGCTAATGCAGCAGCGCGGAAAATTGCATCAACTTGTTCTTGAGAGAAGTTAGCAAATTCACGTTGAGCTTTTTTTACACGAGCAACCAAATCATTGAGTTCAGTAACGTTAGTTACAGACATAAAGAGACTCCTGATAAAATGTTAAATTTTTTAAGCAAATTAGCCGTTTTGATCATCATTAATAAGAATAGTCTAGATAGATGACAATGTACTTATTTCAGTAATAATAATTAGAAGCCTTAATTTGCTTAAAAAACTTAAAAAAAACAATAATAAACGTAAATATATTTTCGAAGACACTCTCTTTTTCGAATGATAACAGCTTACCATCTTTCTAATTAATTAACGTGATTTAAATCACAAAATTGACAAGCTGACACCTTTCAGCAAGCCACTTAATGAGAATGATAATCATATGCAAAAAATCATCAACGATTTTTTTGTTGTATTCAATATTTCGATATAAAATTAAACCACTAGGTTTTTCTCAGTTTACAAGAGAATATTTTAGGTAAAAACTTGTTAACTAATAGAATTAACTGGTTTATTGATTTAAAGTAACGCGGATTTTTTAGGGTTACTCTATCTTTTATAGAATAATTCGCATGTTTATTAGCCAAGAAGGGGCTTTTCATGGGTCACTGCTGGATTTATCCGGTTATATTAAATTTTTTGTTGGTCTTTTTGCGATTGTAAACCCGATTGGTATTTTACCTGTCTTTATTAGTATGACGAGTTATCAAACTGATGCAGGGCGAAACAAAACAAACTTAATTGCAAATGGCTCCGTTGCAATTATTTTGGTTTCTTCTCTATTAATCGGTGATTCTATACTGAGTATTTTCGGTATTTCTATCGATTCGTTTCGTATCGCGGGAGGTATGCTGATTGTTACTATTGCGATGACGATGATAAATGGGCGTTTAGGGGAAGATAAACAAAACAATCAAGAACGAAATGAATCTGCAGTACGTAGTAGTGTTGCTGTTGTGCCTTTAGCATTACCCTTAATGGCAGGGCCTGGAGCTATTAGTTCTTGTATTGTGTGGAGTTCTCGCTGGGAAGGTTTTACTAACTTTTTAGGATTAGCTGCAACCAGTATCTTTTTTGCATTCTGTTGTTGGTTGCTTTTTCGTAGTGCAACATTATTAGTGAAATACTTAGGGCAAACGGGAATTAACGTGGTAACCCGTATAATGGGATTATTATTAATGTCCTTAGGTATTGAATTTATTGTGACCGGCTTGCGTTCTATTTTTCCAGGCTTGTTAGTTTAAATATTGTCAACACAGTCGTATTTTTAAAAATCGCAGTATTTTATTGAATACTGCGATTTTTTATGTTTATAAAATCACTTTTTTCATGTTAATCAAGACGATGAATGCCTTTTGATAACGCTTCTCTATCATAGTGTTGCGTTAATTCGCCATTTTCCATTAATGCGGCTCTATCAGACATATGAGCGATAACATCCGCATCATGACTTACTAATAAATAAGTCATATTATGTTGTTTTTTTAGTGTATTAAGAAGATTTAAGATCTCGGCTTGTACTGACATATCTAGTGCTGAAGTCGGCTCATCTAAAAGCAATAACTGAGGTTGGAGTAAAAGGGCTCTAGCAATAGCGACTCGCTGACGCTGTCCGCCAGAAAGTTGATGAGGATAGCGATTTATCACATCAGCAGATAAACCGACTTGGGCTAATGCTTGTTCAATTGTACTGTTATCAAAAGGAATGTGATGAATTTTCAATGGCTCAGAAAAAGCGCGCTTAATACGGTGTTGAGGGTGTAAGGATGCGTAGGGATCTTGAAATACCATCTGTACATTACGGCGCAAAGCACCTTGAAAATGCTGTTGTGGTTTAATTATTTGCCCTAAAAGTGACATGTTACCTTGCCAATGAGTTAATAATCCGGCAATCACACGTAAAACGGTCGATTTTCCACAGCCAGAACGACCTATTAAGCTAAAGGTTTCACCTTGTTGGACATGTAAGTTGATCCCTTTCACCACCTGTTTTGCTCGTTTGCCTTGCTCAAACTGAACGTGTAAATCATGGATATCAATTAGCATGATGTAGCCCCTTGAAACTAAGCGTTCTATCTAATACTGGCAATTGCGAGCCATAAGTGCTCGCATTGGGTCTACATGTCCAAAGTGTGCGTGTATAAGGGTGCGTAGCTGTAGGCAAGGCTTTTGCACTGAGCTCATCCACTTGTTCTCCTTGGTACATCACCATAACGCGTTCGCAGTATTCCGCAACAAGAGGCAAATCATGACTAATGAGCAGTAAGCCCATCTTACGTTGTTCACATTGAGTGGTAATGAGTTCAAGAATTTGATGACGTAATTGAGCATCAAGTGCAGATGTCGGTTCATCGGCGATTAAAATCGTTGGATTATTAATTAGTGCAATAGCAATCATAGGCCCGTTGCCCCATTCCTCCTGATAATTCACCTGGATAGCGGTAAATACTTTGTTCCGGTAAGCCAACAGATAATAGTGTTTCGATAATCAATTGACGTCTATCTTGACGTGAAAGCGCTTGATGGCGTTTTACCGTTTCTTCTACTTGCTGATAAATCGTTTTTACAGGATTTAATGCGTAACGGGGATCTTGCAATACCATTGATAGGGTATTACCTCGAATGTTATTCCATTGGCGAGATGAAAAATTCAATAAATTATTTCCCTGCAAGTTGAGCTTTTCGGCACTGACTTTTCCTGGCTGACGAACAAGTCCCATTAATGCGCGTGCGGTCATTGATTTTCCTGAACCGGATTCACCCACCAAAGCTAAACGTTCTTGACCTAAAGTGAAAGAGACATGATTAACAACTCTCGCAGTCGGATAATCAATACAGAGTTTTTTCACTTCGATTAAAGGCGTCTTATTCATGGGTATCTCCTAATACATCCCGAAGCCCATCACCTAATAAATTAAAGGTGAGACTACTAATTAAAATTGCAGTACCTGGAATAGCGGCTACCCACCATTGGTCAAAAATAACAGGCATACCTTCCGCAATCATCGCCCCCCATTCAGCCATAGGTGGTCGAGCGCCTAATCCAAGAAAACCCAAACCTGCAGCGGCAAGAATAATGACGGCCAAATTAAGTGCTAAACGTACAATGGCAGACGGTAAGCACAGAGGTAAAATATGTCCCCATAAAAGCCGAACACCTTTAATACCCATCATTTCAGCTGCAGCCAGGTAATCGCTATTGCGCAAGTGTTGAATTTCACTACGAGATTGTCGCGCATAAGCAGGCCATGCAGTTAAAGCCAGCGCTAAAGCACCATTTAATAAGCCTGGGCCTAACATTGCCACAAACGCAAAAGCTAAGATCAATGAGGGCATAGACATCACAACGTCAGTGAATCGCATTAAAATACGTTCAGTCCATCCACCGTAATACCCCGATAAAATTCCGACCAATAATCCTAATGGTAAGGTGATAAGTGCTACAAGACCCACTAAACCTAGCATCGGGCGCGTGCCATAAATAATACGAGAAAGAATATCTCGCCCATAATTATCTGTACCTAACCAGTGTTCAGCATTAGGTGCTAATAAGCGTTGAGCTGCATGTTGCCAATTTGGATCATAAGGGGCTAACCAAGGGGCAAACAGGGCGATAATTAACAATAATATGAGTAACGATAAACCTATAAAAGCTGAAGGCGATCGCACTATTTTTCTTAAAAATGGGGAAGACATTAGCGAAGCCTCGGATCAGTCAAACGAATAACAATATCTGTCATATTATTAATAAAGACAAAACATAAACCTATAACTAACGTTCCACCCATAATGGCAGTAGTATCGCCAGCAAAAAGTGCAGTGGTAAGATATCGACCAATACCCGGCCAAGAGAATACGGTTTCTGTTAGTACCGCACCTTCTAACATGCCAGTGTAAGACAGGGCGATAATCGTCATTAACACACCGCGAATATTAGGCAGTACGTGATAAAAAAGAATACGTAACTCACCAATACCTTTTGCTCTCGCTAAGGTGACATACTCTTTATTCATTTCGTTTAAACAGGCCGAGCGTGTTAATCGAGTAATCGAGGCTAAAGCAAAATAGGCTAATAAAGAGACGGGCAAAATAAGATGCGACAATGCATTTAAAAAGGCGTCTTTATCACCTGCTAATAAGGTGTCGATTAATGCAAAGCCCGTTACAGGCTCAATCGTAAATTGATAGATATCGTCTAAGCGCCCAGGACCTGCAGTCCATTGTAATGTGGCATAGAAAATAAGTAGCAAAATCAAACCTAGCCAGAAAATAGGAACTGAGCTACCTAATAGCGTCAAAATGCGTAAAACAAAATCGAGAGGTGTACCGACAAAACGAGCACATAATACGCCAAATAAAATGCCCAAACTGGCACCAATGATCAATGCAACGGTTGCTAATTCCAGTGTGGCGGGGAAAGTCGCTAATAAGTCATCAAACACAGGTTGTCCTGTCGAGGTTGCAGTTCCTAAATCCCCTTGCAATAGTGCTTCAACATAATGAAAAAACTGCATGTAGAGCGGTAAATCTAACCCTAACTCATGTTTGACTTGGTTATAGGTTTCAAGGCTTGCATGATCACCAACAATTTGCAGAACAGGATCAACCGGAGAAAGTGCAGAAAGCGTGAAAGTAATCACAAGAAGCCCAAGAAGCGTGAGTACTAATGTCAATATTCCTTGAGCAAAAGTCATTAACTGACCTTTTAGACGAATAGGTAACGTCATAGCAGTATTCATACAACAATAGCCTAGTGAAATGGCAAAAAATAGACCATCCACAGTAACATGACTGTGGATGGTTTCAGGAAGAAATATTATTTGGTCACTTTATCGTAATAGACCATATCTGCATTTAGACCTTGAGCATAACCTTTAACATTATCGCGCATCACAATTTGGTTTTTACCTTGATCGATAAAAACATAAGGTGAGCTACGTTGTAACTCTTTTTGCATTTCAGTATAGAGTGATTGACGTTTTGTCTTATCAGCTTCATTAAGTGCCACCAACGTTTGTTGGCTTAATTCAGGAATTTTCCAGCCATTTAGCCAAGCAACGGTATTGGATTGTCCATCGTTATAAGCAAAGGCGCTCGCATTAGAGTGCGCATCAAAATAATCTGGGATCCAAAAACGAATGGCCGCTTGATGTTGTTTAGCTCTTACTCGACTATATACTTGGCTACCCGCAGCAGGTAATAAATCCACTTGCACGCCTGCTTGAGCAAAGCTGGCTTGTATGGATTGTGCCACAGTAATGTAAGGCACTTTATTTTCAACATCTAACGTAAAACGTGCATTAGTAATGCCAGCTTTGGCTAAAATTGCTTTGGCTTTTTCGGGATCAAAAGTAAAAGGATTATCTTTTAACGCACCCGGTAAGCCTACTGGTAAGAAGCTTTGATGAATAAAGTACTGACCACGCATTAAATCTTCAGTAATGCCTTTGTAGTCAATTAAGTAGCGGGAGGCTTCCCAAAATGCGGGGTTACTCAGCGCTGGATTGCCACTGGCGGTATTAAAAGCCATATAGACTTGTTCAGCAGAAGGGATATCTAAGATTTTGATACCCGATTTTCCTGCTAGTGCGGCGGTTTGGTCTGTTCCCAGTCCTCGAGCAATATCTGCATCGCCTTTTTCAATCAGTAAACGGCGGGATGCTGGGTCAGGGACATTTTTAATAATGATATTTGCCATTTTAGGCGCGCCCGTTGGAGAAAGGGGATTAGCTTCTAATACAATGGCTTGACGTGGTTGGTAAGCTCGCATCTTATATGCGCCACTTCCTGCTGAGTTCATTTTCAGCCAGCTATTACCAAAGTCATTATTTTTAACATGAGCAGAAACCAGCTTTTCATCAACAATAGAAGCAATTGGGGTTGAGAGGATATTGAGCACAACATCAGGGCTGACATCGGCGGTCCAACGCACTTCTAATTCATTATCACTGACTTTTTTCAGTAATGAATTAATGTTATCTGCTTTCCAACCTAAGACATTTAGAATAAAGGCAGGTGATTTATTCATTGTGATTGCACGCTGATAAGAGAAGATAATATCTTCAGGGCGCACCGGATTACCAGACGCGAATTTTGCATCGGGTTTAATTTTAAATATGATCGTTTTTTGTTCAGGGGTCGCTTGCCAACTTTCAACTAAAATCGGCTCATTAATTTCGGGGTTATCACGATTAGGCTGAACAATACGCTGATATAAACTTGGTACAGTCTGAATGCTAGAGAGTTCATTACTTTCAGCGGGGTCTAGGCTGACAATATCATCAAGTCCTTGTACCACAATTAATGTATTGGCTGGTGTGGCTGCAAATGCTGGTATGGAAAGGGCACCCACAACGAATAATGATAATAATTTTGCTTTCATAAGACGCTCCCTGAAACGGTGTCGCTAAAATCGTTATGTCAATAACTTATTAGTTATTACTTTGTGAAATTAACTTAGGCAAAACGTGACCGATGCGCAAAGTTTTAATTACGCTTACATATAACGCTTCGTTATAAGCAATCAAGATTAATTATGGTGGAAGAATAATTAACCGCAAGAATATGAGAGCGGAATACTCCTTTAGTAGTAACTGATTGACTATTAAGTTGTAGTAGCTGAATTGATTAAGCTGTATTTGATATTCATCAATATCCCTTATGAGTAGTTTCGTATTTTAGCTTTAGAAATCTTTAAATCTGAGGCAAAAATGAGCAAGAAAACACTCGCAATCATCGGTAACGGTATGGTGGGGCACCGTTATATCGAAGAGTTGATTGATAAAGGTGGCAATGAAGAATTTAATATTGTTGTCTTTTGTGAAGAACCTCGCGTTGCATATGATAGAGTCCATCTCTCCTCTTATTTTTCACATCACACCGCTGAAGAGCTCTCCTTAGTTAAACAAGGTTATTATGAAAAACACCAAATAGAAGTATTAATTGGTGAGCGCGTGATAACCATTAATCGTGACGAAAAAGTGGTACACACTAATACCGGACGTTGTGTCAGTTACGATAAATTAGTGATGGCAACAGGCTCTTATCCGTGGGTTCCTCCAATTAAGGGAAATAACTCGCCGGACTGTTTTGTCTATCGAACTATTGAAGATTTAAACGCTATTGAATCTTGCGCACGTATTAGTCGTAAAGGGGCGGTGATTGGTGGTGGGTTGTTAGGTTTAGAAGCAGCCGGTGCGTTAAAAAGCTTAGGTATTGAAACTCACGTTATCGAGTTTGCTCCAACCTTAATGGCAGAGCAGCTGGATACATTAGGTGGTGAGCAACTTAAGCGAAAAATAGAGCGTATGGGGGTAAAAGTGCATACCTCTAAAAACACCCAAGAAATATTATCAACTGGGGAAAGCGCGCGTAAAACACTGCAATTTGCAGATGGTACTTCTCTTGAAGTTGATTTTATTGTGTTTTCCACAGGTATTCGCCCGAAAGATAAATTAGCTCGTCAGTGTGATTTAGATATTGCACCACGAGGTGGCATAGTTATTAATGATTATTGCCAAACAACAGATCCTGATATTTATGCTATTGGTGAATGTGCATCTTGGCAAAATAAAACCTTCGGTTTAGTGGCGCCTGGCTACAAAATGGCGCAAGCTGCGGTCGATAATTTATTAGGCCATCACTCTGTTTTTCAGGGTGCTGATTTAAGTGCAAAATTAAAACTTCTCGGTGTCGATGTCGGCGGTATTGGTGATGCTCATGGGCAACAAGCAGGGTGTCGTAGCTATATTTATCTGGACGAAGGTAAAGAAATTTATAAACGCCTGATTGTTAGTGAAGATAATAAATATCTATTAGGTGCTGTATTAGTGGGTGATACCGAAGATTATGGCAATCTTTTACAACTATCACTCAATACCATTGAATTGCCAGAGCATCCAGACTCTTTGATTTTACCTGCACATGCTGGAAGTAAGCCGGCAATAGGTGTTGATTCATTACCTGAAACAGCGCAAATCTGCTCTTGTTTTGATGTAACAAAAGGCGACATTATTCAAGCAATTGAACAAGGTTGTCATACAGTCGCTGCCATTAAAGCGGAAACCAAAGCGGGTACAGGATGTGGTGGCTGTATTCCTCTTGTGACTCAAGTCTTAAATGCAGAATTAGCCAAACAAGGTATCGAAGTTAATCATCATCTTTGTGAACATTTTCACTATTCACGCCAAGAGCTTTATCACCTAATTCGTGTTGAAGGACTGAAAAGCTTTGATGAGTTATTGAAAAAAACACGGTCAAGGCTATGGTTGTGAAGTGTGTAAACCAACCGTCGGTTCATTGCTTGCTTCATGTTGGAATGATTATATCTTGCGTGACGATTTAGTCTCTCTGCAAGATACTAATGATAACTTTCTCGCCAATATGCAAAAAGATGGGACTTATTCCATTATTCCACGCTCCCCTGGGGGGGAAATTACCCCCGCCGGCATTATTGCTATTGGGCAAATCGCTCAAGAATACAATTTGTATACCAAAATTACTGGATCGCAACGAATGGCGATGTTTGGTGCGCACAAACAGGATTTACCCGCTATTTGGGAAAAACTGATAGCGGCGGGTTTTGAAACCGGCCACGCGTATGCGAAAGCACTGCGAATGGTAAAAACATGTGTAGGCAGTAGTTGGTGTCGTTTCGGTGTTGGTGACAGTGTCGGTTTGGGCGTTGCACTAGAGCATCGTTATAAAGGCATTAGAACACCTCATAAGATGAAATTTGGTGTGTCAGGTTGTACTCGTGAATGTTCTGAAGCACAAGGAAAAGATGTCGGTATTATCGCCACAGATAAAGGCTGGAACCTCTATTTTGGTGGAAATGGTGGTATGAAACCTCGTCATGGAGATCTTTTTGCTTCTGATCTCGATGAAGAAACCTTAGTGCATTATATCGACCGTTTTATGATGTTTTATATTCGCACTGCCGATAAGCTGCAACGTACCTCTGTGTGGTTAGATAATTTAGAGGGCGGTATTGAATATTTACGTGATGTCATTATTAACGATAAATTAGGCTTAAATGCGCAGTTAGAAAAAGAACTTAACGCTTTACAAGAACGTGTTGCTTGTGAATGGAAAGAAACCGTTGATTCCCCAAAAGCATTAAAACGTTTTGCCCACTTTATTAATAACCCAATGCCTGATCCAACAGTGCAAACAGTAAAAGAACGATTTCAGCATCGTCCCGCACGTTTACATGAACGTATTGATATCAAACTGATAACTGAGGAGGCGCAATCATGAGCCAATGGATAGCTGTTTGCCAATTAGATGATATTACTCCGGGAACGGGTGTTTGTGCGCTGGTGGAACAAGATCACGTTGCTATCTTTCGCCCTTATTCTGATGCGCGTTTATATGCATTAAGCAATATTGATCCCTTTGCACATTCCAGTGTTTTATCTCGAGGATTAATTGCTGAACATGAAAACGAGTTGTATATCGTTAGTCCGCTAAAAAAACAGCATTTTCGTTTAGTTGATGGTTTTTGTCTTGAAGATGCGTCGTTTTCAATTGCGCATTTCGAAGTCAAGGTTGAAGACAATACAGTAAGCGTTCGTACTCGCCAGTAATTTAATAAATAGGGGAGTGAATATGGATTATTTTCCAATATTCTGTCAGCTCAAAGATAAACCGTGTTTATTAGTGGGTGGCGGTGAGATTGCTGAGCGTAAAGCCAGGTTGCTTATGGCAGCGGGGGCGATTATTTCTGTTGTCGCGCCTTCGTTTACTGAGCAGTTTATGCAATGGCACGCGGAGCAAAAACTAAACTGTATCACAGGGGGATTTGTTGCTGATTATTTGTTGGATAAATGGCTTGTTATTGCCGCAACAGATAGCGAGAAAGTGAATCAACAGGTTTTTCAAACGGCGACAGAAAAACAGATATTTTGTAATGTGGTTGATTCACCAGAGCAAGCCAGCTTTATTATGCCGTCTGTCATAGATCGTTCCCCTATTGTGGTGGCAATTTCATCGGGCGGAAAAGCACCTGTATTAGCCCGCATTTTGCGAGAAAAAATTGAGCAACTCCTCCCACATTATCTTGGCGCGCTAGCACAACTTGCCGGAAAATTACGCAATCAAATAAAACAGCGTTTTTCATCGATGAGTGCAAGACGTTATTTTTGGGAGCAGTTTTTTGCGGATAAATCATTACAAGCTGAAATAGAAGCACAAAGAAACGACGGTATCCAGCAACGTATTAGCGCACTATTATCTGAAAATCAGCAACCTCAAGGCAGTGTTGTTTTAGTCGGCGCTGGACCAGGTGATGCAGGCTTAATGACCATTAAAGGATTACAGCAGTGTCAACAAGCTGATGTGGTGGTTTACGATAGATTAGTGTCTGATGAAGTAATGGCATTAGTTCGTCGAGATGCACAACGTATTTATGTGGGTAAGCAAGCCGGTTTCCATTGTGTTCCTCAAGATGAAATAAATCAAACTTTGATAAAAGAAGCGACGGCGGGCAAACGAGTTGTGAGATTAAAAGGCGGAGATCCTTTTATTTTTGGTCGAGGGAGTGAAGAATTAGAAGCCTTGATTGAACATCATATCCCATTTTCAGTGATCCCAGGTATTACGGCAGCATCAGGTTGTACGACTTATGCAGGTATTCCTCTAACCCATCGAGATTATGCTCAAAGTGTTCGCTTTATTACGGGGCATGGAAAAGGCTTAAATGAAGCAGAGTGGCAATGTATTGCGCAAGAGAATCAGACATTGGTGTTTTATATGGGATTAAGCAAAGCCTATTATATTCAGCAAATGTTACTTAGCCAAAACGTGTGCACGACGATGCCTGTCGCTATTATTGAAAAAGGGACATTGACAACACAAAAAGTGATAATTGGTCAATTATGTCAATTGGCAGAGATGGCGGAAACAATGGAAAGCCCGGCACTCATTATCGTGGGGGAAGTTGTTAAATTGCATGAGAAGCTACAATGGTTTCAATCGAAATTGGCTAACTAGCTGAAAAAAATTGAAGTTATCATTTAAAAATTAAAAACCTCTTTAATATTTGATATGTATATTAAAGAGGTTTTTTTTATCTAATGCATAGAAATATAAATGAAAATATTTTTTAATTTCATTTCAATTAAACAATTAGATTAAAATTTAAAAATAAATAATAAAAGTGAATATTTAATAATCTATGGTAATTTTTAGGTTGGAATTATTATTCAATTTAAAGCTCAATTTACCGCTATTTTTAATTAATTTCGAACTGAAACTCTTTACTTATAAAGCATCATAAAGTTCTGCGAGTTGGATAAAATCCTTCCTGATTATATTAATTCTGTGAGCTACGTAGGTTTTCTATCTATAAAACTTGCGTGATGTTAATTAAATGTTTATTTGTTGTTTTACCTCTTGTGATATTTATTTTTTATTTTTCTAAGATAGAACCTTTGAGGGCTAAATAAAGTTAAGTGATAAGAATACCGCATTAATTGACAAAATTTACGATAAGTGTAAAAAAGAAGCGTGTTGTTATCACTTTTTATCTTGTCTATATCTTAAAACACATAAGGGTAGTCATTATTACAATCAAAATTTAACAACGACGCAAATCGTTAATTGAGCGGCCCCGCTATAAATTACTGTTTATTAGGAGAGGTATCCATGAAAAATAAAGCTGTGTTAGCGACGATGTTTCCGATTAGTATTATATCACTTGCCTTAACCTCTTTTTTTTCTCATGCAGTGACTCTTCCTGAAGGCACTATTCTGGCAAAACAACAACATATTGTTATTAATAATGGTACAGAGGTTTCGTCGCTTGATCCGCACAAAGTAGAAGGCGCACCTGAAGGTAATATTATTTTAAATTTATTAGAAGGGCTGACTTATGTTGGGCCTAATGGTGAGAGCATACCTGGTGTTGCACAGCGTTGGGAAACGAATGACAACAAGGCGTGGACATTTTATTTGCGAGAAGATGCCAAGTGGAGTGATGGCACACCAGTGACAGCCGAGGACTTTGTTTACAGTTGGCGTCGCTTGGTTGATCCTAACACGGGGTCACCTTATGCCAGTTACCTTGAATATGCTTATGTTGAAAATGTTGCAGATATTCTTAGTGGTAAAAAATCCCCTGATACATTAGGTGTGAAAGCAATAAATCCTCATACCTTACAAGTGAATTTAACACAGCCAATCCCTTATTTGATTGATATGTTGAGTCACACGTCATTAAAACCTGTTAAAAAAGAAATTGTTGAAAAATATGGTGTGAATTGGACTCGACCAGAGAACTTTGTCGGTAATGGTGCTTATGTCATTGATAATTGGGTTGTGAATGAAAAGGTCACTTTAAAACGAAATCCGCTTTATTGGGATAATAAAAATACCATTATTGACCAAGCGATCTTTTTACCAATAAATTCAGAAACTAGTGATATTAATCGTTATCGTAGTGGTGAAATTGATATTACCAACAGCGCGATCCCGCCTGTTCTTTATAAAAAAATGAAACAAGAACAGCCTGAGAATTTACACGTTACACCTTATCTCTGTACTTTCTATTATGAACTCAATAATAAAAAAGCCCCTTTTGATGATGCACGAGTTAGGGAAGCCGTGAAATTAACGCTTGATAGACAAGTGATTGCCGAGAAAATAATGGGACAAGGGCAAATACCTGCTTACTCTTTTACACCATCGTTTATCGGGAATGGCAATTTTAAGCCACCTAAATGGGCATATTGGACACAACAACAACGTAATGAAAGGGCGCGCGAGTTATTAAAAGAGGCTGGGTTTGACAGCAAAAATCCGCTGACTTTCACACTGCTTTACAACACATCTGATCAAAATAAACAACAAGCGATTGCAGCTGCATCCATGTGGAAGAAAAGTATTGGCGCCAATGTTACGTTACAAAATCAAGAATGGAAAACAGCGCTTGAAAATCGTAATCAGGGTAATTACCAGGTCGCGAGAGCGACATGGTGTGCGGATTATAATGAATCAACCTCATTTTTAAACTCATTTCTTTCAAAAAGTAGCCTAAATACTGTTTTTTATGAAAACAAAGCGTATGACGACACATTAAATAATGCGTTGAATGCTGTTGATAAAAGTGCTCGCCATCAACTCTATCAACACGCTGAAGCCTTGCTAGATAAGGATTCTGCGATAGTGCCTGTTTATTATCGGGTCAGTGTTAGGTTAGTTAGTCCAAAAGTAGGTGGTTTTACAGGTAAAGACCCCTTTGATTATACGGACTTAAAGCGCTATTTTATAAAGGCAGATAACTAAAACTGGTAAGTTATGGGTATTCTATAGCAATATCTGATTTTAATTATCGAAAAGCAATTTTAATAAAGTACGACCCAAAAGTACTACACAAAAATATTACGGCATAAAAAATTATAATGTTATCAAACAAATATGTATTGATAGCAAATAAGCAATATTGATTTATTTTTTGTAAAAACAATAAATTGTGCGAAACGTTCCAAAAGCACAATGTAGCATCACAGAACGGTTGTTATACAACCCGCTCACTAACTGGGAGTAATTTATAAGATGAGAAGTTTAACTAAAAAGAGTGCGTTGGCGATTGCAATTGGTGCAATTTTTGGATTATCAACGCTAGCAGCACAAGCTGCTGTTGTGCCTGATGGGGTGAAATTAGCTGAAAAACAAGTGCTGGTACGTAATAACGGCTCTGAACCACAGTCACTTGATCCACATAAAATTGAAGGTGTACCAGAATCTGCATTAGCGCGTGATCTTTTCGAAGGGGTAACTATTGTTGGCCCTGATGGCGAAATTTTACCAGGCTCTGCGACTAGCTGGGAAAATAAAGATTTTACTGTTTGGACATTTAAAATTCGTGAAGGCGCTAAATGGTCAAATGGTGAGCCCGTTACAGCACAAGACTTTGTGTATAGTTGGCAACGTTTAGCGGATCCTAATACAGCTTCTCCTTATGAAAGTTATCTGCAATATGCGCATATTGTCAATATTGACGATATTATTGCAGGTAAGAAAAAGGCCACAGAATTAGGTGTTAAGGCATTAGATAACAATACATTAGAAGTGACATTATCAGAAGCGGTGCCTTATTTACCAAAATTATTAGCTCACTCCTCCATGTCACCCGTTAACCAAAGAGTGATTGAAAAATTTGGTGAAAAATGGACACAACCTGCTAATTTCGTCGGCAACGGCGCTTATAATTTAAAAGACTGGACAGTCAACGAACGTATTGTTTTAGAACGTAGCCCAACATACTGGGATAACAAAAATACCGTTATTGATAAAGTTACGTTCTTACCTATCTCATCAGAAGTGACTGATGTAAACCGCTACCGTGCGGGCGAAATCGATATGACATATAGCAATTTGCCGATTGAATTTTTCCAAAAACTGAAAAAAGAGATCCCCGATGAATTGCGTATAAGTCCGTATTTATGCACGTATTATTATGAAATTAATAATGAGAAAGCACCGTTTGACGATCCGCGTGTTCGAGAAGCACTTAAGCTCTCAATGGACAGAGATATCATCACTTATAAAGTGAAAAACCAAGGTGATATCCCTGCTTACGGTTTTACCCCACCATTTACTGATGGCATAAAAGAGAATAAACCTGAGTGGTTTGCGACTTGGACCCAAGAGCAACGCAATGAGAAAGCTCGTCAATTGTTAGAAGAGGCGGGCTATAACAAAGCCAATCCGCTGAAATTTAAGCTTTTGTATAACACGTCTGATCTTCACAAAAAAGTGGCGATTGCCGCATCTTCAATTTGGAAGAAAAACTTAGGTGCAGAAGTGTCTCTTGAAAACCAAGAGTGGAAAACTTTCTTAGATACGCGTCACCAAGGCACTTATGATGTTGCTCGTGCCGGTTGGTGCGCAGATTATAACGAACCTTCTTCATTCCTGAACATGATGCTGTCTTACAGCAGTAACAATACTGTTCACTATAAAAACACAGAATTTGACGCATTGATCAAAGAGTCTTTACGTGTGAAATCTGATGATGAACGTGCTGCTATTTATCAAAAAGCAGAAGGCGTATTAGATAAAGATTCCGCTATCGTTCCACTTTACTACTATGTAAACACCCGCTTAGTGAAACCTTATGTGGGGGGATATTCAGGTAAAGATCCATTAGATAATTTACATACTAAAGACTTGTACATTATTGCTAAGTAATCGGGCGAGGCCTTGTCTTTTTAAGGCAAGGTCTTTTTATCGTCACGCCTGAATAGGTTTGTGTTATAGGAACGGGCAATGCTCAAATTTATTTTTCGTCGCTTTTTAGAAGCGATACCGACTCTATTTATTCTAATAACGATTTCGTTTTTTATGATGCGCTTAGCGCCGGGTAGCCCGTTTACGGGTGAAAGAAAACTCCCGCCTGAGGTAATGGCAAATATTGAAGCGAAATACCATTTAAACGATCCCATTTATAAGCAATATTTCGATTATTTAATTCAGTTATCGAAAGGGGATTTAGGGCCTTCTTTTAAATATAAAGACTACAGTGTAAACACCTTAGTCGGTAAAGCATTCCCTGTATCAGCTAAATTAGGGTTGTCGGCATTTATTTTTGCCGTGATTTTAGGCGTGGGGGCAGGCGTGATAGCCGCACTGAATCAAAACACCAAATGGGATTATACCGTCATGACTTTTGCCATGACGGGGGTTGTCATACCGAGTTTTGTTGTTGCGCCACTGCTTGTGCTTATTTTTGCCATTACCTTAAGGTGGTTGCCTGCAGGGGGCTGGAATGGTGGTGCGGTGCAATACATGTTGTTACCAATGATTGCATTATCACTCTCTTACATTGCCAGTATCTCGCGTATTACCCGTAGTTCAATGATTGAAGTGTTACACTCAAACTTTATCAGAACGGCAAAAGCGAAAGGCTTGCCGATGAAAAGAATTGTACTGCGTCATGCTTTAAAACCTGCATTGCTACCTGTTATCTCTTATATGGGGCCGGCATTCGTCGGGATTATTACGGGTTCTATGGTGATTGAAACTATCTTTGGATTACCGGGTATTGGACAACTTTTCGTTAATGGTGCTTTAAACCGTGATTATTCATTGGTATTAAGTCTAACAATTATCGTAGGGGCATTAACGATTTTCTTTAATGCGATTGTCGATATTTTATATGCCGTTATTGATCCGAAAATTCGTTATTAATAGACACTGGAGCGCGTTATGTTATCACTGAAGGAAAACAGCGAAGCTCTGGGGAATTTCTCGGAGCAGCTAGATATTGAAGGTCGTAGTTTATGGCAAGATGCTCGCCGTCGTTTTATGCACAATAAAGCCGCGATCACGAGCCTTGTGTTACTTTTCTTTATTTTATTATTTGTTATTTTTGCCCCGATGCTATCGCCCTTTGTTTATGACGATACTGATTGGGAAATGATGTCAATGGCACCTGACTTTGCTTCTTCTCACTATTTTGGTACTGACTCATCTGGGCGTGATTTATTAGTACGTGTTGCGATTGGTGGTCGTATCTCATTAATGGTTGGTATTGCGGCTGCTTTTGTTGCGGTTATTGTCGGCACACTTTATGGCGCAATGGCAGGTTATATTGGTGGGCGTGTTGATTCAATCATGATGCGTTTACTCGAAATCTTAAACTCATTCCCATTTATGTTCTTTGTTATCTTATTGGTGACATTTTTTGGTCAAAATATCTTACTGATTTTTGTTGCGATTGGTATGGTCTCTTGGCTAGACATGGCACGTATTGTAAGGGGACAAACTTTAAGTCTAAAACGTAAAGAGTTTATTGAAGCGGCATTAGTTTGTGGTGTGTCATCACGTAATATCGTGTTAAAACATATTGTACCTAACGTGTTGGGCGTGGTTGTGGTTTATGCCTCGTTATTAGTGCCTAGCATGATTTTATTTGAATCCTTCTTAAGCTTCTTAGGATTAGGTACACAAGAGCCGTTAAGTAGTTGGGGGGCACTATTAAGTGATGGTGCAAACTCAATGGAAGTTTCTCCTTGGCTGTTACTTTTCCCAGCTTCGTTCTTAGTTGTCACCCTGTTTTGCTTTAACTTTATCGGTGATGGCTTACGTGACGCATTAGATCCGAAAGATCGTTAAGGAGAACAAAATGACAAATACAACAAACAAGTCGTTATTAAGTGTTAAAGATCTCAGCGTCACTTTCGGTACCGCAGATGGTGACGTCACCGCAGTTAATAAACTAAATTTTGAATTATCAGCAGGTGAAACCTTAGGTATTGTTGGTGAATCGGGTTCAGGTAAATCACAAACGGCTTTCGCCTTAATGGGATTATTAGCAAAAAATGGTCGCACAGCGGGTAGTGCTAACTTTAATGGGCGTGAGATCTTAAATCTTCGTCAAAGCGAATTAAATAAAATGCGCGCTGAAGAGATATCCATGATATTTCAAGATCCCATGACATCACTTAACCCGTATATGAAAGTTGGCGCACAGCTTATTGAAGTGTTGATGTTACATAAAGGCATGAGTAAAAATGATGCTTATGCAGAATCAGTGCGTATGCTAGATGCAGTAAAAATGCCTGAAGCCCATAAACGAATGAGTATGTATCCTCATGAATTCTCAGGTGGGATGCGCCAACGTGTTATGATTGCTATGGCATTACTGTGTAAGCCAAAACTTTTAATTGCTGATGAACCGACAACTGCACTGGATGTGACAGTCCAAGCGCAGATCATGACACTACTAAATGAGCTTAAAAATGATTTAAACACTGCAATTATTATGATCACCCATGACTTAGGGGTTGTTGCGGGAATTTGCGATAAAGTATTGGTGATGTATGCAGGACGCACCATGGAGTATGGAAATGCGCGTGATATTTTCTATCAACCTTCACATCCTTATTCTATCGGGTTGCTACAAGCTGTTCCGCGTTTAGATGGCGAAGATGAGCGCCTAGCGACCATTCCAGGTAATCCACCTAATTTATTACGCTTGCCAAAAGGTTGTCCGTTCCAACCACGCTGTCAGTATGCAACAGAGCAATGTTTGACGAATGAGCCTGAATTAGCGCAATTTGCACAAGGGCGATTACGTGCCTGTTTTAAAGCGGTGGAGGAATTGGTATGACGCAAGCCACATTACAAGATAGAAAAGTTATCCTTGAAGTGAATGATTTAAAAGTCTATTTCGATGTTCAAGATAATAAACAGTGGTTTTGGAAGGCGAAAAAAAGCTTAAAAGCCGTCGACGGTGTCACACTACGTTTATATGAAGGTGAAACTCTCGGTGTTGTTGGTGAATCAGGTTGCGGTAAATCGACTTTTGCACGAGCTATTATTGGTTTAGTCAAAGCTTCAGGTGGGACGGTCTCTTGGCTAGGTAATGATTTGCTAGGAATGGGCAATAAGCAATGGCGAGATATTCGCCAAGATATCCAGATGATTTTCCAAGATCCACTGGCTTCCTTAAATCCAAGAATGACGATTGGGGATATTATTGCTGAACCTCTTAAAACTTATCACCCTAAAATGAAACAGGCGCAGGTAGTTGAAAAAGTCAAAGCAATGATGATGCGAGTTGGATTATTGCCAAACTTAATCAACCGTTATCCTCATGAATTCTCAGGTGGGCAATGCCAGCGTATTGGTATTGCCCGTGCATTAATTCTAGAGCCTAAATTAGTGATTTGTGATGAGCCTGTTTCTGCATTAGACGTATCAATTCAAGCACAGGTTGTTAACTTACTTAAAGATATTCAAAAAGAGATGGGATTATCTTTGATTTTTATTGCGCACGATCTTGCTGTAGTAAAACACATTTCAGATCGTGTCTTAGTGATGTATTTAGGGCATGCAGTGGAATTAGGCACCTATGATGAGGTTTATCATCATCCATTACATCCTTATACCAAAGCATTAATGTCAGCAGTACCTATCCCTGATCCTGATAAAGAACGCAATAAGCATATTGATTTATTAGAAGGGGAGTTACCTTCTCCAATTAATCCGCCATCAGGTTGCATCTTTCGTACACGTTGCCCAATGGCTGATGAAGAATGTGCCAAAACACGCCCTTTATTAGAAGGGAGTTTCCGCCATGCCGTCTCTTGCTTAAAAGTGGATCCGCTTTAAGATTTCACTTATTTAAATTTGGCTACCACTACCAATGCCTGATATTTATCAGGCATTTTTCTATTAATAAAAAATTAAAATTTAATATTAGGATCATTTTTTGTATATCGAAATAACTATGTGAATTATATCACTGAGTCATATTTTCAATGTAATAGCTTATTGTTGACTATTTCATTGATATTCTGTTTTTTTTAGGAAAATTATGAAAAAAGTGCATAAAAACGCCCTTGATAGTATTTTCAAGCGCGTTATTTTCATCAACTGCTAATTAATCATTAAATCAGACTAAATCCAACCTTTAGTTCTAAAGGCTTTTAATGTAGTGACGAAATATCTCATCTCTTCGGGTGTGCCTAACGTTAAACGGCTCCAACCCAAAGCGGGTGGAAATTCACGTCCAACCATTATGTTCGCGTCTTTCATTCTATTTTGATAGGTTTTCACATCACCTTTAACTTTATGGAATATAAAATTGGCATGAGAAGGTGCGTATTCAATATCCAGCTCTTTTAAGACATCAACTACCATTTGGCGTGAAACATCAATCGACTTACGGCTATATTCCACATAGGCTTTATCTTTTAATGAGGCTAATGCGGCAACGGCACCTGCAGTATTAGTATTATCAATGGAAACAAACACATCAACATCCGCAACAACGTCAGGAACAGCAACACCATAACCCACACGAAGTCCTGCTAATGCATAAATTTTTGAGAAAGTACGAGCGACAATCAGATTTTTATATCCTGCTTCAACTAACGTAATTGCACTGGTAAATTCAGGTGTTGAAACAAACTCAGCGTATGCTTCATCAATGATAAAAAAGACATTCTCTTTTGCTGATTTTATCCAATGGGTTAAAGCTGCAGTTGGCGTCAACATTGCTGTTGGATTATTCGGATTACACAGATATACCATGCTGATGCCATCAAATTCTTGAGCTTTTTTTTGCATGGTTTCTAAATCAAAAGCTAATGTTTTATCAACAGGGATTTTAACGATTTTTACCCCTAAAGGTTCTGCATAAAGCTCTGCATAGTTAAACGTGGGATCAGGAACAATCAGTTGAATTGCTTTACCTTCTTTTTGTGCTTTGTTCGCAACATATTGCACTGCTGCTTGAATTGTCTCAGATGAGCCATTTCCTAAAGAAATATGCTTGTCTGAAAGTTTAAATTCTTTTCCTAACTCATTAATTAACTTGCTACGAGCATCATCTGGATATCTAAATGCATTAGGTAAGGCATTAATAATGGCCTGTTTAGCTTTTTGTGACATACCTAATGAGTTTTCATTGAAATTAAGCAGTAACGGATTTTCTGCATTAAAAACCAATTTATTTTTTAGTGTTTCATTGGCATAAACTGAACTCACAAAAGGACTTAATGATAATCCGCTAATAACTAGGCTTGATGATGTTAAAAATGACCGACGATTCATGTTATGTTTCCCAAGTAAATTATTCTATGTTTTATTAGTTCACATAGATTACTAAAAAAAAGAAAGAAGTAAATAAATATGATAAAATTATAATTATTTATTCATCTTATTTTTTGGGAACAAACAAATAGTTGAATGACTTTGAGATAAAATTACGATTACCTTTGCAATTCTTCAGTCTCTATTGCACATTTTTCCGCTTCAGCAATGATCCAGTTTTTAAATTTATCTTGCTTTGAGTTAGGCATAATTTCACTGGGTGAGAGTAAGTAATAGCTTGAACCATCATTAACAAAGCCGTGTGTGGCGATAAGCTGTTGATCTTTTAATTCATCTTGTACCATAAGAAAAGAGGCTATCGTCGTACCTAATCCCGCTAGAGCCGCCTGAATAGCCAGATAAAAATGTTCATACTGACTGGTACTGGTAGAAGCAAATGTCATACCCGAATATTGATACCAATCTTGCCAAGCTTGAGGGCGCGATAGAGTCGTTAATTGGTTATTTACATGATGGATATTATTAGGCTTTATGACAGCTCCAATTTTTTCATCACACACTTTTTCTGCATAAATATTCTTATTCCATAAAAAATCATCCCGTCGAAAGGCCAAATCAACTCCTTCTTTATTAAAATCAATTGCACCTCCCGCGGCAACTAGGTGCAACGTGATTTCAGGATGTAATGCATAAAAGTGAGAAAGGCGAGGAATAAGCCATTTCATGGCAATAGTCGGTTCACATGAAACCACTAATACGGGATTATTTAAAGGTGAACGAAGATGTGTAACCGCGTCTTCAAGCTGTTCAAATATTGAAGAAGTTGTTTTATATAAATATCGTCCTGCTTCATTTAAATAAACTGCGCGATTACGGCGTTCAAATAAAGGAATACCTAATTCATCTTCTAATAATCGGACTTGTCGGCTTACCGCACTGTGTGTGACATGAAGTTGCTCTGCGGCACTGACAAAACTGCCCGTTTGTGCGGCACTATTAAAAAAACGTAAGGATGTTAAAGAGGGCATTTTCATAAAAGTAAGCCATAAAGTAAGTAATAAAATAGACGATGAAAACTTACAGATATATTGCAAGATAAATCGCTTTTTATTTTTAGTCAAATTAGCAAAATAGATTGGCTTATGGTGGATTAAATAGATTTTTTATTAAAATAAGAACCTATTTTATGTCACTTTTTATTACTTATAATTAACTCGAAAGTGAGAATAAGGAAAACAATGAGTGAGCTAATTGCTGTAGCGGTGATCACAATATTGGCAGTTATTAGTCCTGGGCCTGATTTTGCTATGGTGACAAAAAATAGTTATTCCTATGGTGTGAAAGTTGGACTTGTTACGGCGATTGGTATTGCGATTGGTGTTCAGATTCATGTTTTTTATACTGTATTTGGTGTTTCTTTTATTATTACAGGATCCCCAATACTCTTTTTTATGATGAAGTTATTCGGTGTGGGGTATTTAATTTATTTAGGCTTTAAATCATTAACCAATAAAACGCAATTAACGATTAAAAATGCGATAAATTCAGCCCCTAGTGCGTATCAGGCATTATGCAGTGGTTTTCTCACTAATGCACTAAATCCTAAAACAATGCTATTTGTTATTGCGCTTTATACACAAGTGGCTAATTTAAGTCACCCGCTCTGGGTAAACCTTTCTTATGGCATGTTTATCTCTGTTGCACATTGGGTTTGGTTTAGCTGTGTTGCGTTATTTTTCTCTACGCCTTTATTACGAACAAAGATACTTTCGCATCAAAAAATCGCAGATAAAATGATTGGCGTATTACTCATTCTTTTGGGCGTTGGATTGCTATTTATTTCAGTGAAATAAAAATATATCTAATAAAAAAAGGAGATCACATAATGATCTCCTTTTCTTTATTTTCAGTTACTATTTAGTTTGATTCAGGGAAAGTTAGTGTTGTTCCCGGTGCTTCACGACTAAGATGAATAAAATTTAAGTGTTTTTCATATTGGTCTAAAATATCCGTGATCACCTGCTCTTTGGTGTAATCCATTAAGTCATTACCTTGTGTACCTTCCCATAAATAGGTTTCTAAACGGTAATAATCTGATTTACCTCGGCGAGCACGATAGGTAAATGCGGGTACTGAATATTTTTGTGGCCAAATTTGATAAATAAAATTCTGTTCTTGATCGAGATCGACCACAAGCTCCAAATGATGTAAGCGTTCATTATCTTCAATTGGGTAAGAATTGAATTCGACTTTAGCTCCACGTAATAAAAGCTCTTTAGCAACATCTTGCATTGCTGGCATACAGGTTAAATCTAACATGCGTTGTGTATAGGTTGTTCCTGGGAAGTTCATAACCCGCCCTAAACGCTGTTTCCAATTCATCGTGGTATTACCATAAAGTGGCGCAGGTGCATTGGTGTTTAGAGAACTAACACGTCTAAAATCTTCGACTTTTAATGATTTATAAAGCCCTGCCATAATAAAAAAAATAACAAAACTGAAGGGCAATCCCATGATAATTGTTGTGTTTTGTAATGCCGAAATACCATCGGCCATTAACATACCTAATGTTAACAATCCAATGGCAATAGACCAAAAAATACGAAGCCAGTTGGGTGCATCGTTATTAACATGACTTAATTGAGAGGTGAAATTACCTAATACTAATGAACCGGAATCGGCTGAGGTGACATAAAATAATAGCCCCGTAATTGTAGCGACAGAAGCCGTTAAACCAAAACCGGGGTAGAGTTCTAATAAGGAATAAAATCCTTTTTCAGGTGCTTCTAATACTGTTTGTGCTAGTTCTTTATTGCCGTGGATCACTTCATATAATGCGCTGTTACCAAAAATAGATAACCATAACAGTGTAAAAACAAAGGGAATAATTAATGTGCCTATGACAAACTGTCGAATAGTTCGTCCTCTTGAGATCCGTGCTAAAAATAGACCAACAAAAGGTGACCATGCAACCCACCAAGCCCAGAAAAATAGTGTCCAGCTATTCATCCAATCTGTTGGTTTATCAAATGCAAAGCTATTTAACGTCATCCCTAAGAAACGATTAGTATAATCACCGACATTTAATACCAATGCATTTAATAAAAATTCAGTATCACCTGCAAATAAGATAAATAAAATAAGTCCCAAGGCGAGTAATACGTTCAGTTCAGATAAAATTCTGATCCCTTTATTGACACCTGATGTTGCCGAAATAACCGCCATAATAACTGATAATAGAATTAATCCTCCTTGAACACCCAACCCTTGAGGTAAATCAAAAAGAACTTTTAGACCATAATTAAGTTGTACAACACCAATACCTAATGTTGTTGCAATACCAAAAATAGTTCCTAATACAGCAGCGATATCAACAGTATGACCAATTGGGCCATAAATACGATTTCCAAAGATAGGATAAAGTGCAGAACGTATAGTCAATGGTAAATTGTAACGATAACTAAAATAGCCTAGTGCAATACCAATAAGTGCATACATAGACCAGCCCGTCAGGCCATAGTGGAATAAAGTCCACACCATCGACTGACGGGCTGCTTCTATTGTTTCACCTTCGCCAGTTGGCGGTAACATATATTGTGTAATGGGTTCTGCCACAGAGAAAAACATCAAATCAATCCCAATACCTGCTGCAAATAACATTGCAGACCAACTTAAAACACTAAATTCAGGTTTTGATTGTTCAGGTCCTAATTTGATATTTCCAAAACGAGAAGTGGCAACAAAAATAACAAAAACAATATATAACGTTGCTGCCAATAAATAGTACCAACCAAAGGTTTTTGATACCCATCCCAGTGTTGCCACAATCCATGTATTTGCTGTTTCTGTCATGAGAATCGTGAAAAAAGAAAACGCTAAAATTAGCGTTGCTGAAGCGAAAAAAACGACAGAGTTTAGCTTGTCTTTCTGGGGTTTTTTTGTGCTGTTAAGAGTTGTCATCAGAAATTCCAAAAATTTATTTATCTAAAAGTTAAAAGTTGCATTCTTTGTTAACTAATTGAATTAGTTGCAAAGATTCAAATTTTCACAATGTCCTCCCATGTTTATTTGTAAACTAATTGTGATAAACAATAGTTAATATTGATTGAATGTTCAATTAAAAAAACGTTTAATAAATGTGTTCAATGTATTTTTTAGGTCTTTAAAACATGCCGAAGATAGGAATGCAGTCGATACGTAAACAGCAATTAATCCAAGCGACGTTAGCAGTCATTAATGAGGTTGGAATGCAAGAGGCGAGTATCGCATTGATAGCTCGAAAAGCCGGTGTTTCTAACGGCATTATTAGCCACTACTTTCGTGATAAAAATGGATTATTGGAAGCTGCCATGCGCCATATTCAATATCAATTAGGTTTTGCGGTGGCGATACGCTTAAGAATGTTAAGTGATGCAACACCTAAACAACGCATCCAAGCCATTGTTGAGGGTAATTTTGATACCACTCAAACCAGTGAAGCTGCGATGAAAACATGGTTAGCGTTTTGGGCAAGTAGTATGCATCAGCCTAATTTGAATCGTCTACAAAAGGTCAATGATAAAAGGCTTTATTCCAATTTAAGTTACGAGTTTGGGCGTGTTCTTGCTAAAGATCAAGCTCGTTTGGCTGCAAAAGGGTTAGCCGCATTAATTGATGGCTTATGGCTACGAAGTGCATTGAGTAATGTCCCTTTTTCTCTTGATGAAGCTAAAACCATTACCAATGAATATATCGATATGCAACTTGCAAATCGGAGCCCAATAAAGACCTAAAAAAACCAATAACAAAGGAGAAACTATGCCAAACCCACCGTTACAGAAACTTTATATTCATGGTGGATATGTTGATTGTGCACAACCGGAATGTGAGCAATTTGAAGCGATTAATCCAGCTAATGGCGAAGTGATCGCACATTTACAGTCCGCGAGTGAAGAAGATATCAATTGGGCCGTTGAAAGTGCTAAACAAGGACAAAAAATATGGGCCGCAATGACAGCAATGGAACGCTCTCGAATTTTACGACGTGCTGTTGATATTTTGCGTGAACGTAATGATGAATTGGCTCATTTAGAAACCTTAGACACAGGCAAACCGCTATCTGAAACACGCTATGTTGATATTGTGACGGGAGCTGATGTTTTAGAGTATTACGCAGGTCTGATCCCAGCCCTTGAAGGGGAGCAAATTCCGCTTAGGGAAACCGCTTTTGTTTATACGCGACGTGAGCCTTTGGGAATTGTTGCTGGGATTGGTGCTTGGAATTATCCCATTCAAATCGCGTTGTGGAAATCGGCACCTGCACTTGCCGCGGGTAATGCGATGATCTTTAAACCGAGTGAAATGACTTCACTTACGGCATTAAAATTGGCTGAAATATACACCGAAGCGGGATTGCCGAAAGGGGTTTTTAATGTTGTTACAGGAAAAGCCAATGTAGGACAGTGGCTAACACAACATCCTGATATTGCTAAAGTTTCCTTTACTGGTGGAATTGAAACCGGTAAGAAGGTGATGTCAAATGCCTCTGCATCAAGTTTAAAAGAAGTGACAATGGAGCTTGGTGGAAAATCGCCTTTAATTATTTTTGATGATGCAGATTTAGATACCGCCGCTGATATTGCGATGATGGCGAATTTTTATAGTTCAGGGCAGGTGTGTACTAATGGTACTCGTATTTTTGTTCCTGAAAGATTAAAACCTGCATTTGAAGCGAAAATTACAGAGCGCGTATCACGTATTAGGATCGGTTCTCCTCTTGAAATGGATACTAATTTTGGTCCATTGGTCAGTTTTCCTCATCTTGAAAAAGTCTTGAATTATATTGAGTTAGGTAAAACTCAAGGGGCGAGATTACTTTGCGGTGGTCATCGTCTATTGGAAGGCAATTTGGCTCAAGGCGCTTATGTTGCCCCTACCGTTTTCACAGATTGCACTGATGATATGAAAATCACGCAAGATGAAATTTTCGGCCCTGTGATGAGTATTCTCAGTTATCAAACTGAAGATGAAGTGATTTTACGCGCAAATAATAGCGTTTATGGTTTAGCTGCAGGTCTTGTCACCAAAGATCTCACAACAGCTCACCGTGTTATTCACCAATTAGAAGCTGGTATTTGTTGGATTAATACATGGGGAGAGTCTCCAGCAGAAATGCCAGTGGGTGGCTATAAACATTCTGGCGTAGGGCGTGAAAACGGGCTTGTTACATTACAGAATTATACTCAAATAAAATCAATTCAAGTTGAACTTGGGGAGTTTTCATCCGTTTTTTAATCCATTCTTTTTTTAATGACTGAAACAGAGGAGATAACAATGGTCTATGACTACATTATTATCGGTGCTGGTTCAGCCGGTAACGTTCTTGCTACCCGCTTGACAGAAGATCCTGAAGTTACTGTGCTGCTCCTTGAAGCTGGAGGTCCGGACTACAGGTTCGATTTTCGCACACAAATGCCAGCGGCATTAGCTTATCCGTTACAAGGTAGGCGATATAACTGGGCTTATGAAACTGAGCCTGAACCCTATATGAATAACCGACGAATGGAATGTGGTCGTGGTAAAGGGCTTGGTGGATCATCATTAATCAATGGTATGTGTTATATTCGCGGTAATGCGATGGATTTTGATGGTTGGGCTAAATTACCCGGTCTTGAAGAGTGGGATTATTTAAGCTGTTTGCCTTATTTTCGTAAAGCTGAAACACGTGATATTGGTGCTAATGATTACCATGGTGATAAAGGGCCCGTAAGCGTGACTACGCCGAAAAAAGGCAATAATATCTTATTTCAAGCAATGATTGAGGCTGGTGTACAAGCGGGATATCCAAGAACGGTTGACCTTAACGGCTATCAGCAAGAGGGTTTTGGCCCGATGGATAGAACCGTCACACCTAAAGGTCGTCGAGCAAGCACAGCAAGAGGCTATCTTGATCAAGCCAAAGTACGTAAAAACTTAACGATTGAGACTCATGCGACAACAGATATCATCGAATTTGAAGGTAAAAAAGCCGTGGGTGTTCGTTATTTTTCAGGAGAAAACACCACACCTCATCGTGTCAAAGCCAATCGAGAAGTCTTACTTTGCGCTGGTGCAATTGCTTCGCCTCAAATTTTGCAACGTTCGGGGGTGGGGCCTGAAAAGGTATTAAATGAATTTAATATTTCACCTGTACATGTATTACCGGGTGTTGGGGAAAATCTGCAAGATCATTTAGAAATGTATTTGCAGTATGAATGTAAAAAACCTGTTTCACTTTATCCTGCTTTAAAATGGTATAACCAACCTAAGATTGGTGCGCAATGGTTATTTCAAGGAACAGGTATAGGTGCAAGTAATCAATTTGAAGCTGGGGGATTTATTCGCTCTAGCGAAAAATACGCGTGGCCTAATATTCAATTCCACTTTCTGCCCGTCGCCATCAATTATAATGGGACCAATGCCGTAGATATTCATGGTTTCCAAGCACATGTGGGATCGATGCGTTCACCTAGTAGGGGGCGAGTAAAATTAGCATCTACAGATCCTCATCAACATCCAAGTATCTTGTTTAATTACATGTCCACAGAACAAGATTGGGAAGAGTTTCGTGCAGCAATTCGGATCACACGAGAAATAATGGCACAACCTGCATTAGATCCTTATCGTGGAGAAGAAATTAGCCCTGGGAAACACATTCAAAGTGATGAAGAACTTGATGCTTTTGTTAGAGAACGAGCAGAAACGGCATTTCACCCTTGTGGTACTTGTAAAATGGGTACAGATGAAATGGCGGTTGTTGATGGGGAAGGTCGAGTACATGGTATTAAAAACTTAAGAGTTATTGATGCATCTATTATGCCTTTAATTATTACAGGTAATTTGAATGCGACTACCATTATGATGGCAGAAAAGCTAGCTGATAAGGTAAGAGGAATAGCACCTTTACCTAAAAGCGAGGCTGACTATTACGTTGCAGGTGATCAACCTGCGAGAAAAATAAATTTAAACGCCTAATTTACTGGTTATAAAAGAGGAATGTAAATTCCTCTTTTATATTTTTATCACTGTCTTTTTTCTATAACTATAAATATTGTTTATGTAAGTGATGCGTGTATAGGTGAAAAATGTTATTAATTTCTATCATAAATATTTCTAAATAAAATTACTTTATAAGACATGTTCAAAATAACGAGATAAATTCAAGTAAGACAACGATTTTTCTCCTATATTTGTGATGAAAGTCAACTCTCCTTAAATGAAGCATTCCATTAATTATAATAAACAGACGACGAAAACGTTTGCATAATATTTTTATGTAGATAGAATTCGTCAGATTTTTTTGGCCTGGTGAAATTAATAGGGGGTTAAAGTGTCTCAGGACAACAATTATAGTCAGGGCCCTGTGCCCATATCCGCAAGAAAGGGTGGATTAGCGTTAACCTTTGTGATGTTGGGATTAACGTTTTTTTCAGCCAGTATGTGGACTGGCGGCGCTCTTGGTACTGGTCTCTCCTTTAATGATTTCTTCCTCGCAGTTCTAATTGGTAATCTTCTTCTTGGTATCTACACCGCATTTCTTGGTTTTATTGGTTCAAAAACGGGTCTCACTACACATCTCCTCGCGCGTTACTCTTTCGGTATTAAAGGTTCTTGGCTTCCCTCATTTTTACTCGGTGGTACTCAGGTGGGTTGGTTTGGTGTGGGGGTGGCAATGTTCGCCATTCCGGTAGGAAAAGCCACAGGTATTGATATTAATCTCCTTATCGCCATTTCCGGCATCTTAATGACCATCACTGTATTCTTCGGTATTTCTGCGCTCACTGTTCTCTCTATCATTGCTGTTCCCGCTATAGCCATCCTCGGAAGTTACTCTGTTTATCTTGCGATACATGATTTGGGGGGGCTTTCGACATTGATGGCAGTAAAACCTGCCCAACCATTAGATTTTAATTTAGCACTAGCGATGGTTGTGGGATCCTTTATTAGTGCGGGTACATTAACTGCTGATTTCGTGCGGTTTGGACGCAATCCTAAAGTTGCGGTGGTTGTCGCCATTATTGCCTTCTTCTTAGGAAATACCTTGATGTTTGTCTTTGGTGCTGCGGGCGCGGCTTCACTGGGAATGGCTGATATTTCTGATGTTATGATTGCACAAGGATTATTGCTTCCTGCAATCGTGGTGCTGGGGTTAAATATCTGGACAACGAATGACAATGCGCTATATGCATCAGGATTAGGTTTTGCCAATATCACCGGTTTATCAAGTAAAAAGCTTTCAGTGATAAACGGTATTATCGGTACGTTGTGTGCATTATGGCTTTATAATAATTTTGTCGGTTGGTTAACCTTTTTGTCTGCTGCAATTCCACCTGTAGGTGGCGTTATTATTGCAGATTATCTGATGAATAAGGCACGCTATAACACCTTTCATGTTGCTACAATGCAATCGGTTAACTGGGTAGCGCTACTTGCTGTCGCTATCGGAATTGTTGCAGGACATTGGTTACCGGGTATTGTACCTGTTAATGCTGTATTAGGTGGAGCAATAAGTTACGCTGTGTTAAATCCAATATTAAATCGTCGTACAGCGCGACAAGCGGAGATAAGTCATGCTGGGTAAAAATATCGAACAAATTAATCATGCTCGTCTTGCTGGAAAAGACGGTTTGTGGCGCATTACGCTAAAAAATAACAAAATTAAAGCAATAGAACCACAACCTGAAAATAATTTTCATCCTGAAGCATTAGATGCACAGAGTGGCTTAGTTCATGCTCCTTTTGTTGAACCTCATATTCATTTAGATACAACTCAAACCGCAGGGCAACCGAATTGGAATCAATCGGGAACATTATTTGAAGGTATTGAGCGTTGGGCTGAAAGAAAAGCACTGTTAACTCATGATGATGTTAAACAACGTGCATGGCAAACACTTCAATGGCAAATTGCTAATGGTATTCAGCATGTTAGAACTCATGTGGATGTTTCTGATGCTTCACTCACTGCATTAAAAGCCATGTTAGAAGTGAAAGAAGAAATTAAACCTTGGGTTGATTTACAAATCGTTGCTTTCCCTCAAGAAGGTATTTTGTCTTACCCTAATGGCGAAGCTTTATTAGAAGAAGCATTAAAATTAGGCGCAGATGTTGTTGGCGCTATTCCTCATTTTGAATTTACACGTGAATATGGTGTTGAATCACTCCATAAAACCTTTGCGTTAGCACAAAAATATGATCGTTTAATTGATGTTCATTGTGATGAAATTGATGATGAACAATCACGTTTTGTTGAAACTGTTGCGGCGTTAGCTCATAAAGAAAATATGGGTTCACGAGTGACAGCAAGTCATACAACCGCTATGCATTCTTATAATGGGGCTTATACTTCACGTTTATTCCGATTGCTAAGAATGTCAGGTATTAACTTTGTGGCAAATCCTCTGGTGAATATTCACTTGCAAGGCCGTTTTGATACCTATCCAAAACGTCGAGGTATTACTCGCGTAAAAGAGATGTTAGAAAGTCATATCAACGTCTGTTTTGGCCATGATGATGTTTTTGATCCTTGGTATCCATTAGGTACGGCAAATATGCTCCAAGTCTTGCATATGGGGTTACATGTTTGCCAATTAATGGGTTATGGTCAAATTGATAATGGATTACAGTTAATTAGCCACAACAGTGCTAAAACATTGGCTTTAACGGATTATGGTGTTGAAGTAGGAAACAGTGCAAACTTTATTATTCTGCCAGCAGATAATGGATTTGATGCTTTACGTCGCCAAGTGCCAGTACGTTATTCAATTCGCCAAGGTAAAGTCATTGCACAAACAGAGCCTGCAAAAACAGAAATTATGTTAGATAAGCCAACTCGAATTACTTACAAATAATTATTAATTTATATTAATAATGGATCAGTAAATAATAACTGATCCATTATCTCCGAATTTTCTATCGCCAAATATAATCCCAAAAGGCAAAAATAATCACAGGGGTAGCAATCACATCTGCCACAAGAGTGATCGGGGTAATGATAATATTGTCAGCTAAATTACCAGGTTTAAATGAGTCGCTCTTTTCATAAGTATACAGTTCGACTTTATATTTTTCGTTTAATATTCCTTTCAATGTTTCAGGCATTTCCATAACGGCTTTCTGAAATACATATCCTTTAATAGGTATTGCTTTAAATCCTAAATCTTTTATTACTTCTTAAACATTTAAATCGATTATCTGCACATTTCCCTGCAATCATGCGCTATAAAAAAGCCCATGTATTGGGAATACCTGATAATTATCGCTTTAACGCTCCGGCATTAATTGAACTTCTCGAACAGAAAGTTCAGCCTTATTTGTTGATGGAAGCAAGGGTTTTAATTAAGTAACTGATTTTCATTGATAAAATGCTCAGCTTGAAAGATAAGGCTGAGCGTTTTTTTATATTTGTTGTCTTTATTGATTGTTTTTTCTGATCAAAGCCGCTAATTGTGCAAGCTCTTCATCACTTGCACGTTCAAAATCGTGAGATGAAAGATAACCAGGATATTTATCAAAGAAAATCTTCTGCTTATTTTCAATGGGCGTCCATTTCGTCATATCACCTGTGCCATGCATTGGGCTAAGTTTACTATGAACATGATCAACACCAAATCCTTCAAAAAAACATTCCTGAACGAGAAACATCGGGAAATGTTTTATCTAAGATCTTAGCGACTTTTTTGGTCGCAATAACGAGTAAGGCTAAAGCTTCGTCACTTAAGTCAAACGCATAACTTGGATAGTGTTTTTTAGGAATAACAACAGTAAAGCCTTTGGTATTAGGAAATATAGAGAGGAAAGCGAGATGGTGATCATCTTCCCAAATTTTATGGCAAGGTGCTTTTCCCGCAACAATTTGACAGAAAATACAGTTATCCATAGTAGTAGCCCCATAATAAGATTACTCGTCATACTTCAAGTTGTAGCATTGTTGGGCGGTATTCATCGCAATTACCGCCTATCTGTAACTTGAATTATTCAGAGCATAAGATGGTTAAAGTAGGTTTCTTTCAGCTAAATCAAGTGCAAAGTAAGACAGAATTAAATCCGCACCCGCACGTTTAATTGAACCTAAAGTTTCCATTACCACCCGATCTTCATCAATCGCACCTGCTAATGCCGCAAATTTAATTTGTGCATATTCACCGCTGATTTGATAAGCCGCTAAAGGTAATAACGTACGTTCACGCACATCGCGAATAATATCTAAATAAGCACCTGCGGGTTTTACCATCAGCATATCAGCGCCTTCTTGCTCATCAATTAATGATTCACGAATTGCTTCACGGCGATTCATTGGATTCATTTGATAGGTTTTGCGATCACCAATTAAGCGTGATCCTGCCGCATCACGGAAAGGACCATATAATGCAGAAGCGAATTTAGTAGAGTAAGAAACAATACCTGTGTCGCTAAATCCCGCTTTATCAAGTGCGACACGAATGGCCGCAACTTGTCCGTCCATGGCGGCTGATGGTGCAATAAAATCAGCACCAGCTTGTGCGGCTGCAACAGCTTGAAGCCCTAAATTATAGATAGTTTCATCATTATCAACATGTTCTCCATGTAAAACACCACAGTGACCATGTGATGTATATTCACAAAAACAGGTATCAGACATCACAATCATTTCTGGTACGGCATCTTTACAAATACGAGACATACGAGAAACTAAGCCATCACTTTTCCAAGCATCACTCCCAGTTTCATCAAGGTGATGAGATACCCCAAAAGTCATAACAGTTTTAATGCCTGCTTTTGCTATACGTTCAATTTCATAAGCTAGACGCTTTTCAGGAATACGAACAACACCCGGCATACTTTTAATAGGTTGATAATCATCAAGCCCTTCTTCTACAAATATAGGTAGAGCAAGGTCATTCTTAGTTAGTGTTGTTTCTTGAAAGAGTGCGCGCAGGTTTTCTGACTGGCGTAGTCTTCTTAATCGCTGGATGGATTGTTCGTTGCTCACAATATCTCCTTTTTATGGCCAGTGCTAATAAGTATTTACTAAAGTATTATAAACCTTAATATCTATAGATAATAGATACGCTATAGTTGCTAACTTATCTGTTCGTCATGATATTGTTTATATACTTCAAGTCGCAGTGTTGTTGACTACGTTTACTCGCACTTGTCGTATGCTCCTAGCGACTTATTCACTTGTCACCTAGCCGTCTGCAAATTATTTAGAATATAAAAAATAGAAGAATAAGTGATGGGAGAGGGAAAAGAAAAAAGAGCAGGATAATCTCTACTCTTTATATTGATTGTTATTCATGTTGCTGATGAAATAATTATTTTTTCTGCTCTTCTAACGCGGAGGTCAATTGAATTTTACAAGCGGCAACAATTTGAGTTAGGCCTTCTTGAAATTCTGCTCGAGAGCCAATTTCAGCTTTTGCGTCACGTAAAGAATTAACAACTTCGATAGTACCTTCAGTAAATTGTGCTTCAGTCGCTTCTAATTTTGCAAAATCAAATTTCTTTGCATTTAAAGAGGCTACTGCATCTTTAGCAATTTTCTCTGCTGGCTCTTTTGTATCATAAGCTTTAATTGAGATATCTTTAAAGGTATCACAGTAATCATCAGCCATTTTTGTTGGGTTAGCAAAAGCAACAGCGGGCAATAATAGCAGAGATAAGAGAAGTGGTTTCATTTTAGCCTCATGTTTATTTTTTAGTACATACTTATTAAGTGTAACATATAAACAGGGAGGACGATAAATCAGAATAAGTGTAAAAATATAAAATGTTAAATTTTTTAATCCGGAAGAATCTAAATTTATTGCTATAATTGTGTTTAAGGACAATAAGCTAGCCGTTCATTTATTAATTAGTTTTTATATTTGGTAATAAATAAAATAACGTAATTGTAGTGATATTAGGATTTATCTTTATTTTGGTTAATGAAAAATAGTAGTTTAAATGTAAAAAAGAGTAAAGTCATAATTTATTAACATTAAGAACAATGTCATTCACTGCATCTTATTGCTTGATTTATAATCAATGTGGTTAGGTTGGTTAGGTTGGTTAGGTTTTTGATCTTATTCCTTGATTTAAATAACATTAAAAATATTTAACAAAAAAATGTTATTCATATAATTAGCTAAAAATAACGAAAAAACAAAATCATTATCATTTATAAAATATGAAAACATTTTTAATAAGAGAAATAATAAGAAAGATGATGCGAAAAAATCCCCTCTATAAAGGTAGAGGGGTAGCTAAATGAATAAAGAATGGTTTATTTCGAGACTGAGTATATAGGAATTTAAAACTAATTTTTGTTTATTTGTGCAGCACAAAAAGTTCAGAAAATAGAATAAAAATATGTACTAGTACCCAATCCAAAATAAATCAATTATTGGCGATAAACAGTTTTAATTTGGCTAATAGTATTACGGAATGTTTCTGCTTTTTTTTCGTCATCAACTTCTGCAATAGCGCGCTCAATATTCAAAATAATACGTCCAGCATCAGCTTGGCCTAATGCTTTTAACATATAAGTGACAAGCGTTTTTAAACAAGCCACTTCTTCTGCCAATGTTTCAACATCTGCTTGTGTTTTAAATTTTTCGTTCATTATCTACTTCCTTTGTCTTTAATTGGCTCATAACATTAAATTAGGCTGATAGAATAGCAAAGTCTTGACGAGGGATGAATAGTATAGCTTCAAGCATTTTATAAGATTGAGCCTGTTAGTGTGGCAATTAAGTAAAATAATACGCTCTCTCATTGATTTACTAAAATCGCGCTATACTTTGCATATCAATCGAGAACGAGGCGCAGTAAATTTATTGTGATTAATAATAAGAAAAAAGCAGGAAATGGTGAAGGAGCATAAGATGAAAAAAGAGCAACTATTACATGCAATAACACATTATCCAGTGCTTTATCAGCGTAAAACAGGAAATACACATAAAGGCACGTTTGGAACAATCGGTATTATTGGGAGCGCTGAAGGAATGAGTGGTGCCATCGTGCTCGCGGGTAAAAGCGCATTAAAAGCGGGGTGTGGAAAAGTTTTCCTTGGTTTTGCGCAATCACAATTGCCTCTTCCTTTTATTGATAGTGCGCCAGAACTCATGCTAAAAACAGCGTCTGCGTTAGTTGATAGGCAAGATATTTCTGCTTGGGCGATTGGTTGCGGGTTGGGATTGTCAGCAAATTCTGAAAATATTTTATTAAATATATTAGCCCAACGTGATGAAAACCAACCTTATGTTTTTGATGCTGATGCGCTAGTGTTGATGGCAAAATTAAAATCACAAATCTCACTTAATCAACATTGTGTATTAACACCCCACCCTAAAGAGGCTGCTATCTTGCTTGATTGTACGCTGAGTGATATTCAAAATAACCGAGTACAAGCAGCTAAAGAAGTCGCAAAACTTTACCATTGTTGGGCAATTATCAAAGGACAAAATACGGTTATTACTTCCCCTAAAGGTGAAATAACAATCAATACTACGGGTAATAGTGGATTATCCACAGCAGGAAGTGGTGATGTATTAACTGGTATAATGGGGCAGCTTTTTAGCACAAGGAATGGCAATGTCCGATGCGGTTAAAAGTGCAGTTTGGATACACGGTATTGCTGCTGATATTTTAGTTGAAAAAGGCATTGGACCGATAGGATTAACGGCTTCAGAGTTGATTAATACTGTCCGTGATGTGCGTAATCAAATATGGAGGCTAACACAGCAACATAATGCCGATTATTTTGAATAAGATCTTTTGTTTTTTTCGTATAACGTATTAATAATTAAAGTAGGTTTATATTAAGATTAGATTGTTTTTAGTTAATTCACTCACAGTAATCTTTGGGTTATTGCGGTAGGATTAAGGCAAATGGAGTGTTGAGAGGGGTTATTATGTATAAAACGATTTTAGTACCTATTGATATTGTAGAAGAAGAGTTAACCAGTAAAGCGGTACGACATGCGGTATATTTAGCAAAAGAAACAGGGGCTAATTTACATTTAATTCATGTTCTTCCTATCTCTTCGGCAATCATTAATGCTTATTCACTGGGTTATCCAGAAATTAAAGATAAAGCGACAGTGAAAGCAGAAAATGATATGCAAATGTTGGTAGATTCGGTGGATTTACCTGCTGAAAAGGTCGCTTATACGGTTACTTTTGGTTCACCTCGTGATGAAATTTTAGTTACAGCAAAAGATATTCAAGCCGACTTAATTGTTATTGGCTCACGTAGACCTAATATCAGTACCCATTTATTAGGTTCAACAGCTGCGGGCGTAGTTCGTTACGCGGAAATTTCAGTGTTAGTTGTTCGTTAATATATTCATTAATATGCTGTGAGTATTCCTCATGGCATATTCTTTTGCGTAGTATATCTTATTTATTTAATAAGCCATTTATTGAGTAAACACTCTATAGAGTGAATAATAATGGAAAAATTTACCCAAGAACTTTTAAGTCTCGATCATTTTATTCTACGCATCTTACGCTATTATGTAATAGGCTCTATTTTCTTTTTCTTAGGATTATTACCTGGTGTATTAGGTTTTTATTTGATTGAAGGACATACTTTTATGGAATCCTCATTAAATGCAATATCCATGTTAAGTGGTCAACCAGTAGAGCCTGCACCTGCAACCCCAACAGGGCGCTTTTTTATTGCAATTTATGGTTTGTTTCTTCAGTGTGTTTTTATTTTATCAATTGGGCTTGTTGTCACACCTTTTATTCACCGACAATTGCATAAATGGCATCTTGAGGAAGATTAAATAAGCAAGCTATGGGGTTAACGCTACAATAAAAACAGACAATAATCTGATAATGAGGAGTTACTATGTACAAAACAATTCTAGTACCTGTTGATATTTCAGAAGATGAGTTAACGACGAAAGCCTTACAACACGCTGTTTATATTGCCAAACTAGAAGGTGCAAAGTTGCATCTTTTTCATGCAATTCCTGATATTTCACGCTTTTCTATTAGCTATAGTTATCACTATGATATGTTGAGCTCTTTTGCTAACAAAGCACTTGAACGTGTACAAGAACAACTGCAAGAATTAGCTAATGGTATTGATCTACCTAATGAACAAGTAGAGTATTCAGCCGTATTTGGCTCTGCAAGAGATAAAGTTTTAGAGTTAGCTGAAAAAATTAATGCTGATTTGATTGTGATTGGTTCACGTCGTCCAAGTATTTCAACGCACTTATTAGGTTCAAATGCATCAGGTATCGTTGCTTATGCTAAGCAATCTGTTTTAGTTGTTCGTTAATATTTTTCATAAAGTAAAAAATAGCAAAAGCCTCTAACTTATTTAGGGGCTTTTTTACTTTAGTTTATAAAAAATTATTTATCATTTTGGATATACATTTTCACCTCAATACTAGATAAAAAATATAGATAGGGCGCAGTTGTTCATTAATGCGGTTTTTATTTAAACATAAAGGAACTCATTGATTGAGAATGATAGTCATTCTAAAGTGAGGGCTGTTGTTTTTAAATTAGAGACAAATATTATGTTGAATAACCCAAATTTTATTGTCATGGATGTTGAAAAATTTCCTATTGTAACCATGAAAATATTTCCAGAAACGTTGGAAGATGCCAATAACTGGATTGCTGAAATGAATGTTGTATTAAACGAAGAACAAAAATTTGTATTAGTTTATCCATCTATTAATAAAAAAGAGAAAGAGCATAAAAAAGAAGATATGGAAGGAATGAAAGCGGTAAGGCGTTGGCTAAAAGAGGGTAAGGCCCTGCTTAGTGAATATTGTGCGGGTATGATAATGACAGCCAACCCTCAAAAAGAGGATAAAGAGCAATTGATGCCATTATCATCTGTTATTTCTGCCGTTTATGGTGTTCCCGTATTTGTTGCAGAAACGCTGGATGCATCTTATGTTAAAGCAAATGAGTTAGTTGAATAATTAAATTTTATTATAAAATGACGTAATAGATTACTTTAGGTGCTAATTTTTTTGATACCTTTATTATTTTATATGTACGTCATTCTTAAATTTTCAGCGTTGTTGACGGCGTCTATTTGCTCGAGTTATATACTATTGTATGCTCTTAGATACTCATTCATTTGTTGCTTAACGGTGTCTTAAATTATTTAAAGTACATATTATGTAACGGTTTTTCTAAAAAGACACATTTCCCTAATAAGTTTATGAGTAAACAAACATTGATCTATCTACAGCCTTAAATATTTTATTTGTTCATAATAGTCTTGAAAGATAATAAAGCGAAAAATAGGCGATGTTGATAAACTTTATATTAGCAATGGCTCGTTTTTGATTAAAACTAAGGCATGGTATGGACAATGAGATAATGGCTGAATGTTCGGCCATTTCAGAAGATAAACAGCGTGAAATTACAAAATTATGTATTCAAACAGCTTTGTTGCTATTGCAACATGGTGCTGAAAGTATGCTGGTTGAGCAACTCTCAACTCGTTTAGGTTTGGCGTTAGGTGTGCACCAAGTTGAAAGTGCAATTTCTGCTAATGCAGTGGTATTAACCACCATTGTTAATGGGCATTGCCAAACATCAACACGCAAGATAGTCGATCGTGGCATTAATATGCATGTTGTGACAGAAGTTCAGCATATTGTGATTTTGGTTGAACATCATCTTGCCGATATTCATGAAGCAAGAAAACGCTTTGAGCATATAAAACCATTACGTTATCCACGTTGGGTGATTATTTTTATGGTTGCCTTATCTTGTGGTTGTTTCTCTAAATTAAATGGTGGAAATTGGGATGGTTTTTTAGTCTCTGCTATTGGTGGGGGACTTGGTATGTTTGTACGACAAGCATTGACTCATCGCCAAATGAATCCATTAATTAATTTTTGTATTACCGCTTTTGTTGCCACATCTGTTTCAGGTTTATTATTAAAACTTTCTTACTTTCAAACAACTGCAACTATTTCAATGGCAGCCAGTGTTTTATTACTCGTCCCCGGATTTCCTTTAATTAATGCTGTTGCTGATATGTTTAAAGGCCATGTTAATACAGGATTAGCACGCTGGGCGATGGCCACGATGCTGACATTAGCGACTTGCTTAGGGGTTATTTTAGCGATGGCAGTATGGGAGTTAAGAGATTGGGCATAATAACGATTATTCTTACCCTTATTGAAGATATGATTTTAGCTGCTATTCCAGCAGTCGGCTTTGCAATGGTTTTTAATGTACCTTTGCGAGCCTTAAAATATTGTGCATTATTAGGGGCTATAGGGCATGGCTCACGTACTGTATTGATTATGAGTGGAATGAATATTGAGTGGGCAAGCTTCTGTGCTGCAATTTTAGTCGGTTGTATTGGTATTCAATGGTCACGCTGGTGGCTTGCTCATCCTAAAGTCTTTACTGTTGCGGCGGTTATCCCAATGTTTCCCGGCATTAATGCTTATATCGCGATGATCTCTGTGGTGAAGTTAACACAAATCGGCTATAGCGAGGAGATTTTTGAAGCTTTAGTTACTCATTTCCTTAAAGCTTCATTTATTGTCGGTGCGCTCTCTATCGGGCTATCCTTGCCGGGTTTGTGGCTATATCGCAAGCGTCCGAGTGTCTAATTTTTTACATCGCGTGTTGTAGTGAATTTAACGTAATATCCAGTTCATTTTTATCAGAAATAATAATTTGAATGCGTAATTTATTTTCAGACTCTAAACTTGCATGCGCTTTAACATCTTCGTTATTCGCGTGCTTTTTTGTTATCTCAACTAATTCATCCATCAAATTCAGCATATTCTCATTCATTTTTCAATTTCTCCAAATCAGTGATGGACTAAACCATAGCAAATCCCTTTTGCGTTAATGTCGAGAATAACGGCTTTTTCTATCACCATTCACGCTTATTGTTTTATTTTTTATATAAAAAATAACAAGAAAGATTACCCAAAATAAATTTAAAAAAGGTAATATAAATAAAAATAAGATTATCAGTTGATTATTAAAGATAATTCTTATTTGATTTAGTAAAATAAAGCGTAAGGCAGATACCACTTTGAGAAAAATATTACACTATACCGCGGTTGTGTTGGGTTTATTTGTTTTTACATTAAATGTTCAAGCACAAACTCCAGACAATTTCACAAAAGCAAAAGAGATAGCAAAAGAACGTATTTATTATGATCAAAATCAAAAATCACAAGGAACGATTTATTGTGGCTGTGATTGGGAATGGGTGGGGAAATCAGGTGGTCGTGTCGATTTAGCCAGTTGTGGCTATCAAGTAAGAACACAACAAACAAGAGCAGCACGTATTGAGTGGGAACATATTGTTCCTGCATGGGTGTTTGGGCATCAGCGTCAATGCTGGCAAAATGGAGGAAGAGCTAATTGTGTGAAAAATGATCCTGTGTTTGGCAAAATCGAAGCCGATTTACATAATTTAGCACCGTCTATTGGCGAGGTTAATGGTGATCGTAGTAACTTCAGTTTTGGACAATTATCCGCTCAAGCGCCTTACCAATATGGTCAATGTCGTAGTCGTGTTGATTTTGCTTCACGTACCTTTGAACCTCGTAATGAAGTGAAAGGCCAAGTAGCAAGGGTCTATTTCTATTTACATGACCGCTATAATCTCTCAATGTCACGTCAGCAACAACAATTATTAATGGTTTGGGATAAGGCTTATCCGCCAACGGCATGGGAAAAAGAGCGTGATAATCGTATTGCTCGTGTCGTTGGATATCATAATCCTTTTGTGACAGGTGAAGTAAAATGGCAATTAGGGCATAAAAATAGTGGTGCTGGATTATTTGTAACAAATAATGCACCCGTCACTAAAGCCAAAACTGAAACACCTAAACAAGCAAATGCATCATTATCTGAAAGTATTAAGGGTAATATAAATAGCAAAATTTATCATTTTGCCCATTGTTCTGGCTATAAAACCATGTCAGATAAAAATGCCGTTTTCTTTAAAACGGAAAGTGAAGCGATGAAGGCAGGATATCGTTTAGCAAATAATTGCAAACAGCCTTAAGGGCATTATTTAGATTACATCCAACGACGAACGTGGCGACAATATTGTTGCCACGCTTGTGGAAATAACTCACTTAAGATTTTCTCTTCACGTACTATCGTATAGCGATCTGTTATAAAGTAAAACGCAATCGCCGCACCTAAAAATCCCCAATTACCAAAAATAAAAAACAGCCCAATACTGATATCCAAAAAACCGAGATACATAGGATTACGGCTAATTTTATAAGGGCCTTCAGTGACTAATTGCTTTGGTGTGTGATTAGGGTTAGGAGAAGTTTTTTGTTTAATAAAAAATGAAAGGCAATAAAAAAGCCAGATCCCAGAAGTCGTAATAGTGAGTAAACCTAAATAAAAAAAGAACCCCATTTTCAGAGTACCAGAATGAAGTTCAAAACCAATAAATGGAATGAGGTTAAGCAATAACCAATAAATAAAAGGCAATCGTAAGAAATTCATTTACTCCCCCTAAAATAACGTCTATTGTTATTTTTATGTTAAGTCCACTTGTTATAAATGATTTTAGTATTGAAAATATTTTTATTTTGTCATTATACTGTCATAAAGCTTCGATAATTTTCACTCTAACTCCATGATGGGGAATATGAATGACAGAAGCAATGGATAAATCTCGTTACTTACAGAAAACTGGCAACAACCGAGCATTAATGTTCAGGATTGTGGCCGGTTTTTTTGTTTTCTGCGACTAAATAGAGTCTAAAGGGGACTCATGGTAAATGAATAAGTGACCAATAAAAGATGTCGATGACTTTTTGAAGACTAACAAGGGTAAATACCACTATGAGTAGACAAAAAGCAGCAACACGTTTACGCCGAGAAAATAAACGTACTTCACGTAAAGAACAACGTAACGGAGCACATCGAGATAATGTCATGGTTTTACCAGGATTTGGGGAAATTGATACGATTGGAATGGCGAGAGAAAAGCGTGATGAACGCGCGTTATCTCCACGTAATGAAGCTCAATGCCAATACATGAATGCGATTAAACATCAAAATCTTATTTTTGCAACGGGAGAAGCGGGTTGTGGAAAAACCTTTCTCAGTGCCGCATTGGCGGCAGATGCTTTAATTCATAAAGAAATAGAACGTATTATTGTTACTCGACCTGTATTGCAGGCAGATGAAGATCTTGGTTTTTTACCCGGAGATATTGCTGAAAAATTTGCACCATATTTTCGTCCTGTCTACGATGTATTAGTCAAACGTTTAGGCGCATCATTCTTGCAATATTGTTTACGACCGGAAATTGGCAAAGTCGAAATTGCGCCTTTTGCCTACATGCGAGGCCGTACTTTTGAAAATGCATTTGTTATTTTAGATGAAGCGCAGAATGTCACTGTCAATCAAATGAAATTATTTCTAACGAGAATGGGAGAAAATGTCACCGTTGTGGTTAATGGCGATATTACGCAATGTGATTTACCTTCTAATATACCGTCTGGATTAGCGGATGCGCTTATTCGATTTGAAGCCAATAATCGAGTAGGGGTAATTAAATTTATGCAAGAAGATTGTGTACGTTCTACATTATGTCAGCATGTATTGGCTGCTTATAATGATTAAATTGGGTATAAGAATTTTTGTATAAAATAAAAAAGGCTGCATATTATTAAGGAAATGAATATGCAGCCTGTACAGCCAACGTTTAATCTTTCATTGATAGTTTAGCTTACATCTTCGTTATCCATTACATGATGACGTTCAGCGTGATAGCCTTCTTCGTCGTAACCAAAGCGCCAATAAGGGATTGCATAAATTAAGCTACGATCATAGCCGTTATCACGGCGAATATGGCGCCTTAATGCACGAATAATTTTATCTTCACCGGCAATCCAAAACGCAACATCTTCAGCAGGTAATTTCCAGGACATAAATTCATTAATTAAGTTTTGAGTTTGTTCTTCAACTGAGCCAATCAACCAGATTATCTCTAAACCACGAGGACATTTAATTTCTTGGCGATGCGTTTCGTCTTCTACTCGGATAACGACTTTTCCTCGAACATTAGGTTGCATGGTTTCAATTAAAGCCATCAAGGCTGGTAATGAACTTGGATCGGCTGCCATATAATAATGTGAAGCTGGCGCTAATAGAGGGTCTGGCCCTCCCGGATTAGTGATGCCAATAAAGTCACCTGGTTTAGCATTTAGCGCAAAATGAATAGCGGGGCCAGCATCTTCATGAACGGCAAATTCAATATCTAACTCTTTCTGCTCTGGGCGAATGGCTCGAACACTATAAGTGCGGACAATCGACCTTGGTTCACCTTCAGGCCATTTAGGGCCTTTTTCAGAAAAACTGGGTACTGTTGGTTTAGTTTGGCCTTCTAAGGGTAAAAATATTTTCAGATGTGCGCCCGCAGTATCAGCAGGGTAAGTATCTAAATCATCACTGGTAAAGGTAATACAGCGCATTCCAGGAGTGACATCAGTAATGCGTTTTACTTGAACTAAGCGAGGAGGTGCTGGTTTATAAATATTTTTTTCTTGAGGTGTTTTGGAGTTACTCACGTTTTTTTACCTGACTCATTTAATTGTTTTATCAATGTAGATATTATCATTTTCAATTAATAATGATAGTCATTATCAACATTAACATTGGTTTAGTAAAGTTAGGTGTATGTTTTACTTATCATTGTGTGATTAGGCTCAAACTACTCATACAGAAAACACTTATTAATTAATGAATAGATAAGGCAATAAATCAAGATTGATAACGTAAGAGAAGAGCTTAAAAAAGCTGTCAATAAAAGTAGAATAACAAAGAAATAATAAAAGTTATTAGATTTAAAGAGAAAACACGTGATTAGAAAAAATCAGGGAGTAATAAAAGGTAACAATGAGAAGAAAATGAATTAATACAGTGAGTAAACTTAAAACTAATGTACTCACTGTATTTTGATATAACGTTAGTAATAGATTAGGCTTTAGGATCTGGGCCAAATCTGTTGTCGCCTTTAGTTCCTTCAAGACACATAAAGACAAAAACGATTAATCCACCAATGGCAGGAATAAAGGCAAGTAAGAACATCCAACCCGATTTATCTTGGTCATGGAAGCGACGAATAGTCACCGCAAGGCTAGGTACGATAATAGCTAAAGAATAAATACCTAAAACAATACCAATAATTGAACCTAAACCACTCATTTCACCTGTATTCATATCTATTGATGAAATTAGAATAGCATATAAGATGGTAATAATAATGGTATTTACTAAGGTAAACATCCAGTATTCTTTTCTACGCGCACGCCCTGAAAAATTAGCGTAATTATTTTTAATAACTTCTAAGTACCAATTCATGACTTCATCCTTAATTTAGTAGCAACAATACGTAAGCCTAGTTTAGGGGATCTTTCTTAGCAATTAAGATAATTCTAAATTATCAAAATATGTTTTTTAAAAAGACATAATGATCTCTTTCCCCATTTAATAGGGCGATAGACTTAATTTTTAAGTTAATCAAATAGGTAACATACAATATACGTCTTTATAAAGTAATACAGACGTGAAGTGCTAAGCGGCGGGTATCATAATTACTTTAGAAATTGAATTCAACAAGTACTCTATTTTATTTCTAGAAAAGATGGTTTTTTATAGGATTGTTAATATGTTTATTTATCGTGATAACAGAATAAAAAAGATTTTATCTCTTACTATTAATCAAAAATGATGTGTTTATAGTTATTTTATCAATATGTTTGATTTAAGTTTAGTTAATTATAGGAAAATAAAAAAAGGGCTAAATAATTATTAGCCCATTGTGTTTATTGCTGGCCGTTGTACGACACTATTTTTATATTACTGTGTACTTTTTCTTTACTTCACTTTCATTCCTGCAAGTGTCATTAAGAAACGAAAAAGAGAAGACACCGCAAATAAAGCTAAAACGCTACAAAACCAAATTGTAATTAACCATCCCCACTTTTTTAATAATGAGGGGTTACTTTGTATTTGTGGATCAGTGATAGCCTTCTTCATAATTGGTTTTTCCTCTGAAAACGTAATAACTCCAGAATGTATAAACGAGAATAATTGGGATAATAAACAGTGCGCCAACTAACATAAATCCTTGGCTTTCTGGTGGGGCGGAAGCTTCCACAAAACTAATGGCAGGTGGAATAATATTAGGCCAAATGCTGATACCTAATCCGGCAAAACCTAAGAAAATTAAAGCTAGCGCACCAAAGAAAGGAAGATAGTGCCCTTGTTTTTTTATTGAACGTAAAATCAACCATGTGCTGTATAGCACTAAAAGTGGAACAGGTAAAAAGAAGAACAAGTTAGGTAGCTTGAACCAACGCTCCGCAATAGCAGGTTGTGCTAGTGGTGTCCATGCACTAACCATAGCAATTACAATAAGCATCACTAGCGTCAGCGGTTTAGCGACTTTATATAGACTTTGCTGTAAGTGGCCTTCAGTTTTCATAATTAACCAACCACACCCTAATAAAGAATAGGCGATAACTAAACCCAAACCACAAAAGAGTGCAAAAGGTGACAGCCAATCAAAATAATTACCTACAAAGGTACGATTAACAACAGGTAAACCTTGAACAACGCTACCAACGACAATACCCTGCATGAAGGTGGCTAAGATTGATCCAAAAATAAAGGATTTATCCCAAAAGCCTTTGTGGTTATCATCGGCTTTAAAACGAAATTCAAAGGCGACACCCCGAAATATCAACGCAACAAGCATTAGGGTTAAAGGCATTGCTAATGCATCAAGAATAACGGCATAAGCGAGCGGAAATGCACCAAATAATGCGGCACCCCCTAAGACTAACCATGTTTCGTTACCATCCCATACAGGAGCAACCGTATTCATCATTAAGTCACGATCTTGATTGCTTTTAATAAATGGGTAGAGCATACCGATACCGAGATCGAAACCGTCCATTACAATGTACATTAATGTACTAAATACGATGATGACGAACCAAATAACGGGCAGATCAATTCCCATGATTAACCTCCGAAGTACCTTTGCGGATCAGTCTTAACATATAGGCATATCCGATACCGAACACAGAGCCATAAACAACAAAGAAGATCAGCAGGCTTATGCTCATATGCATTTCGCCATGTGCAGAGACGGCATCTCGAGTTCGTTGTATGCCATAGACTACCCAAGGCTGGCGTCCAACTTCAGTAGTAAACCATCCTGCAAGGATAGCGATAAGACCTGATGGCGCCATTAAAAAAGTTAACCGTAAGAACGTTTTAGATTCATAAAGTTTTTTCTTATAACGTAACCATGTTCCCCAAACACCAACTAAAATCATTAACATGCCAAGGCCAACCATAATGCGGAATGACCAGAATACAATGAGTGAATTAGGTCTATCTTCTTTAGGGAATTCTTTGAGTGCAGGAACCTGCTTTTCTAAACTGTGGGTTAAGATCATGCTACCAAGATAAGGAATTTCTATCTTATATTTTGTCTCTTCATCATCCATATCTGGCATACCGAAAAGGATCAATGGTGTGGCTTCACCCGGTTTGTTTTCCCAATGACCTTCAATTGCTGCAATTTTTGCTGGTTGATGTTTTAAGGTATTTAAACCATGAACATCACCAATGAGTGCTTGAATTGGGGCTAGAATTAAAATCATCCACAAAGACATTGAAAGCATCTTTTTCATTGCTGATGTTTTATGGCCTTTAAGGATATGCCATGCAGCAGAAGCTGCAATAAAGAAAGCGGAAGCTAAGAACGCAGCTACACCCATATGTGCGAGACGATAAGGGAAAGAGGGATTAAAAATAACCGCAATCCAGTCTACTGGCACGACTTGATTATTAATGATTTCAAATCCTTGTGGTGTTTGCATCCAGCTATTTGATGCCAAAATCCAAAACGTTGACATCAATGTGCCTAATGCAACCATGCAGGTTGCAAAAAAGTGAAGTTTTTCACCCACTTTATTCCAACCAAACAGCATTACACCTAAGAATCCAGCTTCTAAGAAGAAGGCTGTAAGTACTTCATAAGTCAGCAAAGGGCCAGTAATCGAGCCCGCAAAGTCAGAAAAAAAGCTCCAATTGGTTCCAAATTGATAGGCCATTACCAAACCAGAGACAACTCCCATGGCAAAGTTAACAGCGAATATTTTTGACCAAAAATGGAATAACGCTAAATAATCCTTATTGCGAGTTTTTAACCATAAACCTTCCAAAACGGCTAAAAAACTAGCCAGTCCGATAGTAATTGCAGGGAAGATAATATGAAAAGAAACTGTAAACGCAAATTGGATACGCGCCAAATCAAAGGCACTTAACCCAAGCATAAAAACCTCGTTTTATTGATATATAAATTGCAGGTAAATCGTGTGGATTAGTAGACCATATGACAGTAAACTATAATAGTGACAATAAGTTTAAAAATGACTATAACAGTTTTGAGGTGAACAGTTTTATATGACTCGATATGAACAGCTTGCAGCGCAAATACGCCAACAAATTGAAGATAATATTTGGCAATCTGGTGACCGTTTACCGTCATTGCGAGATACAGTGAAACAGTCTGGTTTAAGTTTAATGACGGTTTTACAATCGTATCAGTTATTAGAAAGTCAAGGATGGATAACGGCGCGACCACAATCTGGTTATTATGTTGCACATCGCAATACACGCTTTGGTCAAGTGACTGCCAGTAAAGGGCTACACATGAGTGAAAATGTTGAAATCAGTGCATCTATTTTTAATGTACTTCAAGCGTGTAAAGATCCTGAAATTATTCCTTTTGGGTCTGCTTTCCCTGATCCTAGCTTATTTATTCAGCCTAAGTTAAGTAGTGCGTTAGCGTCTGCTGCGAGACATCTTGCACCTCAAAGTTCAGTAATAAATTTGCCTCCAGGAAATGAAAAGTTACGCCGTAACATTGCACAACGCTATGCGTTACAAGGAATTCATGTCTCTCCAGATGATATTGTGATTACAGCGGGTGCAATGGAATCACTGAGTTTTAGTTTGCAAGCTGTTACCGAACCTGGCGATTGGGTGGTGATTGAATCACCTGCGTTTTATGGTGCATTACAAGCAATTGAACGTTTACGCTTAAAAGCGCTTGCAATTAGAACCGATCCTGTCACTGGAATTTGTTTAGATGAACTCGAAAAAGTGGTTGAGCAATATGATATTAAAGCCTGCTGGTTGATGAGTCATTGTCAAAATCCATTAGGTGGAACAATGCCAGATGAAAATAAAATAAGGCTGGTGGATATTTTGGCGAAGAAGCAGATAACGCTCATCGAAGATGATGTGTATGGCGAGCTCTATAACAGTCAGAAAGCGCCGATGCCTGTAAAAGGATTTGATAAAACGAATAGCGTATTACATTGTGCTTCTTTTTCTAAATGCTTGGCGCCAGGATTTCGTGTGGGTTGGGTTGCGGCAGGTAAACACGCAACAAAAATACAGCAATTACAAATGATGAGTACGGTTTCTGCGAGTATGCCGACACAGCAAGCCATTGCAGATTATTTATCACAAGGTGGTTACGACACACATCTTCGCCGATTAAGATTATTATTAGAACAAAGGCGCTATCGTATGTTGCAAGCTATACAGATGCATTTACCTGAGGATGTAAAAGTGAATATTCCAACTGGAGGGTATTTTCTTTGGTTAGAATTTGAATCAACATTTGATGCGAATAAGCTTTATCACTTTGCATTGGAAAGGGGAGTCAGTATTGCACCCGGATCTATGTTTTCCACCAGCTCGCAATTTAACCATGCATTTCGTTTAAATTCTTCTTTTCAGTGGAATAGCCGAACAGAAAAAGGAATAGAAATTATCGGTGAAGGATGCAGAAAATTACGACGTAAATAGCGGACGTTAGCGCACATTTTTAAAAGTTAGATATTGATTTATGAACGGTAATCTCCAATGATTAATTCTTAACCTCATTATCAGACTGACTAGCCAGATATTGCAGGAGGACACAATGAAGCTACGTTGTTTTGATCAACAAGAGTTACCGTTTATTCCATGGAGCAATCAAAAAGGCACAACCCAAGAAATTGTGTGTTGGCCAGTGAATAATGATTTTTCATGGCGAGCGTGTTTAACATCTATCGAAGATAATGGCTCATTAGGGCAGTTTCCTGATATTGAACGGCAAATGGTGCTATTAGAAGGTAATGGACTTAATCTAAATAGCACCGGATTTTTGAATCACTCCGTCACTGATCCTTATCAGCCTTATGATTTTTCAGGTGATATTCATGTTAAATCGGAGCTGATTAAAGGTGGTGTAAAGTGTTTAAATATTATGGTACGTCGAACATGTTGGAAAGCAGAAACGACATTAGTGACACAACCACTTATATTACCAAGTTCTCATGCCGGGCTTATTTATGTAACACAAGGTGAATGGAGTTTAACTGGTGCGACTTGCCAGCATTTATCAAAAGGGCAAGGTGCATGGTGGTTACCTGATATTCGTGAAGGTGAAATAAGACCGTTAACCGCAAATTGTCAATTATTATGGGCAGATATTCGACCACTAAAATAAAGGTATTTTTTGTGGTCAAATACTGACTGAAATAATAAATGATGCTTAGGATTATGATTAATTAAAAGCCAGATTAACGGCGGCAAAAGCAAGTAATCCACCGGCAATACCATCGTTATAACGACGACGTTTATCACTTAAACCGCCTTTTACACCAATATAAGCAAAGAAGCTACCGAGAAGGCCATAAATAATTAAGCAAGTCGTGATAAATATCCCAGATAACAGCAATGATTGTGTTGCGACATCATTATGATTATCAATAAAGTTTGGTAAAATAGCGAGATAAACTAATAAGCCTTTAGGATTAAGGAAACTGGTTAAAAAACCTTTACGAAATAGAGACGAGGTTTTAGTCGTATCAAGGACTAACGTTCCTTTTTTGCAAGCTGAAATTAACATTTTAAGAGCGAGATAACTGATATAAGTAACGCCAACCCATTTAAGTAAATGAAATAAAATGGGTGATGTAGAAACTAAGGCGGCAAGGCCTAAAGCACTTAGCAACGCATGAGTTAAGTAACCTGAAATGACGCCTGAATTAGCAATCCATGCTGATTTCATTCCTCCTGATAACCCTTGAGATGAGATAAACAGAATATCGGGTCCAGGTGTACAGATCAGCGGTAAAACAGTCAGTGCGAATAATAATAAAGTGTTAAATTCCATCTTTTCACCTGATAGAGATAGATTAATAGAAACATCGTTTTTGCTGTGAAATTTAGCTGAAAGATTATATGATGTTTTCGAAAAAATCGGGTTGCTTTGTTGCTAACAAAAAGAATTAATTGGCAATAAAATTCCATAAATAGAATTAAGGTTAATCTTTGATGTCAATAAAATTAGATAAGATAGATAAACATATTTTGCAAGTACTTCAGCGTGATGGCAAAATCCAAAACATTGAGCTAGCAAAAGAAGTTGGACTCTCACCGTCTCCTTGTCTTCGCCGAGTGCGTTTACTTGAAGAATCGGGAGTGATCACTCGTTATGTTGCTGTATTAGATGGTAGTATGGTTGATGCAGGCTTATCTTTATTCGCAAGAATTTGGTTTAGAGCACAAGATGCAGAAACCATAGAAGAATTCGTAAAGGCCATCAAGGTGTTACCTGAAGTGGTTGAGTGTCATTTAATGGCCGGTGAGTGTGATGCATTAATTCGGATCGTGACAAAAGACTTAGCCACGTATCGTCGTTTTCATGCCGATTATTTAACACAAATTCCGAGTATTCAAAGTATAAAAACAGAAGTACCAATGGAAACGGTAAAAGTCAGTTTTGCTTTGCCTCTTTAAATTAAAGAATTTATTTTAAATCATCACAAAATACTTTTAATTATGAAAGCCCCTATTTTTTAATAGGGGCTTTTGTTATCAATAACAGGTTAAACTATCCAACTTTTAATAAATCGATATATTTCTGGTAGATAAAGCAACATACAAATAAATAATGAAGCACCAATAATATAGAGATCAAATGACCAAGTACATAATGAAACGATTACCAACATGATAATAGTGAGAACAACTAAACAAAAACGAATATTTTCGAGCGTTATTTGACCAGAACAAGATAATAACTCACTTATTAATTCAAAAAGATCAGACATCGTATTCTCTTAAAATAAGTCCATTTAATAAGAGTGAGTATAATAAGGTTAATTATCAAGATCTAATTTTTATTGATAAATATATTTTTTAAAAAATGAATAATAAAGCCAAATAAATGGCCTTATTATGTTTAATTTCTTATTAATATTATTAGTAAGGGAGTTATTTTATTTTAGAAGTATTAATATACTCTTTTGTGACAATCTCTGTCGCTTTTACAATAATATCTTTTCGTGGCTTTGCATTCTGTTTTTGTTGCGTAAAATAGACGACTAAAATTAATGGTGCCTGATTTTCAGGCCAAATAATGGCGATATCATTAGTTGTACCATAATCACCACTACCGGTTTTATCTCCTACAACCCAATTGTTAGGTAAACCTGCTTTAATACTTTGATCACCCGTCGTATTGCCTTTTAACCAAGTGATAAGTTGTTGACGCTGATATTGACCTAATGCATCACCTAAAGTCAGTAATTGAAGGCTTGTAGCCATTGCAAGTGGGGAGGTCGTATCGCGGGGATCACCGTGAATGGCTGTATTTAATTCAGGCTCTTTGCGATCTAGGCGATAAGTCACATCATTGATTGAACGTGCGAATTGAGTGACTTTGGAAGGCCCTCCTAAATAATCGAGAATTTTATTCATTGCTGTATTATCACTATATTGCAAGGTAGCAGCGCTTAATTGAGCAAGTGTCATTCCAGTCGCTAAATGTTTTTCTGTAATAGGACTATAAGTGACTAAATCGGTTTTTTTGATAGTCATATGCTTATCAAGCAATCCTGCTTGTTTTTCACTTTCCTTTAAAACAGCAGCGACGGCCATGACTTTGCTGGTACTTGCCATCGCAAAGCGTTCATCACCACGATAAGTTATTTGTGAGTTATCTTTAGTATTAATTAATGCAACACCTAAACGACCTTGGCTATTTTTTTCAAGCGTACTTAATTGTTCTTCAATAGTGCTATTTGTTTTAGCCCATAGCATTGGCGATACCAATAAAGATATTAATGAAACTACGATCACTGCGGTTTGACGATATGTTGTTTTAAACATAGGGATTGATACTCATATTAATATAAGAAAGAAAATTTCAATATAAATAGATAGTTATGGATGAGATATAATGCTATTTATTTATCAAGTGCAATATCCTATTTAATTGATTCATTGACAATCGATAATAAATCACCTTAGCCTATAGAAAATCTATTGACTAAGAATATTATGCGAACACACCTTCCTCTCAACGCACTACGTGCGTTTGAAGCATCTGCAAGACACCTTAATTTCACCAAAGCAGCATTAGAACTCTATGTCACTCAAGGCGCAGTGAGTCAACAAGTAAGGATATTAGAAGAACGTTTGGGCGTAATGCTTTTTAAGCGTTTGCCTCGTGGTTTGGAGATGACGGATGATGCACAGATCTTATTTTCGGTATTAACAACGGCGTTTAGCGATATTGAACGTGTATTTAAGCAGTTTGAGCGAGGTGAATACCGTGATGTTGTTTCGATTGCCACTGTGGGAACATTTGCTGTTGGTTGGTTATTACCGCGATTGGCTGAATTTAGACAACAATACCCAAGAATAGAAGTGAATTTAAGAACAAATAATAATGTAGTTAATTTGGCAACTGAAGGATTAGATTTTGCTATTCGGTTTGGTGAAGGATTATGGCCTTTAACTCATAATAAAGCCTTATTTTCAGCACCATTAACTGTCTTGTGTTCACCAAAAACAGCAGAACGATTGCAACATCCAACTGATTTAATAAATGAAAATTTATACCGTTCTTACCGCGAAGATGAATGGCTACAATGGTTTGAAAAAGCGGGTATTGCACCTATAAAAATTATTGGGTCTATTTTTGACTCTTCGCGTTTAATGGTAGAAAGTGCAATTTATGAAGGCGGAGTTGCGTTAGCACCTGCAAAGATGTTTTCAAGAGAAATAGAAAGTGGTCAATTAATACAACCTTTTAAAATAGACGTTGAAATGGGGAAGTATTGGTTAACGTATTTAAAATCAAAACCAATGACCGCATCAATGGAAATATTTCAGCAGTGGTTAATGCGTGAAGCGTTAAAAGAGAGTCGGGAGTGAAGTAAAAATAAAAGCACTGATTAATGTCAGTGCTTTTATTTATTTTGATAGATGTATTACGTTCAATAATTATAATGAAAAATGTTCTCTGACAATTTCACGACCTATCTCAATAGAGGCTGTCGCTGCAGGGGACGGGGCATTACACACATGCAATGAACGTTTACCTTTTACAAAATGAAAATCATCTACGAGTTTACCGTCATTGGTTAAAGCCTGAGCACGAACACCCGCAGGGCCTGGATGAATATCTGCTTCACGTAAATCAGGGATCAGTTTTTGTGCATTTTGGGTAAACAGTTTGCGTGAATAAGAACGACGAAGCTCTGCCATTCCTTCACCTAAATAATGACCAGCAATTTTCCAAAAGCCCTTGTAAGTGAGAACTTCAGCAAGATCTTTTAAGTTAATATCGCTTTTTTTATAGCCTTCTCGCTTAAACGCTAATACCGCATTAGGTCCAACATCACGGTGCCCGTTGTACATACGTGTAAAATGTACACCTAAAAATGGGAAATCAGGGTTAGGAACAGGGTAAATGAGATGGTTTACTAAGTAATTTTTATTGGCATTAAGCATAAAGTATTCACCACGGAATGGAACTATCTTCATCCCTGTGTCATAACCTGCCATTTTAGCAATACGATCACTAAATAATCCTGCACAATTAATCAACCATTTGCCTGTAAATTGGTTATTGGATGTCGTTACTGTGACACTATCGTCCGTTTCATTGATCGCCGTTACAGCTTGACCAAACGTAAATTTACCGCCACGAGATTGGATGATTTCAACATGTTTTGTTGCAATTTCAGGATAATTAACAATGCCTGCATCAGGAACTAATAACGCAGCAATACCATTAACATAGGGCTCTCTGGCTTTCAGTTCACTTTCTGTCATTTTGATGACTTCAAGCCCATTATCAATACCACGTCGATAAATATTTTCTAAGGCATTTAGCTCTTTTTCATTGGTAGCGACAATCACTTTTCCACAACGATCGTAATAAAGATTATGTTGTTGGCAAAACGCATAAGTGGTGATGTTGCCTTGTTTAGCTAACCTTGCTTTAAGGCTCCCTGGCGTGTAATAAATACCGGAATGAACAACATTACTGTTATGCCCACTTTGATGAGCCGCAGGGCCGGTTTCTTTATCAATCACCAGTAGTTTTAGTTCAGGTTGACTTTCTTGTAGCGCACTTGCAACCCCTAATCCGACTAATCCCGCTCCAATAATAATCACGTCATAAGTCATAATCTTATCCATTTTATAAATTTTAAATTAACAGGGTTTTTGCTGTAAGCGTTTTAATTTGCCACGTACATTCGTTAAATGAAGACGCATTTTATGGCTTGTTTCATCGTGATTTTGTTGTCGTATTGCTTCAACAATAGCTTCATGTTCTGCAATAACACGTTCAGTTTCTGCCTCTCGTCCTTTATTTTGACTTAATGAATACATTAAGACACCAAGATAAAGCTCATGCATATTATCTAATATCCTGACAAAAAAAGGATTATGTGCGGCAACCATAATAGAACGATGAAATTGATAATCCTCTTTATGACCAATACTTTTGTTTTTTTTTGTTGCTAAAACAAAGGCATCGTGGGCATTTTCTATAGCGCGTAATTCTTCTGGTGTTCGGCGTAAAGCGGCAATAGCTGCCGCTTCATGTTCAATGACCTCACGCATCTCTAGTAGTGAATCTATCTCTTTCGGGCAAGCAATTTCCATCACTATTGGCTCATATTTACTGAGGATAGAATGGTCAATTACACGGCGACCGCCTCCTTGGCGTGAAGTCACAATACCACTGGCTTCTAAGACACCCAGCGCTTCCCTGATTGGAACTCGACTGACGCCAAAGGCGTCAGCAAGGACATTTTCAGAGGGTAACTTTTCACCTACAGGGTAGGTGCCGTTATGAATATTTTGCTTAATCTGTTCAAGAATTTGATGCGACGCTTTTTGGCGTGAGATCTTTTGTATCATCTAGTTTTCTCCAGATACTTGCCCCATGTTGGTTAATTGTTTTTTCGACCGTAACATGTGCAATGCTCCTGTTAATATGATTAAGCTTATACCCAAAAGGTCGGTATATAAGCCTGGTTTAATCATTAAAATCGCGGCCGCCGCAAATGCAATGCGTTCAAACCAGGTTGTTTTGATCATCCAGAAATTAGCGGCTGCAATACTTAGTGCATAAATTCCGACTAATGCAGTAATAACCATTAATCCAATAGAAAGTACACCTAAATTATCGCCTTGCATCAGTAAAGCTGGGTTATAAACCAAAATAAATGGAATGATAAAGCCCGGAAGTGCGAGTCGCACGGCATCCCATGATGTTTGCATCGGGTCGGCTCTTGCAATACTTGCTGCGGTATAACTGGCTAAAGCCACAGGAGGGGTAATATTGGATAATGCGCCGAACCAGAATACAAAGAAGTGAGCGGCTAAAGGCATAACACCTGCTTTAATTAATATTGGTGACACTGTAACGGCAACAACGATATATAAAGCCGTTGAAGGTAAACCCATACTTAATACGATACACACCAGCATCACGACTAATAAGATCATCCATAATGTATTATCTGTCATTGAGACAATGTTAAAGGCCAATGTTGCACCAATACCTGTCATAGTCACGACACAGATAATCACCCCGATGGCGGCACAAGCTACAGTAACTTGGACGGAACCACGAGCGGCTTCAGCTAAGGCGTCGGCCACTTTAGTTAATGTCATACGGACTGATTTATCAGGTGTAATCCAGCTTGCAACAATAATAGTTAGAATACCTAAGAAACCTGCATAAATAGGTGTTTTACCCACTAATAAGGTGCCAATAACAATAACTAAAGGCAGTAATAATAAACCACGCGCTTTTAATACCGCTTTAACTTGTGGGATATTCTCTTTACTTAAACCTTTTAATCCTTGTTTTTTAGCTTCGATATCAATCGCCATAATTAATGCTGCGTAATACAACAGCGCTGGAATAATGGCTGCAATGACAATAGTGGTATACGAAATGCCTAAAAAGCCTGCCATAATAAATGCAGCTGCACCCATAATAGGGGGCATGATCATACCCCCTGTTGATGCTGTAGCTTCAACTGCACCAGCAAAGCGAGGAGTTAGACCGATATTTTTCATTAAAGGAATAGTAAATGTTCCAGTTGTTGCTACGTTAGCAACAGCACTTCCACTTAAAGAGCCGGTTAATGCTGATGAAATAACAGCTACTTGAGCGGGACCTCCACGACGACGACCTGCAATAGCGAGCGCTAAATCGTTAAATAATGCAGTCGCACCACTTACACTCAAGAATGAGCCAAAGAGAATAAAGACCACAATAGCGGTGGAGGCTGTTGAAAGGGTGATACCAAAAATCCCTTCACTGGTCATAAATAAACGGTATAACAATCTTTCTACAGAAAATCCGGCATGACCGAAAATACCCATAAAATACTGACCAAAAAGAGCATAAATAATAGCGAAAGTCGCAAGCCCTGGAATAAAATATCCGGTTGTTCGTCTTGCTGCTTCAAACAGTACGATAATACCCAGTATAGCCATGACATAATCAGTAGTATTTGGAATACTTTTTCTTACAACATGAAGATCAACATAATTAAAGAAAAAATAGCCATAACTGATTAATGTTAAAGCAATAAAAAGATAATCCCATCCATTAAATTTAGGCGTAGAAAAGCGCTTAGAAAAAGGAAATAAAATAAAGCCTAAAATTAAAATACCACTAAGAAAAATAGTATTACGGTAAAACTCTTGGGTATTTGATAATGCGTTGGAATAAATCGCATAAAGTGAAATTAATATTGCAAGGGTCGTAGTAATTTTCAGGTAAATACCTGCAAGCTGGCGACTGCCGGAGCTGGCTTCTTTATCTAATGCAGGTGGCTCTACCGGAGTTAGATGGTCATTATTAGTCATAACTCACTCCTGTTATTTATTATTAGTCTGCGTTTGAGCTTCTGGTGGAATAAGATAATCAGGGATCTCTAATCCAATTTCTTGGTAATAACGGTAAGCCCCTAGGTGCAGTGGTACAGAAACGCCTTTTAATGCATTTTCGGTAGTGATGTATTTGGCCGCGCTATGAACCTGATGAACCTCTGGCAGATTTTCAAACATGGTTTTTGTCAGCTCATACACTAAGTCATTATCAATATTAGTAGTGGTCATTAAAATATTGGGTTGAGCTATCGTATTAACCATTTCGGTTTGACGAGGATAGGTATCTGCGGGTATTTCAAAACGAAACCAAGAATTTGCCACATGATTGATATCATCAAGTTGTTTATCTGTCACTTCGAGTAGTTTTGCGCTTACGCCACTGGCATACATATCAGTGACGGCTGAGGCTGGTACACCTGCTGGTAATGCACCGCCATCAAGGCGACCATCTCGCATGGCGGAAACGGTATCGCCATATCCAAGATATTCAGGAGTAATCTCTTTTTTGGTTAAATTAACGCCTTTAAGAATGATGATCGTAGATTGTTCTGTGCCACTAGCTTGAGGGCCTACAGAAAAACTTGTTGCACGAATATCATCTAATGTGCCAGTTTTTACTTTGTCATTCATCAAAACAAAGTGTTCAACATTGGGCCATAACATAGAAATTGAGCGCAGATTTTTTTCGGGTTTGCCTTCAAAATTACGTACACCTTCATAAGCTTCTACCGCTAATAGGCTTTGTAAAATAGAAAGTTGGGCTTCATTTTTCTGCATTAAATAGATATTTTCTATCGATCCTGCCGAAGACTGCCCTGTTACTTGAATGCCTCTATCCTTAAGATGTGTACTCCATACGTTTGCTAATCCCACCCCCATCGGATAATACGTTCCTCCTGTTGAAGCGGTTGCTACAGAGAGAAATTGTTTATTCGCATTCTCTTTTTTGCCAGCTATTGCTAATGAGACAACAGCAATAACAGCAACAATACCGATGGCAAGCTTTGTTTTTCTTATTCTCATGATGTTGTTCCTGTACATAAAAACGCAGGTGAATGTTTCACACCAACTTGTATACAACATGACAACTTTTATAGAAACAAGGGACGTTAAAAAATTGTGAACTGACCTAATGAAATTAGAACAAGAAAATAACAAATTGTGATCAACATAGTAATTATGCAAATTTTAATCATAATTATGGTGATAAATATAAAGTGCAAAAGAAAATATCAATAACATAAGAAATAAAAGATAAAAAACAATATATTTGTCAATAATTAAAAATAAAATAAAAAAAGAGGAGTCAGAAGATATTTAAATAATATGATTAAATAAAAAGTAAATAGATGGCTTTTAGTATTAATAGAACGATTAAAAATATGTGTTAATCAATACGTTTATAACGCAATGGAAAGCACTCCTGTTGCAATTAAAATAAATATAGCAGACCACACTAAGGCAGAAATGGCGCTGGTGATATAAATACCGTATGTAGGTAATTTTAATAAGCCAGCACTAAAGGGGGTTAAATAGCGAAAGACAGCTAAGAATCGAGAAATAAACAAAATATAGTGAGTTTTATTTTTTAATAGCTGTTGAATACGATTAATTTTTGACTGATAACGTTTAACCCATATTTTAAGGCGAGGAAAACGGTAAATAGAACGTCCTAATTCATAGCTTAAAATGGAACCTAGTAAAGCACCACAACTGGTCGCTAACCAAAGAAATATTGGGGAGTAAAGCGGTAAACAAGCACCGAAAATAAAGATTAACATTAAAGATGCTGGTGGCAAAAATGAGGAAATACCGATAGTCGATTTTCCCGCAGTGATTAAGATAATAGATAAGAATAGGGTAAGAGGAGATAAGTGACTCAATGAGTCTAATAAAGTGTGGATGATTTCCATTTTTTATCTCCGACTACGCATAAATAAACACAATAATGGCGATAAATCTTAAGATTATTATGAGTTTATTTTAGTGTTTTTTGTTCATTTCAACTAGCATTTTAGCCCACTCAATGGGGGTGTTTTTTTTAATGGGTAATTTTAGTTTTTGGCTTAATGAGTATAGCGTAGGCGCTGGGATATCGGAAAGGGATTGCAGTGTTGAATTCATTAGCACTTTTTCAGGCGAACCATCTGCAATTAATTTACCTGAGGATAAATGGATAACACGCTGAAAATGGCGAGCAGTAAAATCAAGATCATGACTAATAGCCAATACCGTTTTACCTAATGTTTTTTGTACCTGAAGCCAATTCTCAAAACAGCTTAACCAATGTGCATCAAAATCACGAGTGGGTTCATCTAGTAATAATATTTGAGGCGATAAAATACTTAAACTTGCAACAGCAACCATTCTACGTTGGCCTGCATGTAAATCTAAAGGGTGAACATCTGCAACATCACTTAAACCACAAAGCGACAGTGTTTCATCTAAACGCCTTTTAATCTCTTCTTTAGAGAATTTATGCTGTTTTAGGCTGAAAACCACCTCTTTTGCGACTGTATTATGAAAGATTTGTCGTTCAGGCTCTTGAAATAATACCCCAATATAATGAGCGCGTTGCTGTGCTTTTAATTGAAAAAGTGACTGATTATTGAGTGTTATATCACCTTCATTGGGCGTTAATAGTCCTGCAATTAATCGTAATAAGGTAGATTTACCAGCCCCATTATCACCGACTAAGGTTATCCATTCCCCTTGATTTAATGTGAATGATAATTGAGAGATACAAGGCGGAACATCTTCGCTCCAGCGATAAGTCACATTATTGAGCTGTAACATAAAATTCCTTAAAAGCATTAAGCAAGGCTTTATCATTATTCACAATATTCTTATCCCAATGATGATTTTCAATTAACCAGTGTAAAGCTTGCCATGCATCGGGCGCATTAATCGTTGAAAACAAGAATGGAAAAATAGAGTCTAACGTACCTTTTGCCTTTATTTTTCCCGCCTCTAATAATAAAAATTGTTCACTCAGGCTTATTGCAGGTAATAAATTACGTTCAAAAATGACCACACTGCATTTATGCTCTTTTGCATAGTGTTTTATACGTAGTTGTAATTGTTGGGTCGCATTGGGCGTTAAGCGGCTAAAAGCTTCATCAAGTAATAATAATTTCGGGTGCATAGCGAGTGCACTTGCGATAACAACACGTTGAGCCTCACCACCTGAAAGCGTTGAAGGGTGGTGAAAACGCAAGTATTCACATTGTGTTAATGCCATAGCTTCTTTTACTCGAAATCGAATTTCATTGTCACTCAACCCTAAATTTTCTGGGCCAAAGGCAATTTCTTGCTCTACGGTGAATGCACATCCTGAAAGTTGTAATTGTGGCGATTGTTGAACGAGCTGACGACCCGGAGCGAGTGACACTAATCGACTTTTATCGAGAGCGATATTTTGTACGATACCAATACCTTGAATTGACCCTGTTAATAAGTCGGGTAACCACCCCGCGAGTAATTGCGCAAGAAGACTTTTCCCACTGCCATTGCCTCCTAAAATAACAAGCCATTCCCCTTGTTTTAACTGCAAATCAATAGGGCCAATAATAGGTTGTTCATCACCTTTTGGGGTAAAACTCAATTGCTGAAGATTTAGTACCATAGCCAAATACCTCCTTCAATCAAGATAAGCAATAAAATCAAATAACGAACCATTGTTTGCAGTGGCGTATCCTTTGGAGGATATAAGGTTGTCCGCTTTGCAATAATGCGAAATCCTCGCATATCTAATGCTGCGCTTCGAACAGTTAAATCACTTAAAACGTGACTAATAAGGGGCAAAATAATGGCGGGTAATGTGATAAGTCGTTGCCAAAATGATCCATCAAGAGGAACACCTCGTGCTAATTGCGCTTCTTTTATATTGTGTAATTGTTGGCGTAATTGTTCTACAAGTAACAAAGGTCCTGCTAGTAAATAGGAGAGGCTCATCGGTAAACGGCTAGCAAATAAGGCCCTGATAAATTGCTCTGTTGAGGTGTATTGTAACCACAATTGAGCGCTACTTATTATTGCTAATAATCTTAACCATAGTGTTATTGCCATCGTTTGTTTACGGGTATCTAAAGGCTCACCGGTTAACCAATAAGCTAACCAACCACTATGGACTAACCATAACCCTATTGCCATGGGGAGCATTAACCAGACAATAAAACGCCAGCGCCAGCGAGACGCTTTCCAAAGCAATACGCCAATAAAAGTCCCACTGCTGATAATCAGCAGTGGTAAGCTTAGCGATAAAAAAAGCACACTAGCACTTAGCCAAAGCCATAATGCCAATGAGGTAAAGGGATGCATTATTAACGAACCTTGGCCATCGCGGGAAAATTGCGTTGTGTTCTTTGTGGTAGCTGACGTACTAATAACCAAGCGATAATTGCGGATAATATTTTATCGGCGAGATTAGCACCTAATACAGTAATAGCAACAGATTCGATGAGTCCTTCACCCACAGCATGAAAATAAGCGACAAAGAAATCAGCGCCACTTCCTGTTGCACCACCAAATAAATAGGTACGAATAGGAACAGCAACGATCATTAAAGCTAAAGTAATAATAACGCCAGAGCCAATGACGCGAATTAAAGAGCGAAAGCCTCCAGCGCGTGCTAATAAACCTGCACTTAACCCTATCATCATGGCAACAGGCGCAAATGCGGCGGCCATAGGGCCACTAATTAATCCCCATAATAGATTAGTTAATAATCCTGTGAACAATGCAACCCATGGGCCACCTAATAAGGCACAAATCAGTGTACCGATAGAATCTAGAAAGATGGGAAGCTTTACCATTGAGGTAATTTGACCACCGATCATATTTATGGCAATAGAAACAACAATTAGAACGAGTGTTCGACTCGAAATGTGAGGTGTGGTAGACATAGTTTAAAAACCTTTACAAAGGATAGTGACTATTAGTTTTATTATTTTGCATAAATAACGTTCTTTTTATAAAAATGTTATTTACGCGGTGTGATGACTAACTCCTCATAACCAGAGTGTTCACAAGGCTGACGGCTAAAAGTCACTTGCTCTAACTCACCAATAACGAGTTCTAGCGTCGTGCGCACTGTACAGCCAGGCATCATATGTCCACCACACATTAATCCATTTTCATTTGAGACCGCTAAATGTAAATGTTCACCTAGAGTATCTAATGTTCCAATCAGTGAAACAATTTCAAATTTGCCTGTAAGATAGCGATTTTCTTCGCGTCCTGCAAAGCGCAATGCCACATCTGTTAAACTTCCTACACAACCTGCAATAAATGCTGATTTTAGATTTTGCTCTTTCATCATTTGTCGTAATGCGACAATCACATCTTCATTAGGGAGAAGGCGATGTGAAATAAATCGAGCATGAGAAGCAAGTAATGAGGTGTGAGACATCGTGATTATCCTGATAACTGAAAGTCTATATTTAATTTATTTATGGTTATTGTAAGCACTAAAATGCCTGTGTCAGATAAGATAAGACTTAGTTTACTTTATATTATCTACTTTCATTTTTATGCACAAAAATCGCATAACGTATTATTAATAAAAAAAACGAAAGAAGAAATAGATAATAACTTTTTATTAACAATGAAGTTGTTTTGTATCAAAAGAATAAGATAGGAAGAAAAACAAAGAAAGGTATAAGGATGAGTAGAAAATGCTCATCCTTATTTTTTAAAACACGATATTTAAGTAAAATAACTAAATGATTAAATTATAATCAATATGTTCCATTAATTTAGCGTTATCACGATAATCGACAGGAATAGCAAGAACAGCGGGGCCATCAACAGCCATCGCTTCATGTAAAACGGTACGTAATTGAGAAGCACAATCAACAAAAAAGCCTTTAGCACCGAAGGATTCCGCGTAACGTTTAAAATCAATTGCACCAAATTTTACACCCGAATAACGTCCATACTTTTCTTGCTCTTGCATTTCCACCATATTATAAGCGTTATCAACCCAGATAATATGCAAAATATTTGTATTTAAACGAACCGCAGTTTCTAATTCCATCGACGACTGCATAAAGCCACCATCACCAGAGACAGAAATAATTTTGTCAGAGGGACGAACAAATGATGCGCCAATTCCCCAAGGTAATGCAACACCCATCGTTTGCTGCCCATTAGAAATCAACATTTGTCTTGCCCTAAAGCTATAGAGATAACGTGCAAGCCAAATATGAAAACTTCCCATGTCAATACAAAGCGTGACATCATTATTAATAATATTTTGCATCTCATGAATAATGGTTAAAGGGTGAATAGGGCTACCCTGTCTAAAATAACTGTTTTGTTGCAGAGTTTCTCTTTGGTGACGGATCTTTTCTAAAACCTGATGTGTATTATTTGAGAGTGTAATTTGAGAGATGGATTGTTTAGCAAAATGTTGAGTTAAATTATCAATCGTTAATTTAATATTGCCTGTTAATTCTAAATCAGGACAGTAAGCTAAATCTATTTCAGCAGGAATTTCATCAATATGAATAATATTAGCATTATTGTGATTCCATAATGACGGCTCATATTCGATAGGGCTATAACCTAAAGTAATCACTAAATCCGCATGAGAAAGTAATTCATCACCAGGTTGATTATTAAATAAACCAATTCGGCCTGCAAATAAAGGAAAATGGCGTTGAGCAATCGCACCTGCTGATTGATAAGTTCCAACTATAGGTAATGGGCAAATATCAAGTAATGATTGTAAGGCTAATGCATTATCAGGAAAACTTGCCTGTAAACCCAATAAAATAACAGGACTTTTTGCAGCTAATAATAATTTAACCGCTTCTTTTACTGCATCATTATTTGCACCACCCAAATTTGATTTAGACTTAGGCACTAATATTGGGCTATCAACAGCACTATTTAAAATATCCATTGGAAAAGTTAAGAAAGCGGAGCCTGGTCTTCCTGATTCTGCATGACGGAAAGCATTGGCCATGGTTTCAGAAATTGATTTTGAAGAATCAATTTCTGCACAGAATTTTGTAATCGGATTAAACATGGTAACAGTATCCATGCTTTGATGAACCAATTTTAATCTATCTGCAGACTTGACAGATCCACCCAATGCGACCAGTGGATCACCTTCAGAAGTGGCTGTTGCAATGCCCGTGGCTAGGTTAGAACACCCTGGCCCAGATGTTGCGATAGCAACACCCGCTTTACCCGTTAAACGTCCAACCGCAGCCGCCATAAATGCGGCATTAGCTTCATGACGAACAACGACCGTTTCAATACTGGAATCAACAAGAGAATCAAATACACGATCAATTTTTGCACCAGGAATACCAAATACCTGTTTAATGCCATGTTGTTCTAATTGTTTAACCACTAAATCTGCACCACATTTCCAATGAGGAGTATTCATATAACCTTCTTTGATTTTGCAAGTGAATAAATAGAATTAATAATAAAATTAATAGACTGCTAGATTAATTTTCAGCTTGTTCTATAGCCTGATGAAGATCGTCGGGCATTAAGTTCGCTTGTAGAAATGTAGATTGGTTGGGTAAATCAATAGTAAGACGGGAAATAACACCGATTTGTAAGGTGCCATTTTTTAAATAATAATCTAGAACATGACCACCACCTTGGCGTTGTTGATTAATATAATGCTCATGAAATCCAGCAACATTTATTCCTTGAGTAAACTGTGGTGAACGAAAGCCTGCAATAATGCCCACTTCATTGTGAAACGTAAAAGTAGGCTGATTTTCGATAGCGTCTAACATTGGGCGGTAAGGGGGTGTTTGTCGAGGTACTGTCCGTGTTTTAACTAATTCAAATTCGCCTTCAATTCTGATTGCACAAAACAGGTTATCAGAAGGGACATATTGATTAATTATGTTATGTATTTCTTTTTGTGATACACCATGAGAAAAGTGATGTTCAATATCACAATTAAAAAATGTCATTACAGCAAAAGGGGATTTTTGAGAATGTAAAGCCTTACGAGCGCTACCATCAGAACGTAATTGAAAAACAGTATTGTCGAATGCAACGAGTTCTCCATCAAGTTGTTCAAAAGTTCCTAAACCAAAATCACCATGCGTTAATAAATCAGCAATAGTAACCTCACTATCATATACACCGGCAATTAAGCTACTCATTAATGAGTTTTGATAAACAGTGCATTCGGGGTGTTTACTAATATAATTATTTAAGTTTGTTATTATTTCCTGTCCACATTGACAATGATGATTTTTATTATGTTTTATATCGCTATTATCTCGCACATTAGATTGAAAATTATTATTCATGTTAAAGCCATTCCTTTATTTAAAAAGTAACAATCATTAATTGATCATTAAATTAAGTATTAGCCTTATTCATAAGTATTTCAAATGTTTTTATTGTGATTAAATAGAAGGCGATAGTTTCATGTTTTAAATTTTAATATAGATTACTGTTTTAATTGAATTTAACTTATTGCATTTATTGGTTAAAAAAAATTTTAATATTCTATTTTATTATTAATAAGATTAATTTATTAAATATATCATCTAAAGGAGATAACTAAAAATAGTTATATTGATAATTTTATAGTCGAGCTATTCGCATGGATAAAATAATTTGCAAATGAGTAGAGAAAAAAGCTGTTGCGTAGCAGATTGATAACTTAGATTTTATTGAGTCACTATATGATCTCTCTTAGTTAGAGAATGAAATGAAAGAGCACAACGCATTTTATTATAATTTAGTATCGCCACTGTTGGGGATCAAATAGACTGGAGTTTTGTTTCATCAGAAAGATGGTTAAGTGAAAATATTGTAGGTATTGCTTATTATTATCTTCCTATGGAAGAAATTTTTTTAATGCTAATATTTAAATTTGAAATGGATTGTTAATTAGGAAAAGTAAATTAAATACATATAAAAAACCCACGAATATGCTCGCAGGTTTAGTAATGATATTAATATAAGCAGTTATTACACATTAAACAAGAAGTTCATTACATCGCCATCTTGAACGATATACTCTTTACCTTCTGCACGCATTTTACCTGCTTCTTTCGCGCCTTGTTCACCACCGTAAGTGATAAAATCGTTATAAGCGATAGTTTGAGCACGAATAAAACCTTTCTCAAAGTCAGTGTGGATTTTACCTGCTGCTTGTGGTGCAGTTGCACCCACAGGGATAGTCCATGCACGGACTTCTTTAACGCCAGCAGTGAAGTAAGTTTGTAAGTTCAGTAGTGCATAACCCGCGCGAATAACACGGTTTAATCCAGGCTCTTCAATGCCTAAATCTTGCATAAACTCTTCACGTTCTGCATCTTCTAACTCAGCAATATCTGCTTCGATAGCGGCACAAACAGGAACCACTACAGAGCCTTCAGCTTGCGCAATTTTACGAACAGTTTCAAGATAAGGGTTGTTTTCAAAACCATCTTCATTAACGTTTGCAATATACATGGTAGGTTTTAACGTTAAGAAACTTAAATAACGAATCGTTGCTTTTTCTTCTTCCGTTAAATCTAAAGCTCGTAACATGCCCGCGTTTTCTAAATGCGGTAAGCATTTTTCTAACACTTCCATTTCTGCTTTAGCGATTTTATCGCCACCTTTTGCCTTTTTCTGATTACGGTGCATTGCTCGTTCACACGTCTCTAAGTCAGAAAGTGCTAATTCAGTATTGATAGTTTCGATATCTTCGGCAGGATCAACTTTACCTGCAACATGAATAATGTTGTCATTTTCAAAACAACGAACTACATGGCCAATTGCTTCAGTTTCACGAATATTGGTGAGGAATTGGTTACCTAAACCTTCACCTTTAGATGCGCCTTTTACTAAGCCCGCGATATCAACAAATTCCATTGTTGTAGGTAAAATACGCTGTGGTTTAACAATTTCAGCCAGTTTATCTAAACGAGGGTCAGGCATTGGAACAACACCTGTATTTGGCTCGATAGTACAGAATGGGAAATTGGCTGCCTCAATACCTGCCTTAGTTAAGGCATTAAACAGTGTAGATTTCCCTACGTTAGGCAGACCGACGATACCACATTTAAATCCCATAAACGTTCACCTTGTCACATAAAAACAACAGGAGGGAGTATTCCTGTTGTGTGCAGTTAAAAAAATTTGGCGCTATTATAGAGCAAATCCTAGATTGATTAAATCATCATGGGGAAATCGTACAAAAGAAGAGGGCTGTTTCACCCTCTGAATATTAAAATGACTTAATCTATTAATATAACGACTACGCTTTAAAGCTATGTAAACGATTTATTGCTTTCTCATACCCATCACGCATTAAAATATCTGTGCATGAAAGAGCTTCGTCAATCGCGTCATCAATTAATTTTTGTTCACTCATTGGCGGTTTGCCTAATACAAAGCCAACAACTTTATTTTTATCACCAGGGTGTCCAATGCCAATGCGTAAACGATAGAAATTCGGATTATTAGCAAACTTACTTTGAATATCTTTTAACCCGTTATGACCACCATTGCCACCACCCAATTTCATTTTGACAATACCTGGTGGTAAGTCGAGTTCATCATGTGCAACTAAAATTTCATCAAGCTCAATACGGTAGAAATTCGCCATTGCTTGTACCGCTTTACCGCTTAAGTTCATAAAAGTCGTAGGCACTAATAATCGAACATCATTGCCATTCAAATTAATGCGAGCGGTATAACCAAAGAATTTACTCTCTTCTTTTAGAGATTGTTGATGACGTTGAGCCAATAAATCAACATACCAAGCACCCGCATTATGGCGAGTCTGGGCATAATCTGCACCGGGGTTTGCTAACCCGACGATAAGTTTAATTTTACTCACAATAGCCTTTCACTGTTATCGTCTTAAAAGAAAGCCCATAGTTTACCTGTCTAAGCTCATAAGCACAAAATAGATTGTATAGAATGTTTTTTGCAATGATAAGCAGGAGAAAAAACCACTATTTTAGATTTAACAAAAAGAGCGAAAGCAACAAAATAGACGCTATTTTCTTCTTTTAAAGGAAAAAAACACATTTTTTGTGAAGATTTGTCAATAAATTTCGGATTGATGTGATCCCTTCGACAGTAACTTTTTAGTGTTTATGGCTATAATAACTGCAAAGAATAAAAGGTTATTCGATGTATTTTGTTGTTGAATCGTCTGACGACGCGCTTGGAGGTGCAACATGAAATATAAACATGCATTTGCAGTGGGTAATTTATGTATGGCTACGGGGATGATTGTTATGCTCGGTAGTCTGGGTTATACGCTTCTTAGTCATATTTTTCCATTAGGATTGCCTGAATTTTTAGCAGACATCTCTTTAATGGGGATCTTTATAGGTGCTCTGGTTTGGTTAGCGGGTGCCCGTATTGGTGGTAGAGAAACAATTGCAGAAAGATATTGGTGGTTACGTAATCATGATGAGCGTTATCGTCGCCATGATAATCACCGTTATCCATAATATCGGTAACGTTATTAATATCAAGAACAGATAAAATAAAAATAATAACGGAGTTAAAATAAACTGGTATTAAGTAACTATCATTATTATGCGTTGTCATACCCATCTATAGACCCGTTGATATTATGACGGGTTTTTTATTACCTAAAGTTTCCTATTTGAGGAACGGCGACAAAAAACCCGCTATAACAAATGCTATAGCGGGTTTAGTTATCTCAAATTGCAATGAATGTTTATAACAAATTAATGTTCAAACATCGCAGAGATTGACTCTTCATTGCTAATACGGCGAATTGCTTCAGCCAGCATGCCAGAAAGGGTCAATGAGCGGACTTTATTTAATGCTTTGATTTCTGCTGACAATGGAATTGTATCGCAGACAACCACTTCATCAATAACAGAGCTTTTGATGTTCTCAACAGCATTACCAGAAAATATGGGGTGGGTTGCGTAAGCAAAAACGCGCTTAGCACCACGTTCTTTCAGTGCTTCTGCTGCTTTACACAATGTACCACCTGTGTCGATCATATCGTCAACAAGGATACAGTCGCGGTTAGCAACATCACCAATAATATGCATAACTTGAGAAACGTTAGCACGAGGGCGACGTTTATCAATGATAGCCATATCAGTGTCATTCAGAAGTTTAGCGATAGCACGAGCGCGAACAACGCCGCCAATATCTGGAGAAACAACAATAGGGTTGTCCAAATCTTTTTGAAGCATATCTTCTAAAAGAATCGGGCTGCCGAAGACATTGTCAACCGGTACATCAAAGAACCCTTGGATTTGTTCTGCGTGTAAGTCACAGGTTAAAACACGGTCTACGCCTACACTAGATAAGAAATCCGCAACAACTTTTGCCGTAATAGGAACACGGGCTGAACGAACACGGCGATCCTGACGGGCATAACCGAAGTAAGGAATAACAGCAGTGATACGACCAGCGGAAGCTCGACGTAATGCATCAACCATGACCACTAATTCCATTAAGTTATCATTAGTAGGTGCACAGGTTGATTGAATGATAAATACATCACCACCACGTACGTTTTCGTTGATTTGCACACTGACTTCACCGTCGCTAAAACGACCTACAGCAGCGTCTCCTAGGCTAGTGTAGAGTCGGTTGGCAACACGTTGAGCCAGTTCCGGGGTTGCGTTACCAGCAAAAAGCTTCATATCGGGCACGAGAAAAACCTCAGGCTTGCGTCCAGAGAGAGATATTGTTGACCAGTAAAAAACGTGTTTATGAACATAGGGTTTGTAAACATCATTTTACGGGTGCAATAACACAGGTATCCTTGAGCGGAATAAATGCAGAGGAGAAATGTTGACGCCTTGCGCTACAAACCCATGCACCCACTCAGGGGCGTTAATTAACACTTTACTAGCGGCAACTTGTGAGTCGAACTCGCCGAACACACAGGCACCTGTTCCAGTTAAGCGTGACGGTGCATATTCTAACAGCCACGAAAGCAGATATTCAACCTCACGAAAACGTTTTCTTGCGATCATTTCACAGTCATTTTCGAACGGAGCCTTTAATAATGCGCCAAGAGAGCGAATAGGAGAATTACGTTTTAATTCTGGATCTGTGAAGATTGTCGGGGTTGGGATGGAAATTCCGGGGTGTGCGACCAAATACCATTGCTCTTTTGGCTTTGCAGGGGTTAAAATTTCGCCAACGCCTTCGGCGAACGCAGCATGACCTTTTACAAAAACAGGGACATCAGCCCCTAAACTTACCCCTAATTCGGCTAAGATTTCGTCACTTAAACCCGCTTGCCAGTGGTAATTAAGTGCAATTAATGTGGTTGCTGCGTTAGATGAACCTCCACCTAAGCCTCCCCCCATTGGAAGCTTTTTATCAACACTGATATCAGCCCCTTGATACTGCAACTCAATATTATGTTGTTGGCAATAATCACGCAGTAATTTAGCAGCTTTAATAATTAAATTATCTTTATCTTCTACGCCATCAATTGGCGTTAAGATAGTTAACTGGGTATCGTTACGAGGCGTAATGGTTAGTGTGTCGCCGTAATCTAAAAACTGGAATAACGTTTGTAGATTATGATAACCATCAGGGCGTTTCCCTGTAATGTAGAGAAAAAGATTTAATTTGGCAGGAGAAGGCCAACTTAGAGTCATTGCTGTATATCCCAGTTATCCATTTTTAATTTGATAGTACGTTCACCTTGTTTTAATTCAAGGCGTTGTGGCAGGTTAGGGGTGATACTTGAATCATAAGCTTGATAAGTCACAATCCAATCGCCTTCAGGTGTGGGTAATGTGACAGATTTTAATAAGTGGTTTGCATCTAATTCGAAGTTAGTAGCATCACCCGGTAAACCAACAAGCCAAGCGCGTAGATTTTTCAGTGGAATAACCATGCCAGTCAGTTGATAAATCATCTCTGCAGGGTTATTGCTATAATATTTTTTGCCTTTATTATCTGTGACTTCAATGACACCTGGCATAATATTTAAATCAAGTTCTGTGGTACCTAGTGGATTTGTCAACAATAAGCGATAACGCTCATCGGCGCTGTCTTGCCAATAGAATCGGGCATAAGTTTTGTTAGTATCTTCGATATAAGCAAAAGCACCTCGAGTTTCATATTGTGAAATTTTCTTTAATGCTTGTTGGCGAGCTTGCCATTGCATATCGTTATCAGATGCTGAACCTTGAGTCTTTATCTGATTTAGATTACAGGCGCTCAGCAACAACGCGGCTAGTGGGATAAGGCGCACAAGTTGTTTGGTTGAAAAAAAGCGTGAACGCATAGCTGAGACATTCCTTTAATTCGTTATTAGTTGAAAAAAAGAGTATCATAAACCTTATGATATAACGATATTTCATTAAATTGTGTATAGAAATCTCCTATCACTCAAGTAAGCTCTTTTATTGACTCTGTTCATCAAGTAGAATGTCGGGAATAAAGAGTCCATACTAAATGCGCTGTTTTAGGTTTACACTAAGTCAAGTCGCGAGGCGGTATTTATTCATAACTCGATATAGTTGATATGACGTTATTAGCATTAGGTATTAATCATAAAACAGCCCCCGTTGCTTTACGTGAGAAAGTTTCTTTTTCTCCCGATACCATGGGTGATGCCTTAAACAACCTCTTACAGCAACCTGCTGTCAGAGGCGGTGTTGTGCTGTCTACTTGTAACCGTACTGAGCTCTATCTTAGTATGGAAGACAAAGAAAATAGTCATGAACAGCTTATACGCTGGTTATGTCAATATCACCAAATAGAGCCTAATGAACTGAAACAAAGTGTTTATTGGCATCAAGATAATCAAGCGGTTAGCCACCTAATGCGAGTGGCAAGCGGTTTAGATTCTCTCGTATTGGGTGAACCTCAAATTTTAGGGCAAGTTAAAAAAGCCTTTGCCGATTCTCAAAATTACGACTCGCTCTCTTCAGAGCTGGAACGCTTGTTTCAGAAGTCTTTTTCAGTTGCGAAAAGAGTGAGAACAGAAACACAAATTGGTGCTAACGCAGTTTCTGTTGCTTTTGCAGCGTGTACTTTAGCGCGTCAAATCTTTGAATCGTTATCCTCTTTAACTATTTTATTGGTTGGTGCTGGTGAAACGATAGAACTCGTCGCTCGCCATCTTCGTGAGCACCAAGTCAAAAAAATCATTATTGCTAACCGAACTAAAGAGCGAGCTCAGCGTTTAGCTAACGAAGTTGATGCGGATGTTATTACATTATCAGAGATTGATGAATGCTTAGCACAAGCAGATATTGTTATTAGTTCTACTGCTAGCCCTTTGCCTATTATTGGCAAAGGGATGGTTGAAAGAGCACTTAAAAAGCGTCGTAATCAACCTATGTTGCTGGTAGATATTGCGGTTCCTCGCGATATAGAACAAGATGTTGAAAAGCTTAATAACGTCTACCTCTATAGTGTTGATGATTTAGACGCGATTATTCAACATAACCGAGAACAACGCCAAGCGGCTGCTGTTCAAGCTGAACATATTGTCCAACAAGAAAGTGGGCAATTTATGGATTGGCTTCGAGCGCAAAGTGCTGTGGGTGCAATTCGAGAGTATCGAGACAGTGCTGAAATGCTACGTGCAGAGATGACAGAAAAAGCCATCACATTGATACAAAATGGAGCGGATGCAGAAAAAGTCATTCAACAGCTCTCACATCAATTGATGAACCGTCTAATTCACACACCAACGAAATCTCTTCAACAGGCTGCCAGTGATGGTGATATTGAACGCCTGAATCTATTACGTGAAAGTTTGGGTATTACCCATAATTAACTTTGTCTAACAGGATCTTAATCTACGAATGAAGCCTTCTATTGTCGCCAAGTTGGAAGCTCTACAAGAGCGTTATGAAGAAATTCAGGCACTTCTGTCAGAAGCCGATGTCATTGCCTCTCAGGAGCGTTTTCGTGCGCTTTCAAAAGAATACTCTCAATTAACCGATGTCACGGCTTGTTTTAGTCAATGGCGAAAAGTGCAAGATGACATCGAGGCAGCAGAAATGATGCTTGATGATCCTGAAATGAAAGAGATGGCGCAAGAAGAATTGAAAGAAGCGCAAGCATTAAACGATAATTTAGAGCAACAATTACAACTACTGCTATTGCCTAAAGATCCTGATGATGAATTTAACTGTTTCCTTGAAATACGTGCAGGAACCGGTGGTGATGAAGCCGCATTATTTGCGGGTGATTTATTCCGTATGTATAGCCGTTATGCAGAATCACGTCGTTGGCGCATTGAGGTCATGAATGCGAATGAAGGTGAGCATGGTGGCTATAAAGAAATCATTGCAAAAGTGGTTGGTGATGGCGCTTATGGGGTATTAAAATTTGAATCAGGTGGTCATCGTGTTCAACGTGTACCAGAAACAGAATCTCAAGGCCGTATTCATACCTCGGCTTGTACGGTTGCCGTATTAGCAGAAGTGCCAGAAGCTGAATTACCTGAGATTAGCCCAAGTGATTTACGTATTGATACATTCCGTTCGTCAGGCGCAGGGGGGCAGCACGTTAACACCACCGATTCCGCAATTCGTATCACACATATTCCAACGGGGATTGTAGTGGAATGTCAGGATGAGCGTTCACAGCATAAAAATAAAGCCAAGGCGATGTCTGTATTAGGTGCGCGTATTCGTGCGGCTGAAATACAAAAACGTCAAGAGGCGGAAGCGTCTGAACGCCGTAATTTATTAGGCTCTGGCGATCGTTCTGACCGTATTAGAACGTATAATTTCCCACAAGGGCGAGTAACAGATCACCGTATCAACCTCACATTTTATCGTTTAGATGAAGTGATGGAAGGAAAATTAGATCCTTTAATTCAACCTATTGTCACTGAGTATCAAGCGGATCAACTTTCGGCACTTTCTGAGTTAAATTAATGAATTATGAACAATGGCTGCGTCAAGCAGCCTTGCAATTAATGGAAAGTGACACTCCTAAACGTGATGCTGAAATTCTACTTGGTCACGTAACACAACGTGCTCGAACGTATTTAATAGCCTTTAATGAAACGTTACTTTCACAAGACGAGTTAGCGCAATTATCGCAATTACTTGCCCGACGGGTTAAAGGAGAACCTATTGCTTATTTAGTAGGTGAACGAGAGTTTTGGTCACTGCCTCTAAAGGTCTCACCTGCAACATTAATTCCCCGTCCTGATACTGAATGCCTTGTTGAAAAAGCACTGGAAAAATTGCCATCAAAACCCACTAATATTCTTGATTTAGGGACAGGAACAGGTGCTATTGCGCTTGCTATGGCATCTGAGCGCCCTGATTGCCATATTATTGGTGTGGACTTTCAAGCCCAAGCGGTTGCATTAGCGCAAGAGAATGCGACTCATTTGGCATTAAACAACACAGAATTTATGGAAAGTTGCTGGTTTAGTTCACTCTCAGGGTATCAATTTGGTATGATAATCAGTAATCCTCCTTACATAGATGAGAATGATGAGCATATTCATCAGGGGGATGTTCGTTTTGAACCTTTAACCGCATTAGTTGCTGGTAAAAACGGTTTTGCTGATATTGAGATTATCATTGAAACTGCTCACCAGTTTTTAACTGATAAAGGCTGGCTATTATTAGAACACGGCTGGGATCAAGGCGAAGGTGTACGTAAAATTTTTACTGATAAGGGTTACTGCTGTGTGGAAACTTTCCGTGATTATGGCGGTAATGAGCGAGTGACAGTAGGTCGTTGGAATTATGATAGAAACCATAGCTGATTACGAATTTAATAAAGCCCCTTTAGTAAAGGGCATGATCCTTATCTCTCAGGCTATTCGACCTGATTTTCCGACCACTTCTGTGGGTTATCAACTCGCACAGCTTGTTGAACAAGCAGAAGCAGAAATTCCTAGGCAAGGAAGTATCAAAGAACAAATAGAAGCATTACTCAAACTGTTTTATAAGCAGTGGCACTTTAGTGGTGCGAGTGGTAAATATTGCCTTTCTGACACTTTATGGTTAGATAAAGTGTTAGCGACACATGTGGGGTCTCCCGTTTCACTAGGTTCGATTCTTATTTATATTGCACAAGCGTTAAACTTGCCGTTAGCCCCCGTTATTTTTCCTACACAACTTATTATCAGAATAGATATTCCCGATGAAAAAACGTTATTTTTAAATCCAATAAATGGTGAATATCTATCACAGCATACTCTAGAGGTTTGGTTAAAAGGGAATGTTGGAAATAATTCTGTTTTATTAGATGCAGATTTAGAAGAATCAGAATACAGCTCCATTATTCGCAAGCTTTTGGATACATTGAAAGTATCTTTAATGGAAGAAAAAAATATGGAACAAGCATTAAAAGCCAGTGAAACGGTATTACTGTTTGATCCTGAAGATCCTTATGAAATACGTGATCGTGGGCTGATTTTTGCTCAGTTAGAGTGCCATCATGTGGCAATTTCTGACTTAAACTATTTTGTTGAGCAATGTCCTGAAGATCCGATTTCAGAAATGATTAAAATTCAAATTCATTCGATAGAGCAAAATCCAGTTGTTCTACATTAAAAGTTTACGCAACGTACTTGATTAACACAGTACATTACAAACAGTATAGGAATAAATATGCAACATAAAGTGGTGAACATTGGTGATATCAAGGTAGCAAACAACCTGCCATTTGTGCTTTTTGGTGGCATGAATGTATTAGAATCTCGCGATTTAGCCATGCGTATTTGTGAGCATTACGTCACTGTAACTCAAAAACTGAATATTCCTTATGTATTCAAAGCCTCTTTTGATAAAGCTAACCGTTCTTCTATCCACTCTTATCGTGGCCCTGGTTTAGAAGCGGGAATGAAGATTTTCCAAGAATTAAAAGAGACTTTCGGCGTTAAAATTATTACGGATGTTCATGAAGCGGCACAAGCTCAACCGGTATCAGAAGTGGTTGATGTTATTCAATTGCCTGCATTTTTAGCGCGTCAAACCGATCTTGTTGAAGCGATGGCGAAAACAGGTGCGGTGATTAATGTAAAAAAACCTCAGTTTGTTAGCCCTGGTCAAATGGGGAATATCGTCGATAAATTTAAAGAAGGCGGTAACGATCAAGTTATCTTATGTGATCGTGGTAGTAATTTTGGCTATGATAACTTGGTTGTTGATATGTTGGGTTTCCATGTCATGATGCAAGCTTCTCAAGGTGCACCCGTTATTTTTGATGTAACACATTCACTACAATGTCGTGACCCATTTGGTGCGGCATCTGGCGGACGTCGTGCGCAAGTTGCTGAATTAGCGCGTGCAGGCATGGCAGTTGGTCTTGCGGGCTTATTTCTTGAAGCGCATCCAGATCCTGATAATGCACTTTGCGACGGCCCATCAGCGTTACCATTGGCAAAATTAGAGCCATTCCTAGCGCAAATTAAAGCGATTGATGAGTTAGTAAAAAGTTTCCCTGAGTTAGATACCAGCAAATAAAATTGTTATGCAACTGCATACGGTAGTGAATATGTTCGGCGCTGATCTTCAGCGCCGTTATCACGAAAAGATCCATAAAATCACCCTTCATGGCGGTTTCAACTGTCCTAATCGAGATGGTACGTTAGGGCGAGGTGGCTGTACTTTCTGTAATGTCTCTTCTTTTGCTGATGAACAAACTCAATATCACTCCATTGAAGAACAAATTGCGTTACAAGCCAAAAATATTAACCGAGCACATCGTTACCTGGCTTATTTTCAAGCTTATACCAGCACTTATGCTGAAGTAGAATACCTACGTACGTTATATGAAACCGCACTATTACAAGCCGATATGGTTGGATTATGTGTAGGAACTCGGCCAGATTGTGTACCGATTAGAGTGTTGGATTTATTGCAAGGTTATCGTGATCAAGGTTATGAAGTATGGTTAGAGCTTGGATTACAAACGGCCCATGACAAAACATTAAAACGAATTAATAGAGGGCATGATTTTCAATGCTATCAAGCGACAACGCGTGAAGCTCGTCGCCGTGGTTTAAAGGTATGTACACATCTTATTATTGGGTTACCACGTGAAGATCATCAGCTTAATATGCAAACTTTAGAACATGTTGTGGACACAGGTACTGATGGACTTAAATTACACCCTTTACATATTGTTGATGGAAGCACAATAGCAAAAGCGTGGAAAGCAGGGCGCATCAATGCACTGACACAAGAACAATATGTCTATACTGCGGGTGAAATGATCCGCCATACTCCTCCTGAAATTATCTATCACCGTGTTTGTGCCAGTGCTAGAAAACCGACTCTATTAGCACCAGCATGGTGTGAAAACCACTGGCTAGGGATGAATGCGCTTTATCAAGATTTATTAAAAAAGGGTGTACAAGGGAGTGGAATAAATAAAGCATTTTTATTTAACACTCGCTTAAATAAGTAATTTTTTATTATGAGTTATTGAAATTGTTTTTTATTGAATTTAGAACTAGATGAATTCAGCCTTTAACCATTTATGAATAGTGAGTTAAAGGCTGAATTATTTGGGGAAGATTAAGAACATTGTTACTGAATTAATTCCAAATCATCCAATGCTTTTTGTAATGAAGGATAAAAGTTAAGTTCTCCTTCAATGGGAGTCATTCTCGCTCTTGCCAACGTTTTTAAAGGTTGGAATGGAATATCACACACAATTACATGGGTATCGTGTTTGACATCGGTAACAAAATGTTGGAAAGCATGTAAACCTCCAGCATCTAATACGGGAACAGCATCCCATTGCATAATAACGGTTTTATAACCTTTACTACGCTCACGTAATTCATTAAAAATACGCTCAGCAGCGGCAAAGAATAGCGGGCCATTAACACGTACAACTAATAATTGTTTATCATCATCGGTATACGGGGATTCTGTTATTTTGGTCATATTGGCAATACGACGCATAAATAGCAGTGAAGCCAATACAATACCGATAGTAATGGCAATGACCATATCAAAGAGAACGGTAAGTGATAAACATAACACTAAGACAATAATATCGTCTTTAGGGGCGTGACGAATAAGATCAATAACTTTACGTGCTTCACTCATATTCCATGCAACAATTAGTAATAGAGCTGACATTGCTGCTAAAGGCAAATATGAAAGAAATGGCGCTAATACCAGTAAAGTTAGTAACACCAACAATGAGTGAACAATAGCTGAAACGGGCGATGTTGCACCTGCACGGACGTTAGCAGCTGAACGTGCAATCGCCGCTGTCGCTGTTATACCGCCAAAGAAAGGTGCGACAATATTACCGACACCTTGTCCTAGTAATTCACCATTAGAGTGGTGTTTTTTACCGGTCATGCCATCAAGCACAACGGCACACAGTAATGATTCAATAGCACCTAACATTGCCATTGAAAAAGCCGCAGGTAACAAAGCAGAAACCGTACTCCAATTTAATTCAAGAGATGCTCCAGTGCTTGGTAAATTCCAAGGTAAAACAAACTGAGGCAATATAGGTGGAATACCTTGCCCCGTCGATCCATCTGGCAGTAGATAACTAAATTGTGAGCCAATTGTTGCAACTTCATGGCCAAACATATTCACAATACCCATTACAGCAGTACCTGCTATTAACGCGGGCAAGTGCCCTGGTAAGCGTAAATTTAATTTTGGCCAGTAGATTAAAACAAACAGCGTTGTTAAGCCGATAAGTGTATCACCAAGATGGATAGTAGGTAATGCTGAGCCTAAGGCAATAATTTTATCGATATAGGTTTCTGGTACATGTGTCATTTCAAGACCAAAAAAGTCTTTTATTTGCATGGTCGCGATGGTGATAGCAATCCCAGAGGTAAATCCTAGAGTGACAGAAACAGGAATATACTCGATGAGCTTACCAAAGCGAGCTAATCCCATAACGACTAAGATAACGCCAGACATAAGCGTCGCAATTAGTAAGCCACTTAATCCAAATTGTTGTGATACAGGGTAAAGGATCACAACAAAAGCGGCAGTAGGGCCTGAAACGCTGTAGCGAGAGCCACCAGAAACAGCAATGACTATACCGGCAATAGCTGCGGTATAAAGACCGTATTGCGGAGGAACACCGCTACCAATAGCCAAAGCCATGGCTAATGGTATCGCGATAATTCCGACGGTGATCCCTGCAATAATATCTTTTAATAAACGCGCAAAAGAGTAAGGCTCTTTTACACATGCATCAATAAATGCACTAAAGGGGCGAACCCGGTTAACTTTATGAGTTTTCATTTAGGCTTAAACCAAAATAAGAAGTCAGATGCCGAATAACGGCGATAAGGAAAAGAGAGGATATCGCTTTTATTCGCTGATAATAATGTGATACATCAAATTATTAATGTATATCTTAAAGCTTAGTAAAAATTAAATCAATTAAACTAATAAGTTAACGTAAAGAGATAATACAATGTATCTTATTGTATTTATTCTGTTGCCTGTATGAAAATAAAGTTTAAATTTATTTTAAAATTATAAAAAGCGTTTTATTTTAGAATAAATGTCATTTATAGGGAGGGAATAAAAGTCTTTTTTTGTCATAAAAATACGATCAAGTTAAATAGCAACCACATAAATGATTATCGACAATTAAAAATTAATAATTAAAGATTGTTAACATATAAGAAATTACTAAATAAAACGATTAAGTAAAAATAAATGATAGACTGTAGACTAAAAATATATCATAGAAAAATAAATTTAAATGAGTGACCCTAGGAAGGGATAAAAAAAGAATCAGATCGAATATCTGATTTTTTCTATAAAAAAATAGAGCCTAGCTGAAAACTAGGCTCTATCTTATAATATGGCGGTGAGAGAGGGATTCGAACCCTCGATACGTTGCCGTATACACACTTTCCAGGCGTGCTCCTTCAGCCTCTCGGACATCTCACCATATTGTTGTTGAATATGAACTTAACATCTCTCAACGGGGCGCTACTATAGGGAAAAGGAGCATAAGCGTCAACAGCTAAATGCATTTTTCTTTTAACTTTTGTCTCAAGCAGCCAAATAAAAAACAATATGCACAAATGCTAGGCAAATTAGGCAGTAAACCAAAGTAAGTATAGGTTAGCGTTTTGAAAAAAGAATTCAGATTTTCGTTAGCGGGTTAACATTCTCAACATTTTTATTAACAACTTATTCAAAGAGACTTGAAATCAGAACGTAACCCTCGCACCCTATGATAAAAATGCTGGAGGAAGGCACAATGAAGATTATTTATTATCATCCTTTTTTTGACGCAGAGACATGGATCAATGGTATGAAAGCACGTTTGCCGAATGCCAATATACGCATCTGGGAACCCGGCGATAATCAACCTGCTGATTATGCTATGGTTTGGCTTCCTCCTTATGAAATGCTCGCAAGTCGCAATCATCTTAAAGGTATTTTTGCATTAGGGGCAGGCGTTGATGCTATTTTAAAACAAGAACAACAAAAGCCTGGCACATTACCTGCAGGTGTTCCTGTTATGCGTTTGGAAGACACCGGAATGGGACTACAGATGCAAGAATATGCGATTGCCAAGGTGATGTATTACTTTCGTCGTATGGATGATTATAAACGTCAACAATCACAACGCTTATGGAAGCAACTGCCTTCTCACTCTTATGATAATTTTGTGATTGGTGTTTTAGGTGCTGGAGCTTTAGGGGGTAGCGTTGCAACTAAACTGGCAGAATTAGGTTTTAATGTTCGTTGTTGGAGTCGAAGTCAAAAAGAATTCAATAATGTTGAGAGTTTTTATGGTAAAGATCAACTCAGCGATTTTCTCAAAGAGTGTCATTTACTGATTAATTTATTGCCTTACACACCAGAAACTCATGGTATTTTGAATTTTTCTCTTTTTGAACAGCTTAAACCTTCTTCTTATTTAATTAATCTTGCTCGTGGTGCTCATTTAGTTGATCAAGATTTATTAGAAGCGATAGATCAAGGATACATTGCAGATGCGACTCTTGATGTTTTTGCTCAGGAGCCTTTAGCGGGTATGCACCCATTCTGGACTCACCCCAGAATTTCTATTACACCACATATTGCTGCTTTCACAATTCCAAATATTGCAATGGATACTATTGTTGAAAATATTCAACGAATTGAAAAAGGAGAGGCTCCTTTTGGTGTAGTTGATATGAATAGTGGATATTAAAGATAATTAATATCCACTTTCGTTTTATATAATAGGCGATAAAATTTAGTTTATCGCCTATTTTTTTGTCTGGACTTTCAAAAAACAACATTTTTTTTATTATTTATATAAGGTAATAAAAATCTGACTATAAATAGATATCCCTTGAAGTTTATCTTATCGATGATTATCTCATTCTTTTGATAAAATGAGGTATACAATAATGAGTATAACAAAAGTAATTAATAGTACGCTTCACCCTATGGATGATTTATATAGTCAGAAAAAAGAGACTAATACTAATATAGTAGGAATAAATAACAATAATAAAGTATATAATAAAGAACTCAAGATACAAAAAAAAGAGAAAAATTTCAGTCTAAATAATGCAAACAATTATGTGTATTTAGGTTCGACAAATATGCCACTGCTTAACAATATGGGGATTACGCTTACAGATGATGGCTCATTAATGTTAATTAAAGGAAAAACATATGATTTATTTACAGGGTTATATCAAAAACACATAAAAAATGGATTTAAATATAATGTGTTTAATATTGAATCAAAAACGGGTGAAGATATGAGGTTTAAAGAGCTTTATGTCGATTCACAAGGCTATTTAATTGGAAATAGAAGAAGTGAAAACCAAATAGAAAATAAAGATAAAATTAACAGTGAACTTTATAAAATTAAATTTAGTAAGATAGAAAAAGATTATAATTTAAAAGATGATTCATTAAGTGAAATTGATAATAATTTCATTATAGAATATGAGAGATATGTAGTCGAAAGTAATTTAAAGCATGATTTATCAAGTATCAATAATATTATAGAAATCAAAGAGAATAATATTTTAAAATTAAATAGAGAAGGACTAAATATAACAATAGAAGTTAAAGATAATCAACTTGTTACAACTGGATTACCTGCTACCTTATTATCTAAGGGGGATGAGGTTGATAGTGAAGCCTTCGTTAAAAAACATAAAATTAGGCTTCCATTAAAAAAAACAGATAAAATATTAGCAATAAAACCAATATTAAATCAAGTCCAACTTGTGGTAGATAAAGGTAATAAAATAAAGATATATTATCTTGATCCTTTGAACATTTTTGCTATTAAAGATTATCAGTACGAAGTGACTCGTTTAAAACAAGAACCACCTTTATCTTTTTATTCGATGATAGGCGAAAATAATTATAAAAACTATCATTCAGGACAACCTTTTTCGACTCAAACAATAGGTAATTTTAGTAGCCGACATATTCCTTTTATTTCATCATTTATTGATAATGCAAGGATCCATATTGATAAAGCAAAACAACAATATGCATTAAAAAAATATGATGCAATGGTGAAGAATATAGCGAAAAGTATTGATCCTGGATTTCGAGGGATATTTTCTAATATTAAAGGTTTAACTAATTCATCAAGTCTACCTAATAAGAGTAAAAATATAGCATTATATAGTATAAAGAAAAATATCCATAAAGATTATGAAGTGATAAATAGAGTTATTAAAGGAATTAATAATGGTATAAAACAAGGTGAAGTAATTTACTCTTTAGTTAAAGAGTTAAAAAAGAGTGAAAGTATTACAATTAGCCATGATAATGATATTCGTGCATTTTTTGGCATTAATGTATTTAATTTATCAGGCAATATGGGAGTAAATGCTTTTATATTAGCGAATTACGCTAAAAATCATTCACTTATATTATCAAAAAATGAGAAAGATAAAGTCACATTCTCATTTATTAATAAAGCTAATGCCAATGTTTCGGGGGGGTTATCGGCAGGGATCACTAGTTATAATAAGCAATGGCAGGATGGAGCGATTGATTATGGACTGGTTACTCCTGTAATGGCAAGTGTACTTCTTGATATAAACTATAAAAAACACTCGAGTTTTTCATTTACGATTGAGTTAAAAAATGTAAGTGAGTTTATTAATAAAGGATTAGATCTCTCTGAAAATGAACTTCAATATAATTCAATACTAGAAACCAATAAAAAAATGGCATTCTCATTAGGAAGTGAGATAAGAAGTGAAATCAATTTAAATATTGAAACTAACCTTAATCCAGATACAAAAGTCATTATACCAAGAAATGCTATTGGTACTAATTTTGCGTTAAATTTGATGAAGCTAGATTTAAATATCAATAAACTCATCTCTTATGGCGAGATAGAGTCTAAGAGCTCAGAAAAAAAGGTTAATCTTGACTTTTTTGAATTTTATCGAGACCTAAAAATTACGCCATCAACAACAAGTTCTACAAATCATATTCAATGGTATCCTTTAGCAACGGTTAAAAATTTTGAGACAATGCTACAAAAAAAGATTAATTCCTTATTTAGAATACCTGTTTATGATAGTGAGTATAATAAAAAGAAGAAAGAATTTGAAGAAAAAAGGAAAGATTTAAAAGGAATATATAAGAGAACACTCAAACTAAATAAGTTATTTGATACTTATCCTAATGAGTACGATGTTTCTAGTAGTATTAATAAACTTGATAATATCTATTTATCTTTATCAGCAAATAAAAAACAAAGTAATAAACTGGATGGCTTGTTACAAAGTAAAAAATTAAACCCAAAAGATAATTTAATAAATCAATCAACATACTTAACTAATGAAAATGCTAAATTAAAACAATTTCTATCAGACTTAAAAGAGAGAAAAGAAACACTGTCTTCACAAGAAAAAGATAATATGAATGAAAAATTCAAACCTTATTTTATTTCTAAATATCAATTAGATCCAAGAAGTAAGGAGATCTATAATGGGGTTAAAACAAGGGTTCAAATACTTTTAGATGAAGTGAGAGTGAATAAAAATCTTAATTTAAATGAGATCAAAAATAAGTTAGATAATTTATATAATGAATCAAAGAAAGAATTAAATAAAGTTAAATATTATATTAATTCTATAGATGTTATGTCGGTAAGCGAGTTAGCGGATAAAGGTAAATCATTACCGCTAATATTTTTGCGCTTAGGAAGTAAAAAATCTATTTCACATCATCAAATTAAGGGGGAAATTAAATTCTCTTATGATGAAAACAGAGCACAATTAGAAAAAATATCTACAAATTATTATTTTTGATAAATCATTTGTTTACCTTATGTGTTTTAAGGGAAAATCGTATGGTTAATCGATAATATAATGTTTATTAAAGGTTTTTTTATAACACTGAAAAGTATAAAATTTTATTTATCTTTAAAAATGTCTGTTTTGTGGAATTTATCTCTAATTAATGAATATTATCGAAAAGATAAGTTTATTAAATTGCAATTTCACTTGTCTTGGTGATATAAAGTTGTTTCCCATGTTTATCAGACAATATACTTAATGAATATAGCAGAACTTCTTGAGCAAATAGCAGAGAAAGGATGGTGTGTGTGGGATGACTTCCTCACACCAGAAGCTGTTCAACAATTGCGAGCTTGTTTTGGTGATAATGCTCAACAAGCACGTATAGGTCGTCATGAAAATCGACAAGCAGAGACGACAATACGCAGTGATAAAATAAGCTGGCTAGAACCTAATATGGGGATACCTGTTCAGCATTATTTAACGCAGATGGCGTCTATTCAACGAGCTGTAAATCGTGAGTTTTTTCTAGGGCTTTTTGAATATGAAGCGCATTTTGCTTGTTATGAAAAAGGGGCTTTTTATAAAAAGCATCTTGATGCTTTTAGAGAAAATGTTACTCGACGCTTAACGACTGTATTATATCTTAATGAGGATTGGACAAAAGAAGACGGTGGCGAATTAGTTATTTATGATTTAGACGATAATGAACTTGCAACAGTTGCTCCTAAAGGTGGACGTTTAGTTGTTTTCCTTTCAGAACAATTTCCTCATGAAGTACTTCCTACTTATAAAGAGAGAATAAGTATTGCAGGTTGGTTTCGTGTAAATGGTGTCAGGGATAATTTTCTTGATATAGCAAGTTAACTAATGTAATTAAAATGCTGTTGTCATAAAGTGATTTTTATTGTTTTTTATAAAATTGCTTTAAAAGATAAGTGGCATGGGATGAGGCGCGTTTCTTATATTAAGTAAAAGCTTAATTATTAAGAGCGCGCTTTTTCTGTTTTAAGATTAAGTGAATAACCATAAAAAAGAAAAAAGTTGATTTTTTTATCGTTAAAAGCACAATAACCCGAAACTTTTTAGGATAAAAATACAATGAACGAATTCTCAATAGTTTGCCGACTGTTAGGCACATTATTTCAAAGATCCCCCAATGACCCTATTTTAGCGCCAATTATTAAAATGATTGCTGAAGGGAAATTGACCCAATTATGGCCTCTGGAACAAGACGAGTTATTTAATACACTAAAAAATAGTGTTAAAGATTTGACTACCGTTGAAGCAGATTATCAATCTCTTCTTGGCAACAAAGTTCCTGCGGTGTCTATTTATGCTCATGATTATGGAGAGATCAAAGAAGACGATATTCGTCAGTTCTTAGTCGCAAGAGGCATGCCTGTTAGTGAAAGTGCCACAGATAGCTTTGGTGCTTTATTACTTGCAGCCTCCTGGCTTGAGGATAATTCGGCACAAGATGAATTATTAGCTCAAATACAACTATTTGATGAGTATCTATTGCCTTGGGCTGGGATCTTCTTAGGGAAGGTTGAAGCTCATGCAACAAGTGGCTTTTATCGTACCTTAGCAGGTATTGCACGGGGCGCATTATCAGCATTACGTGAAGAACTCTCTGATGATGCCGAGAGCGAAGAGGCTGAATCAGAGTAATATCATACTTTCTTTGTAATGGTATTTTACTATTCATAAAAAAGGCAAACCATTAGGTTTGCCTTTCTCGTTAATGACGATAAATATTTTTAATCAACTCACGTAACTATTAGAGTTGGATCACGAATTTACCTGGCTTAACTTCAATCCCTTTAGCTAGTTTAAACGCTGCAGCTTCGGCACTATTTTTTTCTGGGTCAAGAACATAAACAGGTTGATTATCAAAGTAAGTTGTGATTGTTGTATCTAAATAAGGTTTTAGTGCCACAACTACCGCATCCATTTTTTCTGGTGATACTTTGTAGTTATCAATAGTCATTGATTTTATATATATCGCCCCTTGATCTGCTTGATAAGAGGGTTGACCTGATAATATAAGATCAACTTTGGCACTGGTTTTACCAAAGAATGAGTTAATTTTTTAGGTCGGCTGTACCAGAAAGGTTAATTTTACCCGGCTCAGTACGGCCAATTTGAATAGTAAGATTGCTTAATTTAATATCAGCAGATACAACGTCATCTTCACCTATATGTTTCTGAAAATTTGTTTTTTGACTGATATAGTCATTAATGAGGTTTTCACTTACATCAAATTGTTTTAGCTGATCACAACCTGTGACTAAGCTTGTTAATACGAACATGGTTGTTAGAAAAATAGCTTTCATAAACACTCCTTGATCACTGATAATTAAGAGTTTACCTGATCTTTAGGGAGTAAGCATGGCTGTTTCTATTTTTTTACGATTAAATTGGCGGTGTAGTGCATAAAGTGTTATGAAACCAACCGTTCCTAGTAAAAACCAAGGTAATTCAGGCATATTGAATTGATTACCTAAGTCATACATCCATCCACCGCCTGTATATCCAATGGCACCACCAAAAGCTAAACCTAATCGACTAAATCCCATATAACTGCCACGAGCCCGAGGATCGGCAAGTGATGCACTTAACGTTTCACGCGCAGGCTCTGCGGTAATAGTACCGAGATAGAATAAACCAATAATTAGAAAAATACCTTGTAATGAGTGGATCATACCAACAGGGAACATGCTGATGCTCATTAAAAATAAACCCGCCATTAAACGTTGTTCTAATTTGAAGCGTTTCTCACTCCAGCGAGCAATAGGATAAAGCAACGTTAAAGAAAGTAAGGCTTCAATGGCATACATCCATTTTACAGAAGTCGGTGTGCCAGCAATATCGTTGACGATAATAGGGAACATCAGCATAACTTGAACAGATAAGACAAAATAGCCTGTTAACGTTAAGACATAACTGACAAAGCGTTTATCCAGGAATACACGATTTAATCCTTCTTTAATTGGTGTTTTGGTGGTAGATATACGGTAGGCAGGTAATAGCCAAGCGTTAAATAAAGCGGCGATAACAAAAACACCTGCGCCAACCCAGCATACTAAATGAAAATCATATAGTAATAACCAACTACCAATAAGCGCACCAATAACAGCACCGGCACTATCTTGCATTAATAATAAAGAATAAAAACGACCACGTTCATAAGGACGGGTTAATTTAATAACCAGTGCGGTGCGAGGCGGGTCAAATAATGTTCCCCCTAATGCGGATAAAATGCAAGATAACCAAAGTATCCAAGGTTGGTCTGCCATTGCCATTAAAGCAAAACCTAAAGCGCGTAATAACATTCCTGTTATTATCATTGGTTTTGCACCAAATCGGTCTGCAATAGCGCCACCAAAAATACCTAGACCTTGTTGAACTAATTGCCTAAGCCCTAACGCAAAACCAACAATAACACCAGCCCAACCCAATTGTTCGACGAAACGAATGGAAATAAGTGGAAAAACGACAAAAAAGCCTAAGACAACTAACATATTGTCAATTAGGAGGAAGTATTTACCCAAGGTACGGGCTTGTGTTACCAGTGCCATTACTCACCATCAATAAGCAAATAATTTAAATAAATAAGGGGGGGAATGAAATAATTTATTTCTTCGACTATTCTGTCTCTAAATGTGCATAATTCCTAGTAAATTAAAGATGATATTTTTTTATTAAGGTTAGTGGCAGAATAAGAAGAGTTGCTTCAGAATTAGGCTTATTTATATCAAAGGATAATGAGATCGTAATGTTTGGTTATCGTGGTGGAATTCCTAAAATTCGTTTTGAAACACAAAGAATGATCATTCGTTTAGCATACGAACGAGATGCAGAAAGATTGGCTAATTATTATACATTAAATCGTCGTTTTTTAATTCCCTGGGAACCATTAAGAGATAAAACACACTATTTACCTTCTGGTTGGGAACATCGTTTACAATATATGAATGAATTACACCGGCAAGAAAGCGCTTTTCATTTTCTGTTATTAACGCAGAAAGAAGATGAAATTATTGGTGTTGCTAATTACAGTAATGTTATGCGTGGCGCTTTTAATGCCTGTTTTTTGGGATATTCAGTCGGTGAAAAATGGCAAGGGCAAGGGTATATGTCTGAAGCTTTAACGGAAACACTCCGTTATATGCAAAGACAACAGGGTATGCATCGAATTATGGCGAATTATATGCCTCATAATTTACGTAGTGGAAATTTATTGGCCAAACATGGCTTTGAACGAGAAGGGTACGCCAAAAACTACCTGCAAATTAATCAAGAATGGCGAGATCACGTACTGACTGCATTAACAACGCGAAGCTATTTTAAACGTTAAATATATTGATCGTAATAACAGAAAAGTATTGTTGATAATTATCTTTCTAACTTCTTATGCTGGAAATGATGTTGAGAAAGATACGCACGAAGCGTTAAGAATAGGTGTTTTTTTTATTGTTTTGCTGGGTAAAAATAAACAGAGTCAGCTTATTCCTAGCGAATTGAAGATTGATTTTTCGATGTTAGAGACGGAGTATAGTCCCTTTCTTTTTATTCCATTCAACAAAAATTAGAATGATTTTATGAATTTACTTAAATCACTTGCTGCGGTGAGTTCTATGACTATGTTTTCACGGGTCTTAGGATTTATTCGTGATGCAATCATTGCGCGTATTTTTGGCGCAGGTATGGCAACAGATGCTTTTTTTGTTGCGTTTAAATTACCAAATTTACTTCGCCGTATTTTTGCTGAAGGCGCATTTTCTCAAGCTTTTGTTCCGATATTAGCAGAATATAAAAATCAGCAGGGCGATGAAGCAACACGTACTTTTATTGCTTATGTTTCAGGTATGCTGACGTTGATCCTTGCGATTGTTACGTTGATTGGTATTGTCGCTGCACCATGGGTTATTTATGTCACAGCGCCAGGTTTTAGTAACTCACCAGATAAGTTTCAACTTACGACTGATTTATTGCGAATAACGTTCCCTTATATTTTTCTTATTTCATTGGCTTCTTTAACGGGTTCAATTCTAAATACCTGGAACCGTTTTTCAGTACCTGCTTTTGCACCCACTTTACTCAATATCAGCATGATCTTTTTTGCTTTGGTTGTTGCTCCTTATTGTAATCCCCCCATTATGGCATTGGCATGGGCGGTTGTTGCTGGTGGGATATTACAACTTGGTTATCAATTACCACATTTGAAAAAAAATCGGTATGCTTGTACTACCTCGAGTCTCATTTAAAAACAGCGGAGTCTGGCGTGTTTTAAAATTAATGGGGCCAGCTATTTTGGGTGTTTCAGTTAGCCAAATTTCCCTAATTATCAATACAATTTTTGCCTCTTTTTTAGTTTCAGGCTCCGTTTCATGGATGTATTATGCAGACCGATTAATGGAGTTACCTACAGGCGTCTTAGGGGTTGCATTGGGAACTATTTTACTTCCTTCATTATCAAAGAGCTTTGCTAGTGGGAATACTGAAGAATATAGAAAGCTGATGGATTGGGGGTTAAGATTGTGCTTTTTATTAGCCTTGCCTTGTACTATTGGTTTAGCTGTATTATCTGGGCCGTTAACAGCGTCTTTATTTCAGTACGGAAATTTTAAAGCTCACGATGCGTTAATGACACAACAGGCGTTAATTGCTTACTGTGTTGGGCTGATGGGGCTTATTATCATAAAAATCCTAGCGCCAGGTTTCTATTCTCGTCAGGATATTAAAACACCAGTAAAAATTGCTATTGCAACATTAATACTGACACAATTAATGAATCTTGCATTTATTGGTAGCCTAAAACATGTTGGTCTTGCGCTTTCAATCGGTATTGCCGCCTGTTTTAATGCTGCGATGCTGTTTTGGCAAATCCGTAAGAAAAAATATTTATCAACCTTTGGCGGGGTGGCCTGTATTTTTATTAAAACTAGCGGTTGCGCTGGTGGTTATGGGGGCTGTTTTAGTTGGCATGTTATGGGTTATGCCAAGCTGGGATGTGGGAAGTATGCTAATGCGTATTTTACGTCTATTACTGGTCGTTGTAGTCGGGGCTGGTAGTTATTTTGTTGCCTTGTATATATTAGGTTTTAGACCTCGACATTTTTCATTACGTGCTGCTTTATAACTCATAAGATAGACTCCTCGCTTTTGGGATAAAAGCGGGGAGATTAAATTAACAATATTTTTATCAGTGTTATTCCTCTCATTTAGATCCTTTCTCTATTTCTAGACTATTTATAATGCAACATTGATCACACTTTTGGCATTTAGTTAGATTGGCTTTATGCCGTCTAAAAAGAAAAATAGAATAAAAAACGCAGAAATTTTTTTTCTTCATTATTTTTTTTATTAAATTTTTTTTCCAATTTCTGAATGATTTATACAGTTTTTCGGCATTAACATGTGTTTTTTAAGAAATATTCATAAATTATTCTAATCATTAATCATATCGAATATCTTTAGACAATTTGTTGATCAATGGTGAGATTCTACATAAAGTAAAAAAATAGACGCTATATTCTAAGTACTTACGGTTTGACGAATTATCTTTTTTTAGATAAACTCTCTGGTGTTGTCTAGGTTTAAAAAATGACACATCTGTTAAATATTTCTTACTAAATGATGAGATATTACAAATATTTCAAAATATTGCAGTATATTTTAAAATATTTGATTTTTTTGATTTAAGACATATTATTATTTCTTTATTCAGGTAGATTAACCGTGACTGTAAAGTTATTTGCTTGTTATCGTTCAGTACTACTGAAAGTGATCATATCTATTTTGTCTGCGCTTCAAATAGGTAATACGATTGCTGGGGATAAGCAGTAAACAATAGGTCGTGTGAATAATGAAATTAATGCTAAATCTATTATTAATAGACAATTAGATTACTGGTAATTCGGTATGGTACACTAATTATTGCTTTCATTTGTCCGCCATTGTTTTCTGTTTTTCCCTCTCTTTTCAAATCATTCGCCACCGTTCTTATTTTTTTCATTAATAGCTCAATAACTCAAATATTTCTTCGTTTGTTCGTTATACTCAAAGTAGTTATAAACGATTAGATATTCCAAGTTTAAAGACGACTGAACAATCAATTAGTTGATTTTTTTAGTAAGAATAAAAATAAAAGAGTGTCAAGGATCTACTATGAAAAAAGCCATTATCATCTCTGTGTCATTAGCTACGTTATTTCTTGCTGGTTGTACTGCTGACGGGAAATTTAATACCTCAAAATTAACGCCAGTTAATTGTGTGGGGGTATTTGACAAGACAAATGAACAGCTGTCATTTACGGCTAAAGATGTCAACGATCGCCTTTATAGCCCAAGCAAACCAATAGATAGCGTTGATGGTTGGATTGAGGTAAAAGATATCAGAGGGCTATTGTGTCAGGATGTTATAACTGCTAATGAAGATTAGACTAAATAGCATTGGAAGTTTATTGAGTGATTGTTAGAAGTGGTTTTTGACGATATTGAATTAAGAGTAATAGATAAAAAAACCGATGGTTAATGCCATCGGTTTTCTGTCTATGTCATTTGCATATTGAGCTAATTACATTCTATCAACTGTTTCAATTCCTAATGTATCTAAACCTTGCTTTAATGTTCTTGCCGTCAAGCGAGCCAGTTTTAGGCGACTTTGGCGAATGCTTTCATCTTCAGCAGATAAGATAGGGCAGTTTTCATAAAAACCCGAGAAGGTTTGTGCCAGATCGTAGAGATAAGCACACATCACATGAGGTGTTCCTTCGCGAGCAACTTGCATGATAGTCTCATCAAATTGCACTAAACGCAGTGCAAGTTGTTTTTCATGAGATTGTGTTAACTCGATAGGTTGCGTTAATGTGTTCTCATCAATTTCTGCGCGTTTGAAGATTGAGGCAACGCGAGTATAAGCATATTGCATATAAGGTGCGGTATTACCTTCAAAACTTAACATCAGATCCCAATCAAAGATGTAATCTGTTGTACGGTTTTTAGATAAGTCAGCGTATTTAACAGCACCAATACCGACAACACGAGCAACATTATTTAACTCGTCTTGATCCATATCTGGATTTTTTTCAGCGATTAATGTACGTGCTCTTTCTTGTGCCTCATCGAGTAAATCCGTTAAACGGATAGTACCACCAGAACGTGTTTTAAATGGGCGACCATCTTTACCTAACATCATACCGAACATATGGTGTTCAAGTGACATTGAATCAGGGATGTAACCTGCTTTACGGACAATAGTCCACGCTTGCATTAAATGTTGATGTTGGCGAGAGTCGATATAATAGAGCACGCGGTCAGCATGTAGGTGTTCGTGACGATATTTAGCACAAGCAATATCCGTTGTTGTATAAAGGTAGCCACCGTCTTTTTTCTGAACGATAACACCCATAGGTTCGCCTTCCTTGTTTTTATACTCATCCAGGAAAACAACCGTTGCCCCCTCACTTTCTACAGCAAGGCCTTTTGCTTTTAGGTCAGCGACAATGCCAGGCAACATCGGGTTATAAAGGCTTTCACCCATGATGTCATCTTCAGTTAGCGTGACATTAAGACGCTGATAAGTCACTTGGTTTTGTTGCATAGTGATATCAACAAGTTTGCGCCACATTGTACGACAATACTCATCACCACCTTGTAATTTTACAACGTAATTACGTGCACGCTCGGCGAAGACTTCATCTTCGTCATAACATTTTTTTGCTTCACGATAGAATTCTTCGAGATCAGATAATGCCATATCTGCGGCATTTTCGTTTTGTTTTTTCTCTAAGTACGCAATTAACATACCAAATTGTGTACCCCAATCACCGAGGTGATTAGCACGAATAACGTTATGACCTAAGAAAGATAAAGTACGTGCACTTGCATCACCAATAATGGTGGAGCGTAAGTGGCCAACATGCATTTGTTTTGCAACGTTTGGTGATGAATAGTCGATAACAATAGTTTGAGGTGCAACAGGTGTTACATTCAGATGTTCATCGACTAATGCGTTTTCAGCTTGTTTAGCAACCCATTGCGGAGATAAGAAGATATTGATAAAGCCAGGACCTGCAATTTCAACTTTATCTGCAATACCTGTAATATCAAGCTGTTCCAGAATTTTTTCTGCGAGTTGTCGGGGTGGGATCCCCATTTTCTTTGCTGCTCCCATGACACCATTTGCCTGATAGTCACCAAATTGTACTTTGGCTGACTGACGGACAAGAGGTTCGCTATCAGCGGGTGCGCCAGCAGCACACATTGCCACACTGATTTTTTTCTGAAAGAAAAGCCTGAATATTCACCGGGTTACCTTAAATTATTGAGAAAATAAAACCTGACGACAAAAGCCTGACAGGTTTATTATAAAGAATTAGGATTAACCTTGAATTTATAACATATTCCGGCTAGAACATGCTACTATCTGCGCCTTATCTTTAAGGTTTTTTCTCTGTTTTTTCATTAAGGTTATTCAACATGGCGTTATTTTCTTCAATCCCTCAATTAAATGATTTAACTCACGCGCTTCCTCTGTTTGAAGAAAAAATGACACAGCTTGCTAATCAGTTAGGTTTAAATTTTACATATTATCTTACGGATCATATTTCGTTACGTTGTCACGATTTAACGTTGGCTGAGCAGTGGCGAAAAGGGCTTAGTCTATGTGGAAAGTGTATTTCTGATAATGTTATTAATGGGCGCCCAATTTATCTTTTTCAATTAGACACGGCATTAACGGTTTTAAATCAAGCGGTTTCTATTGTTGAATTACCATTCCCTACACATAAAATATATGAATACCAAGGTTGGGAACATATTGAGCAAGTGATCCCCGTCGAGCCCGCAGATTTAGTGAATAAAGTCATGTCTTTTTTACCCCAAACGTTACCTGAGAGTGTTAGCTTAAAAATCAGTGAACCTAAAGGTGAGAAAGAACGGTTGCCTAATCCAACGGTAGCTATTTCTAACGGGAAAGTGACAGTAAAGTATCATCCTTATTCGTTACTTGAAATCGTAGAAAGTGAGTGTTGAGCGACACTTTCAGAAAATAGTTTGCTTGTGTCAGCACAAAATTCTGATAGCAGAATTGAATGAATAACGATATTCGACAACTATTGTTAGTAATCGCTAAGAAATGATATTTATTTTCTGATTACTTTCTGTATTAAGGATAAAGAGGGATGATATGACTACGTTGGAGATTTGTTGTTTTGGCGCAGAATGTGCGCTAGTGGCAGAACGAGCAGGTGCAGATAGAATTGAGCTATGCACGAGTCCTTCAGAAGGTGGCATTACGCCAAGTTTTGGGATGCTAAGACAAGTCAGAGATCTGGTTCGTATTCCCGTTCATCCTATTGTTCGCCCTCGAGGTGGGGATTTTTGTTACACACAAGCTGATTTTTCAGCTATGAAAAATGATATTAGTCTTATCCGTGATATGGGATTTCCAGGTGCGGTTGTTGGTCTTTTAAATGAAGAAGGGCATATTGATTTGCCTAAAATGGATATTTTAATGGAGCTTGCTGGCCCTTTAGCCATTACTTTTCATCGCGCTTTTGATATGTGTGTTAACCCCTTATTGGGGTTAGAACAACTGACACAGTTAGGTGTTTCTCGTATTTTAACTTCAGGCCAACAAGCGAATGCGGAATTAGGTTTACCTTTATTACGTACATTAAATGAAAAATCACAAGGCCCTATAATTATGGCTGGTGCTGGCGTAAGGCTCAGTAATATCCAAAAATTCCTAGATGTAGGATTAAAAGAAATACACAGTTCAGCAGGAAAAGTGGCACCTTCAACCATGATTTATCGTAAAGCAGGTGTAACAATGAGCTCTGATAGCGAGGTTGATGAATTCACACATTATTGTGTAGATGAAGATACCGTTGAAGCGATGAAAGATATTATGAGTATTCATACGCCATTAGCTTCTTAATTTTAATTAAATTAACGTTAGTGAGCGATTTTAGAACTGCGCCTTTTATAGCGCAGTTTTTTATGCAATATCGTCTAATACCAAGGTATGTGTTATACCACAGTGTTCAACAAAGACTTCATCGTGAGAAACCAATAACAATGTACCTTGATATTCAACTAATAAATTCTCTAATAGTTGTTTGGACTCAATATCAAGATGATTATCAGGTTCATCAAGCAATAAGATCGCGGGGGGTTTTGGACTATGTGTTAAAGCCAATAATGTTGCTTTTAATTGTTCTCCACCACTTAGTTTTTCAAGTGGTAGTAAAGATTTATTACCTCTAATTCTCAACATCCCCAGTCGAGTTCGCCATTGTTCGATAGAAATGGCAGGTTGATACTGATGTAACGCTTGTGCAACAGGCAATGTTTTATCAAGTAAAGTAAGGTGTTGATCGAGATAACAATAGCCTTGATTTAGACGAAACTCACCAGAGAGTGGAGCAAATTGCTGGATCAAACATTTCAATAATGTTGATTTTCCGCACCCATTTTTACCTTTAATGTGCCAATGTTCATTACTATAAGCTGAAAATGAAATAGGGTGTGGGTAGCCATAGGGAAGTTGAAGATTATCAACAAACACATTTAAGCGATGGCCTTCACTTTGATAATTCAACGTGATTTTTTGTTGATGGATATGTGACTTTTCTTCATCAATACCTTGTTTTTGAGACTGCATCTCTTCTATTACACGCTGATGGCGTTTTTGCTACAGCAGATTGTCGTTGTTCTGCTCTGTTTTTCTGCATATCCAGCAAAAGTAAGCACTGGGAGCCACTTTGTCTGATTGACTCCCCTTGATGTCTACGTTGTATAGCTTTTTGTAATGTGGCTTGTTGTTGGCGCTTTTCATTTTTAATCTGACTATTTAATCGTTCACTGGTCGTGTCTAAAAATGCGATTTCTGCACTTTTTTGTGTTTCATATAAAGCATAATTTCCACCATATTCAGATAAACCTTTTTCACTTAACTCTAAAATAGTGTCTGTATAAGTGAGTAATTTTCGATTATGGCTTACGATAAGTGATCCTGATTTATGTTTTGCTAATTGTTTTATTAGCCACTGTTGCCCTTGATAATCGAGATGATTATCGGGTTCATCTAATAAGAGAAAGCAATCTGTTTGTAAAAATGCGTGGCAAAGTGCCAAGCGCGTTTGTTCTCCTCCACTTAAATGCGCAATGGGGGTATCAAGTGCGACAGCAAGCTGTGCTGAATCTAATAAATTTTGCCAAGTAACAGGGAGTTGCCATTTGCCATCAAGTAATTCAATGTCTTTTAATGTTGCAGTCCCTGTATCAACGCGTTGGAAGGCTTGATAAATTTCATTTATATCCAATGCTTCAGCAACTGTATTGCCTTGAAGTCGTGTGAATTGGTCAACATATATAAAAGGGATATTCCAATTAATTAGCCCAGATGATGGCGTTATTTTTTTTGCTAATAATTTTAATAATACGGATTTACCTTTACCGTTATAGCCGATTAATGCATTTTGCTGACAAGCTAATGCGCGAGTTAATCGCGAGAAAAGAGGTTCTTGATTAAATTCTATAGTAAGTTGTGAAAAGTGACAGGCTATTGCCATAGTAATACCTCCTAAGCGAAATAGGCGGCAGACAGCAGAAATCTTCTTCTTGATGCGACGAAATAAATTATTGTCTGCCAGTAACAGAGAATGAATATCCAAAATAGTATTTGAAATATTTTCTGGCAGAATTTAGTTCATCGTAGGGATGTGCCTTCTTAAAAAGAGAAATAATAGGGGGGTGATAACTTCTGTATTAAAGCATGAATAAAGATGAACAACAAGTGTCGAATAAGGCACGCTGTGAGTAGTTTTTATTTTTCTAACATTATCCGTTTATAAATCGATGATATATTAATATAGGTTATGCAAGCTAAAGGGATACCATAAAATAGAGTGCCGTAAGCCATACCAATATGTGGAACATTAAAATAATCACTATGCTGTGGAATTAAATAAAGATAATTAATATTGTCTAAATATTCGGGTGTTAATCCACCATAAGGGACTAAAAATTGAAAAATCATGACGGAAAAAAGGCATAGCATAAAATTTAAAACTAATAGTGCAGAATAGAATAAATTTTTCCCCATTTCTTCTTTTGTTTTCACTTGATAACCACTGATAATTCGATTTGCAACAATTACTACATAGAGCCAAATAATCAGATTTTCATCCCCCATAATCATACTATTGATAATAAGAGCAAATATTCCATAAAATGGAATAAGAGCAAAAACAAGTTTAGTACGACCAAAGGCTGCCATAAACACACCTGAATGCACGAGAATAAATTCAAATAAGAATAAAACGGTTAGGTTATAAATTGGTTTGAACTGAAAAATGTTCAGGAAACCACCATACGGTAATAATAAAAGCGATATATAAAAGTTGCGTGGCATAGTCAAATAATGAAAAAAAGATTTGTACTCCACGTTGTAATGGCGTCAGTGGCAGATGTTTTGCTGATGTTGTTTCTACAAAGGATGAGAAAAGAGGAACATCGTATTGTTGATGCTTATTCTTTTGTAAAAGGGTGTGTTGTTTTTTTTGTGTTATTTTCTTTTGAATAGCCACTTTGTTCTTTGGTGTTTTCGCCATAATTTCTTTAATCGTTCATCTGCAAATAAAGGGGCGTGTAAGATATTTTTAATAAAAATAGGATCCATTTTATGAAATAAAGGGATATTTAATAACTTGATATCCCCTTAGATCCAAATAAAAATTTAAGGCTTAGTTGCAATTAATATTGCTCGTTTAGGCGCAGGATAACCCTCAACTGTTTTTGTTTTATCATTCGCATCTAAGAATGCGTCTAATGAATCTGTTATCATCCAATCTGTTTTACGTTGCTCATCCAGAGAGGTTGTATTTTCATCGACAATGTGTACATTTTAAAACCACATTTTTCTAACCAAACTTTAGCATTTTTGCCGACGGGATAAAGTACACATTACGCATTTGTGCATAACGTTCACCAGGGATCAGGCATTGAAATTCATCACCATCAACAACGAGGCTTTCTAATACTAATTCACCGCCTGAAACCAATTGATTCTTTAATTGCCATAGATGATCCAGTGGTGAACGACGATGATAAAGCACTCCCATTGAGAATACGGTATCGAAGGCTTTTAATTCTGGCATCTGTTCAATGCCAATAGGAATTAAATGTGCACGTTGATCATTTCCTAATAATTTTCTGACGGCTTCAAATTGACATAAAAAGAGTTGAGTGGGATCGATCCCCACAACACATTCAGCCCCTTCACCTAACATTCGCCACATGTGATAGCCACTGCCACAACCGACATCCAACACCAAACGACCTTCAAGAGGCGAAAGGTGAGGCAAAACACGATCCCATTTCCAATCTGAGCGCCATTCTGTATCAATATCGACCCATAAAGGGAGAAAGGGCCTTTTCGCCATGGCATTAAAGACTTCAGAATATTGTTCAAACCCAGTTGTTCACCAGCACTTAATGCGGGCGTTCTATTGGCAATCACGCCATTTTTTAAATCAAGTTCAGTAGGGGTAATGTCTGGCAAACCATCGAGCATTCTTTCCCATGAGGAAAAGTGACCATGTAACGCATTTGAGCGCCATTCTGATAATTGAGCTGGTAATGTATCTAACCAATGAAATAAGCGCTCATCTTGCGCAATAAGTTGATAGAACGAGCCAAAATTAATCATTAGTTATTGCCTTTAATCGCTAAAAGCGAGCCGAAATTAAAACATTGGAACCAAACTTCTGCATGTGGAAAACCTGCATTATGTAAGCGAGCTTTATGCGTTTCAACCGAGTCTGTTAGCATGACATTTTCTAACATACTACGTTTTTGGCTGATTTCTAATTCGCTGTAACCGTTAGCACGTTTAAAATCATGGTGCATATTAAACAGTAATTCACCAATTTTTTTATCTTCAAAACTGAATTTTTCAGAAAGTACTAACACGCCACCGGGATTTAGGCCTTGGTAAATGCGGTTTAATAATATTTGGCGATCGCTTGGCGCTAAGAATTGTAAGGTGAAGTTAAGCACGACCATTGAGGCATTATTAATGTCGATATCAAGAATATCACCTTCAATAATATCGACGGGTGTATCCGCTTTATAAGCATCAATATGGCGTTGACAGCGTTCTACCATGGCGGGTGAATTATCCACACCAATAATTTTGCAACCCGCAACATCAATATTACGACGCATGGAAAGCGTGGCCGCACCTAAAGAGCAGCCTAAATCATAGACTTGGCTATTGGGGGTAACAAAGCGACCTGCAAGCATACCAATCATAGAGATGATATTAGAGTAACCAGGTACAGAGCGTTTTATCATATCAGGAAACACTTCAGCGACTTTTTCATCAAAGCGCCAGTCACCCAGGTTAGCAATAGGGGTCGCAAATAAGCTGTCTTGTTGTGATGATTTTGAATTCGACATAACTAAAATAGGTTTTAGGAATAAAAGAAGTGAGCATTCTACCAGAAGCGACGGTGCTCACAAAGTTGCATTCTTTAGAAAGAAATTGGAAAAAATAAATAAACCTTTTTGATCCCTTGCCGTTATTAGACACAACAGCAAGGATGTCGGTTTTGATCATGGATGATCATATTATTCCTAAAGGACTTAGTAATAAAAGGAAAAGATTTGTATCCAAGGCAGGAAATAAATATTAGCAATGATCATCAATAACATTGATAAATAAGTGGCAGCCATGCCTGAACGACGCCAGCGAAGTTCACGGTGTTTAATCCATATGAATGTAAAAAGCGACCGACGATTAAAATTGAACCACAGATGTGCACCATCCAAACAAAAGCTCCATTCATTTCCATGACCAGTAATAAAACCATGGAAATAGGAATATATTCTACCGCATTACCGTGAACACGGATGGCAGTTTGTAATTCATAAAAGCCACCATCACCATAAGCAACCCGATATTGTGTTCTGAGTTTTACGACATTGAGGGACAATTTAATCAATAACAGTGCGCCCAGTACGATATAAAGCGAGCTAACCATCTTTTCTCCATTGCCAAAGCCAAAAAACGGCGAATTTAATGATAAACCTCAAAGCGACATCTGTCGCTATAAATAATTATTATTAATTAATTGTTTGGGGATTAGCAAATCCTTGAAAAGATGTATCATATAAACTAGGTCTATACTCTTATCTCCAGGAAGAATTTTCGTTATAATGTCTGCCTTTTTTTTGACACTACTCGAAAAAGACTATTGCCAAAATTTCCGCAGCAGAAAGCACAACAAGCTGAGTAAAAGGATATTGTATGCGTACTAATTATTGTGGGCAGTTGAATAGCGCCCATGTGGGCCAAAAAGTGACTCTTTGTGGTTGGGTTAATCGTCGCCGTGATTTAGGTGGACTTATCTTTATAGATATGCGAGATCGCGAAGGTATTGTTCAAGTCTTCTTTGACCCAGAGCAGAAAGAGGCATTTTCTCAGGCATCAGAACTGCGTAATGAATTTTGTATTCAAGTCACAGGAACAGTACGCGCTCGTCCTGATAGCCAAGTTAATAAAAATATGGCAACAGGGGAAGTTGAGTTAGCGGCAGAATCTCTGTCTATTTTTAACCGTTCAGAGCCATTACCGTTAGATAGTAATCAAACAAATAGTGAAGAGCGTCGTTTAACTTATCGTTATTTAGACCTGCGTCGCCCTGAAATGTCTGATCGCTTAAAAACCCGCGCTAAAATAACAAGCTTTGTTCGTCGTTTTATGGATGGCGAAGGTTTCATTGATGTTGAAACCCCAATGCTGACAAAAGCAACACCTGAAGGTGCGCGTGACTATTTAGTGCCAAGCCGTGTTCATAAAGGTAAATTTTACGCATTACCACAATCACCACAGCTGTTTAAACAGCTGTTAATGATGTCGGGCTTTGATCGTTACTATCAAATCGTAAAATGCTTCCGTGATGAAGACTTACGTGCCGATCGTCAACCTGAATTTACACAAATCGATGTTGAAACCTCTTTCATGAGTGCAGATCAAGTACGCGAAGTGATGGAGCGTATGATCCATGCATTATGGTTAGATATTCTTGATGTCGATTTAGGGGCATTCCCTGTCATGACCTTTGCAGAAGCAATGCGTCGCTATGGTTCAGACAAACCAGATTTACGTAATCCAATGGAACTCAAAGACATTGCTGATTTAGTCAAAGATGTAGAGTTCAGTGTATTTGCACAAGCAGCAAATGATGAAAAATGCCGTGTTATCGCACTGCGTGTGCCAGGTGGAGCATCATTAACTCGTAAAAACATTGATGAATATACACAATTTGTCAGTATTTACGGTGCTAAAGGCCTTGCGTGGATGAAGGTCAATGAAAGTGCAAAAGGTATTGAAGGTGTACAAAGCCCAATTGCTAAATTCCTGACTAACGATGTTGTTAATAGTCTCTTAGAAACCACAGGTGCAACTGATGGCGATTTAATTTTCTTTGGTGCGGGTCGTAAAGGCACAATGAGTGATGCAATGGGGGCTCTGCGTTTGAAAGTCGGTCGTGACCTTGAACTGACAGATTTAAATGCATGGAAACCCTTATGGGTTATTGACTTCCCTATGTTTGAAGAAGATGAAGAGACTGGGGAATTAAGCGCAATGCACCATCCATTTACTTCACCAAAAGACTTATCACCTGTTGAGTTGACAGCACACCCTGTGGGAGCAGTCGCAAATGCGTATGATATGGTTATTAACGGTTATGAAGTGGGTGGCGGTTCAGTGCGTATTCACCGTAATGAAATGCAACAAGCGGTATTTAGCATTTTAGGAATTTCGCCTGATGAGCAACAAGAGAAATTTGGTTTCTTATTAGATGCATTGAAATTTGGTACACCACCACATGCGGGCTTAGCCTTCGGTTTAGACCGTTTAGTAATGCTGTTAACAGGTACTGATAATATTCGTGATGTTATTGCATTTCCTAAAACAACCGCAGCCGCGTGTTTAATGACTAATGCACCAAGCTTTGCGAATGAAGATGCTTTAAAAGAGTTAGCAATTGCAGTTACTCAAAAAGAAGTTAGCGAAGATAAAGAGTAAATAATGAAATATAAGCGCCCGATATCCGTTTTAGTTGTTATTTATGCAAAAGAGACCAAACGGGTGCTTATGCTGAAGCGTCGAGATGATCCTGATTTCTGGCAATCAGTGACAGGTAGTTTAGAAGAGGGGGAAATGCCTTTTCAAACGGCATTGCGTGAAGTGCAAGAAGAAGTGGGAATTGATATCATAGGTGAAAATCTTGAGCTGGTGGATTGCCATCGCTCGATTCTCTTTGAGATATTTGCACATTTTCGACATCGTTATGCACCCAATGTGACACATTGTCAGGAACATTGGTTTACGTTAGCGCTTCCAGCAGAGCGAGAAATTATGCTAACAGAGCATTCGCAATACCAATGGCTAGACGCGCCACTAGCGGCAAAACTAACAAAATCTGCTAGTAATCAGCAAGCGATTGAAGAATTTGTTATTTAATGATTAGACCACGTTTGGAGATATTTTCATGGCAGGTCATAGTAAATGGGCCAATACAAAACACCGTAAAGCAGCGCAAGATGCGAAACGCGGTAAAATTTTCACTAAAATCATCCGTGAATTAGTTACAGCAGCACGTTTAGGTGGTGGTGATCCTGCAACTAACCCGCGCTTACGTGCGGCAGTTGATAAAGCATTATCAAACAACATGACTCGTGACACATTAAACCGTGCAATTGCACGCGGTGCGGGAAATGATGAAAATGATAATATGGAAACTATCATCTATGAAGGTTACGGCCCGGGTGGTACTGCTGTCATGGTTGAGTGTTTAAGTGATAATCGTAATCGTACTGTTTCCGATGTTCGCCATGCATTTACCAAAACAGGTGGTAACTTAGGAACCGATGGTTCTGTATCTTATCTATTTACCAAAAAAGGGGTGATTTCTTATGCTCCTGGTGTCGATGAAGATGCTGTTATGGAAGCTGCATTAGAAGCAGGCGCTGATGATGTTGAAACTTATGATGATGGTGCTATTGATGTTTACACAACACCAGAATCTTTTGGTGAAGTGAAAGATGCAATGGATGCGGCTGGTTTCGTTGCTGAAGCTGCCGAAGTGTCCATGATCCCATCGACAAAAGCAGAATTAGATATTGAAACTGCACCAAAATTAATGCGTCTTATCGATATGTTAGAAGACAGTGATGACGTGCAAGAAGTGTATCACAACGGTGATATCTCTGATGAAGTTGCAAAACAACTAGAAGATATCCTGTAATCGTTCTTACGATTATCGAAAATAACAGTATTAATTGCTGTTATTCAAAAGTGCGAAGAGAAGAGCAGAGCAGGTTTCCTTGCTCTTTTCTCTCGCCATCCGACCATATCGGCAACAGGAATTGATATGGCTATCATTTTAGGTATAGACCCAGGATCTCGTGTTACAGGTTACGGTGTAATTCGACAGCAAGGGCGCCAACTTATTTACTTGGGAAGTGGTTGTATCCGTACACAAGTTCCCGACCTTCCTAATCGACTTAAGCGTATTTATGCTGGTGTTAGCGAAATTATCACACAATTTTCGCCGGATGTGTTTGCCGTTGAGCAAGTGTTTATGGCAAAAAATGCCGATTCAGCATTAAAACTGGGGCAAGCGCGAGGTGTTGCGATACTTGCTGCAGTCAATAACGATCTTCCTGTTTTTGAATATGCTGCTCGCCAAGTCAAACAAACAGTTGTAGGGACGGGGGCTGCTGAAAAAAGCCAAGTACAACATATGGTGCGATCAATATTAAAATTATCAGCTGCACCTCAATCGGATGCCGCCGATGCGTTGGCGATTGCTATCACTCATTGCCACTTTAACCAAAATTTATTACGAGTGGGTGATCCTCGTCTGGTTTTAACGAGAGGGCGGTTAAGATAAGTGGCTATATTAGTAAATGTCTTTGGTTTTTCACGAGCTGGATATACGTCCAGCTTTTTTTATGTTATAAACTTGACGTAATTATTTTTGCGGAGGCGTTAGGGTGATAGGTCGTATCAGAGGAATTATTCTTGAAAAACAGCCACCAGTGGTGCTGATCGAAGCAGGTAATGGTGTTGGGTATGAAATCAATATGCCAATGACCTGTTTTTATGAATTGCCTGATATTGGCCAAGAAGCCATTATCTACACGCAATTTATTGTACGTGAAGATGCACAATTACTTTATGGTTTTAACCAAAAACAAGAACGCGCACTTTTTCGTGAATTAATTAAAGTGAATGGTGTCGGACCTAAACTTGCGCTAGCCATTTTATCAGGTATGTCTGCTCGCCAATTTGTAACTGCGATTGAAAATGAATCTATCACTTCATTAGTGAAATTACCTGGTGTGGGTAAGAAAACAGCAGAACGCTTAGTGGTTGAAATGAAAGACCGCTTCAAAGGCCTTAATGGTGATTTATTCGAAAATAGTGAGATTGAATTACCAGAAAGTGCTTCACCTAAAGTACCAAAAGCGGCTGATATTGAAGCTGAAGCTTCCGCTGCATTAATCGCATTAGGCTATAAACCACAAGAAGCAGCAAAAATGATCAGCAAAGTAGCAAAACTGGGTACAGATAGTGAAACGCTTATTAAAGAAGCATTGCGTGCGGCTATTTAGGAGTAATACATTGTGATTGAAGCAGATCGCCTGATTTCAGCAGAAATTCAACAACCTGAAGAAGAAATAATAGATAGGGCGATTCGCCCTAAATCTCTTGCCGAATATGTTGGGCAACCACAAGTTCGTGAACAAATGGAGATTTTTATTCAGGCAGCTAAATTACGTCAGGATGCGCTCGATCATTTACTTATCTTTGGCCCGCCTGGATTGGGTAAAACCACATTAGCAAATATCATTGCAAATGAAATGGGGGTTAATTTACGTACGACATCAGGCCCTGTACTTGAAAAAGCGGGTGATTTAGCCGCGATGCTTACTAACCTTGAGCCTCATGATGTATTGTTTATTGATGAAATCCATCGCCTTTCTCCCGTGGTTGAAGAAATTCTTTATCCTGCAATGGAAGATTATCAGCTTGATATTATGATTGGTGAAGGGCCAGCAGCTCGCTCAATTAAAATAGATCTACCACCATTCACCTTAGTGGGCGCCACCACAAGGGCTGGCTCTTTAACATCCCCTTTGCGTGATCGCTTTGGTATTGTGCAACGTCTTGAGTTTTACAATGTTGATGATCTCCAACATATTGTCTCTCGTAGTGCCAGTTTTATGGGATTAGAGATGACAGATGAAGGTGCACGTCAAATTGCTATGCGTTCACGAGGCACTCCACGTATTACTAACCGATTATTACGACGTGTACGAGACTTTGCACAGGTAAAAGGTAACGGTGCCATTGATGAGGATACCGCCTCTAAAGCACTGGACATGCTAAATGTGGATGCGGCCGGTTTTGACTATTTAGACCGTAAATTACTTTTCGCTATTATTGATAAATTTATGGGGGGACCTGTGGGTTTAGATAACCTAGCGGCCGCCATTGGTGAAGAGCGGGAAACCATAGAAGATGTGTTAGAGCCTTATTTAATCCAACAAGGATTTATTCAGCGTACACCACGAGGTCGTGTTGCCACTAATCATGCCTATCGTCATTTTAATCGTATTGTAGAAGAACCTTAATCTTTATATCAGTATGACGACGTTGGAGACGATTTAAATGATAGAACTCACCCGAGGCAACCTCTTACATGCAAATACTGAGGCAATTGTAAATGCTGTTAATTGTGTTGGTGTAATGGGACGTGGTATTGCCTTACAATTTAAAAAAGCATGGCCAGATAATTTTAACGCCTATGCTTTAGCATGCAAAAACAAAGAACTTACACCGGGTGTAATGTTTATTTATGAGATACAAAAGGCAGCTAATCCTCGTTTTATTATCAATTTTCCAACCAAACGACACTGGCGGAATACCAGTTGTATTGAAGATATTGAAGCAGGGTTAATTACACTGGTTAATGAAATCAAACAGCGCAATATTAAATCTATTGCTATTCCACCATTAGGGGCGGGATTAGGTGGCTTAGAGTGGTCTGTTGTATATGAAAAAATCAAAAATGCAATGGAACCCTTAACGGATGTTCATGTGCTAATTTATGGTCCTATAGGCGAAACAGAATTAAGTGAAAAAGAGTGATATCAATTTCTTAGATATTCCATAGACAAAAGATAACAATCCCCCCCAACAATATAGTGTTGTTGGGGGGATTGTTTATCTAACGTGTTGGAAATAATTACTGTTTAGCAGGTACGAACAAACTCAAAATAAATAAACAGCTTGCTACTAATACCACTGAAGGGCCTGCGGGGGTGTCATAAAACGCAGAGAAGGTTAAACCGCCTGTAATTGCTAACATACCAACGATGATTGCAATCACGGCCATCTGTTCTGGTGAGCGAGCAAAACGCCGTGCCGTTGCTGCAGGGATAATCAGCAGTGAGGTGATAATTAATGCTCCAACAAACTTCATGGCTAAACCAATGGTTAGCGCAGTGATCATCATCAGTTTCAAACGTTCACGTTGAATATTTACACCATCGACAAAGGCCATATCTTGATTAATGGTCATGGAAAGTAGAGGGCGCCATGAACGAATGATCACAAACAAGACAATCACAACGCCAATAAAAATACTGATGACATCTTGATAGTTTACAGAGAGCAAGTCACCAAACAGATATGCCATTAAATCAACACGGACATTGGACATTAAACTGACAACGACAAGTCCCAAAGAAAGCGCACTGTGTGCCATGATCCCTAAAAGAGTATCGACGGAAAGCTGTGGTTTTAGTTCTAACCACACTAATAAAATAGCTAAAATTAACGTAACAGCAATCACCGCATAGAATGGTTCGATATTAAATAACAAACCAAAAGCAACACCAAGTAATGAGGCGTGTGCTAACGTATCTCCGAAATAAGACATGCGACGCCAAACGACAAAAGAGCCTAAAGGGCCCGCCGCCATTGCTAAGAGCATACCGGCAATCCAGCCCGGCAACAGCAACTCAATCATGACGACACTCCTTATTGTGTTGATGATGATGGCGATAAATACCAAGTTGTTCCGCCCCACGACTACCAAACATGGCAATAAATTCTGGGTGAGAAGAAACGACATCCGGTGTGCCTGAACAGCAAATATGACCATTTAAACAGAGCACTTCGTCTGTTTTTGCCATTACCAAATGAAGATCATGAGAAACCATTAAAATGGCGCAACCTAATTCATTACGAAGTTGATTAATTAAATCATAAAGAGCGAGTTGACCATTAACATCAACACCTTGGGTTGGTTCATCTAAGACTAAAAGTTGAGGTTGATTAAGTAAGGCTCTTGCTAATAACACGCGCTGAGATTCACCACCAGACAGTTTTTGCATTGGCTGATTGATTAATTTAGCCGCATTAACACGCTCTAGGGCAGGGAGAATATCTTTATCTCGTACACCGGGTTTTAGCGTCATAAAGCGCTTAACAGTTAATGGCATGGTAGGATCGAGATAAAGCTTTTGAGGAACATAGCCAATACGTAACGTATTATGGCGTTCTACTTTTCCTGATGTTGGATTTAATAACCCAAGAACTAAACGGATAACCGTGGATTTACCCGCACCATTAGGGCCAAGTAAAGTAAGAATACGGCCTGCTTTTAAATCAAAAGAGATATCTTTTAAAATTTCTCTTTCACCAAAAGAAACAGAAACCGATTTTAAACAAATCAAGTCAGACATAAAATTAGCACTTGCAGAATCATTGAAACGTTATAATATAACATTTCCAATGGTAATTCACGAGAATTCTTCCTATGTTACATAAAAACAACAAATTTGCGCATCGTTTTTTATTGAAATCATTTTTAGCGACAGCGATGATAAGCTCATTCAGCGCTTCTGTTCAGGCTGATGTGGTGGTTTCAATTCGGCCTATCGGGTTTATTGCCGCTGCTATCGCTGATGGAGTGACACCAACGGAAGTTTTATTGCCGGATGGGGCATCTCCACATGATTATGCGTTAAAACCGTCTGATTTGAAAAAAATCACTTCAGCAGACCTAATGGTATGGGTTGGGCCTGATATGGAAGTGTTTTTAGATAGGCCATTAAACAGACTTACAGACAATCATAAGTTGGCTTTAGCGGAAACTGACGAAATAAAGTCGCTTTTATTGAAAGATGATGATGACAATGTGCATAAACATGAGGAAAATCACGAACATCATTCTCACGGTGATTATAATATGCACATCTGGTTATCACCAGAAATTGCGTTGTCGTCTGCAAAACAGATCCATGAAAGGTTAATTGCGCTTTATCCAGATAAAAAAGAACTTCTGGACGTAAACCTAGGTAAATTCAGCGAACAACTCAAGCAAACTGATAAAAATCTTGTTAATATTCTGTCGCCTGTGAAAAGTAAGGGTTATTTTGTCTTTCATGATGCTTATGGCTACTTCGAAAAACATTATAATTTAAAGCCGTTAGGTCATTTTACTATCAACCCTGAAATACAGCCAGGCGCGCAGAAATTACATCAAATACGAACACAGTTGGTTGAGCAAAAAGCAACTTGCATTTTTGCTGAGCCGCAATTCAGGCCGACAGTAATAGAAACAGTGGCAAAAGGCACTGGGGTTAAAATGGGTGTATTAGACCCCCTAGGAAGTGGGATTTCTCTGACTCAAGAGAGCTATGTAAAATTCCTTACCCAACTAGCTAACCAATATGCGAGCTGCCTGAATGAAACACAATAAGGAATTAAGAGCGTGCAGCAGAAGAAATCCATTGCACAGGTATATTTAAGTTTACCACTCCCACATAAAATCATGCTTGGTTCGTTAACTGCAGCAACATTGGCCGTCGCAATTTGGCGGCCTGTGGTACTTCAAAATGAACAAAGTCGTGAAGTTCCTGTCAGTATTCAAATGCCTCTTGCCAATCAAGGCGAAAATACGGATGACATTATTACTGACAGTAGCGATCAACTTACCGATGAAGGATTAGTTGGTGCGGAAGATGGCACAGATACAAGTACCGCAGTTGCACAAGTTCCTCATACTTATATCGTCTCTAGTGGTGATTCATTAAGTTCAATACTGACTCAATTTGGTATTGATTCTGCTGATATCGCAACTATTTCTAATCAAAATAAAGATCTCAGAAACCTCAAAATAGGGCAATCTATTAGTTGGGAACTTGATGATAATGGATTACTTCAAGAATTAAGCTGGGGTGTTTCTCGTCGCGAAACGCGTATTTATACTCGTACAGAAACGGGTTTTAAAGAAACAAAAGAGTTCCAAAAAGGTGAATGGAAAAACAGTGTCACTACAGGTGTTATTCGTGGCAGTTTTTCGGTCAGTGCAACAAATGCGGGTTTAACTAATGCTGAAGCACGTGCCGTCACCAAAGCATTACAGTGGCAAGTAGACTTTAAAAAATTACAAAGCGGTGACCAATTCGCAGCGTTATTTTCTCGTGAGGTGCTGGATGGGCGTACCGAGCAAAGTGAGCTAATTGGTGTCCGTTTACGTAGTGCGGGTAAAGATTACTATGCTTTCCTTGCTGAAGATGGCCGTTTCTATGACAGCCAAGCAGGTGGATTAGAGCGCGGATTTATGCGTTTTCCAACGGTAAAGCAGTTTAGAGTTTCTTCTCAATTCAATCCTCGTCGTATTAACCCTGTCACAGGGCGTTTAGCTGCTCATAAAGGTGTCGATTTTGCTATGCCAGTAGGTACACCAGTATTAGCAACAGGGGATGGCGAAGTTATTGTCGCAAAATATAGTGGCGCTGCGGGTAATTTTATTGCTATTCGTCATGGTAGCCAATACACCACACGTTATATGCATTTGCGCCAATTATTGGTAAAACCGGGGCAACGAGTTAAACGTGGTGATAGAATTGCCTTATCAGGTAATACAGGACGTTCTACTGGACCTCATTTACACTATGAGATGTGGATCAACCAACAAGCTGTTAACCCATTAACGGCAACCTTGCCGCGTGCTGATGGTTTAACTGGTAAAGATAAGCAAGAATATCTAGCCAAAGTCAAAGAGATTAAGCCTCAATTAGTGCTAGCCGATTGACAATAACCACGATCTTAAAGACATAAAAGCGGATGATTGATATCATCCGTTTTTGTTTTAACGTTTTTTACGCCTATTAGGGATGTTAGTTCAGAGAATTATCTGATGAATAAAGAAAAAGATACAGATAGCAAAGCGGGTTATGTACCTACATTTCACCGTGCGTATTTACATCCTCGTCACTGGGGGACCTGGGTGGGTGCCGGTGTTTTAAGTGCATTGGCTTATATACCAGTTAAATGGCGTGATCCATTTCTTGCTTCTATTGGTCGTTTTGTTGGACGTAAAGCGAAAAGCGCGAGACGTCGTGCCGATATCAATTTGAGATACTGTTTCCCAAAATGGGATAAAACACAACGTGAAACAGTCCTTGATAGTATGTTTGAAACGGCGCCTCAATCTTTTGTTATGTTAGCAGAGCTTTGCTTAAGAGGGCCTGAGCGCATATTAAAACGGACAAGTTGGCAAGGCTTAGAAATTATTGAACGTTTTAAAGAGCAAGGTCGTAATGTTATTTTTATGGTACCGCATGGTTGGGCTGTTGATATTCCTGCAATGCTATTAGCGGCACAAGGCCAGCAAATGGCAGCTATGTTCCACCATCAAAAAGATCCTGTTGCTGATTATTTATGGAATAAAGCACGTCACCACTTTGATGGACGATTGCATTCACGAGAAGCCGGTATTAAGCCATTTATTTCTTCTGTTCGACAAGGATTCTGGGGATATTATTTACCTGACCAAGATCATGGTGCAGAGCATAGCCAATTTGTCGATTTTTTTGGTACTTATAAAGCAACATTGCCCGCGATTGGGCGTCTAATGAAAGTATGTCGAGCCGCTATCGTACCTTTATTTCCTGTGTATTGTCATAAAACACATCAGCTTCATATAATTATTCGTGAGCCAATGGATGATATTGAAGATAAAGACGATGCTTATATTGCACGTAGAATGAATGAAGAGTTAGAAGCGTTAGTCACACCATCCCCTGAACAATACACGTGGATCTTAAAATTATTAAAAACACGTAGAGAGGGGGGAAATAGAGCCTTATTCACGTGAAAATATATTAGATTAATTAGTCATAAATTGCAGATATAAAAAACGGGCACTTACTTAAGAGCCCGTTTTGCGATTAAGATTTACAGCCCTGTATTATTCAACAGTAAGAATACGGCATGTATTGGTACTGCCTACGGTGCCCATTTGGTCGCCTTGCGTGACTAACACTAAATCACCAGAAACCAAGAAACCTTTATCACGTAAACGCCCAATAGCTTCATTTGCGGCTGCGATACCATCAGTATGAGTGCTGCAATAAACAGGTGTAACACCACGGTAAAGTGCTGTTTGATTGAGTGTTTTCTCATGTCGAGACATTGAGAAAATGGGTAAACCTGTACTGATACGAGACATCATGCGAGCAGTACGGCCTGATTCTGTCATTGCAATAATGGCATTAACGCCTTTCATATGGTTAGCGGCATACATGGTGGACATTGCAATGGCTTCTTCTACGGTATCAAACACCATATCTAAGCGGTGTTTAGATACATTAGCCGCAGGCATTTTTTCTGCCCCTAAACAGACTTGTGCCATTGAAGCAACTGTTTCTGCTGGGTATTGTCCTGCTGCTGTTTCAGCAGATAGCATAACAGCGTCAGTACCATCTAACACGGCATTAGCAACGTCCATAACCTCTGCACGTGTTGGCATTGGGTTTGTTATCATTGACTCCATCATTTGAGTTGCAGTGATAACTACGCGATTAAGCTGACGAGCACGACGAATTAATTTTTTCTGAACACCAACAAGTTCTGGATCGCCAATTTCAACGCCTAAATCGCCACGGGCTACCATCACTACATCAGATGCAAGAATGATCTCATCGATAATTTCATCATTAGCAACAGCTTCAGCACGTTCTACCTTAGACACGATTTGGCATTCACAACCTGCATCACGGGCTAAACGTCGAGCGAGATTAAGATCTTCGCCGGTTCTTGGGAATGAAACCGCGAGGTAATCGACACCAATTTTGGCAGCTGTAATAATATCTTGTTTATCTTTTTCTGTTAATGCATCAGCAGAAAGACCGCCACCCAGCTTGTTAATACCTTTATTGTTAGATAAAGGACCGCCTACAGTGACTTCAGTAAAGACTTTTAGTCCATCGACTTTAAGTACTTTCAACTGAACACGGCCATCATCGAGTAGTAAAATATCACCAGGAACTACATCAGCGGGTAGTCCTTTATAGTCAATGCCGACTTGATTTTGATTGCCTTCGCCTTTTTCAAGGGTGGCATCAAGTAAGAATTTATCACCGACATTCAAGAAAACTTTTCCGTCTTTAAATGTAGAAACACGGATTTTAGGGCCTTGTAGATCCCCAAGAATAGCAACATGGCGACCAAGTCTAGCGGCAATTTCACGCGTACGATTAGCGCGAGCAAGATGATCTTCCGCAGAACCATGAGAGAAATTTAATCGAACAACATTCGCACCAGCAATAATAATTTTTTCTAAGTTATTATCACGATCTGTTGCTGGGCCTAAGGTGGTAACAATTTTTGTTCTTCTGAGCCGTCTGGACATGTATTACTCCGTTGACCTTGAACGAAAGGTGTTGGCTATCGGATAAAACAGAAATTAGACAATATTTCATCCAATATGTTAAGTGAAACGCATCAAGCTAATTGCAACATACACTACTGTTTTCAGTATATACGAGAGTTAGCTCGCAGATATGCTACCATTTTTCAAAAACTTATCTAGTCAGGGGCACAATAGGAAGTGTGACAATACTAACAGAATAATTAAAAACGGTTACTTATCAAACCGTGAATCACGTAATGCTTCTTTGACGCGCTTCAAGTTATCTCTGAATTTTGGCCCTCGGCGTAAAATAAATCCGGTGGCAAGAACATCAATAATAGTGAGTTGGGCAAGGCGGGAGATCATCGGCATGTAGATATCAGTATCTTCAGGCACATCAAGCAAAATGGGAAGGGTGGCTTCAAAAGCTAAAAGTGAGCCAGGTGTCGTAATTGCAATTACTGAAGCATCGTTTTCGCGTGCAATTTTAGCTATTTCAACAAGATTTTTAGTACGCCCCGTATGTGAGATAACAACGACAACATCACCATCAGTGCTATTAATACAGCTCATACGTTGCATAACAACGTCATCAAAGTAAGTGACAGGAATATTAAAACGAGAAAATTTGTTCATGGCATCGTGAGCAACGGCGGCTGATGCACCCAAACCAAAAAAGGAGATCTTTTTAGCTTGAGTCAGAATATCCACTGCGCGATTAATGGCAGCGATATCAATATTTGTTTTGACGTTTTCTAATCCAGCCATGGCGGATTCAAAAATTTTATTGGTATAAGAAGAGACCGTATCAGAATCATCAATATTACGATTGACATAGGGAGTGCCGTTGGCAATGCTTTGTGCTAATTGTAATTTAAAATCAGGGAATCCCTTCGTTGCCATACGACGGCAAAAACGATTAACGGTGGGTTCGCTGACATCAGCCGTTTTAGCCATTAAGGCAATGCTAGAGTGGATAACAGTTTGTGGCGCAGTTAAAACAGCCTCAGCCACTTTTTTTTCTGATTTACTCAAGATGTCCAGATTAGACTGAACCCTTTCCAATATATTCATTAAATATACAGATCCTAGGCTTTGCCAATTTCAATAAAAGGAGAAATCTATAACGGTTTTATGAAAATATACTACGCAAAGAACAAGGCTTGCAGTGTAAACCATCGGTAAACAGGGCTTTTTTCGTTAAAGTATGACGTGTGTCTAACTTTCAAAGCTGAAAACAAGAAACAAAACTGTTGTAAAGTTACAAGAAAGGATAAAACACGAGACATAAAATGAAGCATTACAATATCTGTGGTAAGTTAGAGACTAAAATGTGTGAGCGTATTTACTGAATACACCCAAAAGAGTACATTAATACAAAATTCTGTAACAAAATTACAAAATCTCATCATGAGGAGACGTACTATGGCAGCGATATCGACTGCTCAGGCCTGTGATCTGGTTATCTTCGGTACGAAAGGGGATCTCGCACGCCGTAAGCTTATTCCATCATTATATCAATTGGAAAAAGCAGGATATATTCACCCTGACTCTCGCATTATTGGTGTAGGCCGTGCCGATTGGGATGCTGAGGCATATAAAAATGTTGCCCACGAAGCATTAAAAACCTTTTTAAAAGAAGAAATTAATCCTGAAATTTGGCAGCGTTTAAGTGATCGCTTAGATTTTTGTAATCTTGATGTCAATGAAACAGATCATTTCATTGAGCTATCAAAGCACCTAAAACAAGACAAATTACCGGCTATTTATTACTTTGCAATGCCACCCAGTACCTTTAGTGCAATGTGTAAAGGGTTAGGTCATGCAAAACTTAATAAAGAGCCAAATCGTGTTGTGATGGAGAAACCATTAGGCACGGATTTAGCGTCTTCTGTTTCTATTAATGATAGTGTGGCGAAATATTTTAAAGAGAGTCAAATTTATCGTATCGACCACTATTTAGGTAAAGAAACGGTTTTAAACCTATTAGCACTGCGCTTTGCTAACTCTCTCTTTGTTAATAATTGGGACAATAAAACGATTGATCATGTCCAAATTACGGTTGCAGAAGAGGTTGGCATCGAAGGGCGCTGGGGATATTTCGACCAAGCGGGTCAAATGCGTGATATGGTACAAAACCACCTGTTGCAGATCTTAACGATGATTGCAATGTCCCCGCCTGCTGATTTAACCGCAGATAGTATTCGCCAAGAAAAAGTGAAAGTCTTACGTTCATTACGTCGTATTGATAATACTAATATCCGCGAAAAAACGGTGCGTGGGCAATATACGGGAGGCTTTGTTCAAGGTAAGAAAGTGCCTGGTTATCTTGATGAAGACGGTGCAAATAAAACCAGCCATACAGAAACCTTTGTGGCTATCCGCGCTGATATTGATAACTGGCGTTGGGCTGGTGTTCCGTTTTATCTAAGAACAGGTAAACGTCTGCCAAGTAAATGTTCAGAAGTTGTGGTTTATTTTAAAAAACCGGCATTAAATATTTTTAGTGAGACTTATCAAGAGCTACCACAAAATAAACTAACTATTCGTCTACAGCCAGATGAAGGTATTGATATTGAAGTGCTGAATAAAGCACCGGGTCTTGATCATAAACATCGTTTACAAACGACGAAGCTGGACTTGAGTTTCTCTGAAACATTCAATCAAACACATTTAGCGGATGCTTACGAACGCTTATTATTAGAGGCAATGCGTGGTATTCAAGCATTATTTGTACGTCGCGATGAAGTAGAAGAAGCATGGAAATGGGTTGATTCAATTATCAATGCATGGGAATGCGATAATGAACTGCCAAAGCCTTATCAAGCTGGTACATGGGGGCCTGTTGCATCTGTTGCAATGATCACTCGTGATGGGCGTTCATGGAATGAAATTGAATAATTAATTTCGATTGTCGATTATAAAGAAAAACACCCAGTTAAGCTGGGTGTTTTTGTCTTTGGTCAATATCTTTAAGCATAATTACAGCAATTTAGATGAATAAAACTGCTGAAAGAACAGAAAACGCCTGATTAACTATGCAATCTGATTTTGCTTAGAAACTAAAACTCAAATAAAACCAATCAATTAACAAAAAAATTTTGCGAAAAGGCATTGCTTTAAATAATTCGGCATGATAGAAATATCATGTAACATTTAACCATCTTATATGAGGGTTCGGAGTATATCGTGCGGATGGTCTGTGCGATGAAAGAATAAATAATCATGACTAGCGCCAAAAGCGTCAAAGTTAAACGTTCTACCTATAAGTTATTCCTTTCTGCTATTTTATCCAGTGAACACTACTGGTGTGGCGCATTATAGAAATCTCTCATCTTAATTCCTGACACAATCAGGAAATGACGTTGCCTTAACGTTCGGCTTTTATTGCCGCCAGAAAGACTATCTACATATTCTCTATCTTCCTGCGCAAGAAACGTTTCGGCGTATTTCAAATGTGTATGAGAGATGAAAAAATGATTTATTGGATATTTTTAGCATTAGCTATTGTTTGTGAAGTTATTGGCACTTTATCAATGAAGTACGCCAGTGTAAGCGGTGGTTACACCGGAATGATAGTGATGTGGTTAATGATTGCCACTTCCTATATCTTTTTAGCCATAGCCGTTAAGAAAGTGGCATTAGGTGTAGCATATGCACTGTGGGAAGGTATTGGAATTGTCATTATTACGACATTTAGCGTTCTGTGGTTTGGTGAATCACTGTCACCATTAAAGTTAGGTGGTCTAGCGATGTTAATTGCAGGGATCACACTTATCAAATCGGGTACTAAAAAATCGGCTGTTGCGAAGAAAACAACAGATTCGGTAAAAAGTATCGCGGGTAAAGCCAAGTATGTTGCGAGTGCTGTAAAAGGAGCAAATAAGTCAATTCCTGCCAATATCAAGGAGGCTTAATTATGTTAGCTCAATTTGAATGGTGGCATGGTGCATTTTTAATATTGGCTGTAGTACTTGAAATCGTTGCAAATATATTTTTAAAAATGTCTAACGGCTTTAGCCGAATGGGATTAGGAATATTATCACTGGTTTGTGTTTTAGGTGCTTTTAGCGCACTAGCAATGGCGGTCAAAGGGATCGAGCTTTCGGTTGCTTACGCCTTATGGGGTGCTTTCGGAATTATTGCAACTATTGCCGCCGGTTGGATTTTATTTAATCAACGACTTAATTATAAAGGATGGGGGGGGATTATATTATTACTGGTTGGTATGGTAATGATTAAGTTTGCCTAAATCTAATTAACAGAATAAATGATATTTTGATAATGTTCGAAATCTAATTATCACAGCAAAGTCAGAGACAATAAAAAAGCTGAATTTTTATAAATTCAGCTTTTTTGTTATCTCTACAAATTTAATCTATTTGGAACGATATCTATAAAATTTAATTTTTGCTTCGTTGCCCTAAAAGTAAGCCCATGTTTGCGAATACCAAAAGGGAGGAACAAACGCGATTAAAAATACGTTTAGATTTAGGTTTCACTAAAAGTTGTTGCATATGCAAACTTATAGCTACATAAAGCACAATGGCAATAAATTCGAGCAGTAGAAAGAGCGTGCCTAAAATTTTAAATTGGTAGCCAAAAAATTTTATGGGCCTTTTGAGTTTTTCTTAACATTTATGGGAACGAGCCATATTGCTGAAGTATATGGTAATGAACATTTATCAGATTATTATCTTGATTTAGCCGATAAATTAAATTCAAAAAATAAGCACCCATAAATCCGGGTGCTAATAACAGTGCAATTACATTGCCGCAATAATTTTAATTTCGACTTTATATTCAGGATGCATTAATTGTGCTTGCACAGTACAACGTACAGGCGCGCTACCTTTAGCCACCCATGCATCCCATGCTTTATTCATCCCTTCAAAGTCGGCTTTATCAGCTAAAAAGATTGTCACATCAAGAATTTGAGTTTTATCAGAACCTACACGCTGTAATAAGACATCGATTGCCGCTAATGTGTCTGCTGTTTGTTCAATAATATCGCCTGATAAATTCTCTGGTACAGCGGTGTAATAAATAGTGTCATTATGAATAACCGCTTCAGACCAGCGATCTTCGGGGTCGATACGTTTAATTGTCATTGCGTTCTCCTTTGTATTAACGGCATAGGTGGTACTTTTGATTATCCACTGGCATAATTTACGTCTTATTTTATAAAAAGAGTATGCCTGTGTCAGACGATTTTGCAGAAAACGGGATTTTAACCCGAACTATTCCTGGATTTCATCCCCGTGAAGCTCAACGACAAATGGCGAAATCAATAATAGATATTATTGATAAGCAGGGTGTACTTATTGCGGAGGCTGGTACGGGAACAGGGAAAACCTATGCTTACCTTGTACCTGCTTTGCGTTCAGGTAAAAAAACCATTATTTCAACAGGTTCTAAAGCCCTACAAGATCAACTTTATAATCGAGATTTACCAACGATCATTAAAGCCATTAATTACGATGGCAACACAGCATTATTAAAAGGGCGCTCAAATTACCTGTGTTTAGAACGACTTGATCAACAAATGCTCAGTGGTGGTGATCTGGAAGCTGAAGTATTGTCTGATGTGATGTATATACGTCAATGGTCAACACAGACAGAAGATGGTGATGTTAGCCGTTGTCACAGTGTTGCAGAAGATAGCCGAGTTTGGCCTCTAGTTACGAGTACTAACGATAACTGTTTAGGAAGTGATTGCCCTCGTTATAAAGAGTGCTATGTTCTAAGCGCACGTAAAAAAGCAATGGATGCGGATGTCGTGGTGGTTAATCACCATTTATTTATGGCGGATACTGTCGTTAAAGATACCGGTTTTGGTGAACTAATTCCGGAAGCTGAAATTATGATCTTTGATGAAGCTCATCAAATTCCGGATATTGCCAGTCATTATTTTGGTCAACAACTGACGAGTAGACAACTTTTTGATCTCGCTAGAGATATGACCGTTGCTTATCGCACAGAAGTACGCGACCAAGTTCAATTGCAAAAAAGTGCCGATCGATTAACACAAATGGTCATGGATTTTCGCTTAGTATTAGGAGAAATAGGCTATCGAGGGAATTTACGTGAACTGCTACAAGGTGGTGAAACAAAACGTTTTCTTACGTTGCTTGATGATGCGTTAGAACTAAGTTATGACGTCATGAAGCTCTCATTAGGGCGAAGCCAATTACTCGATAGCGCCTTTGAACGAGCCACGATTTATCGCAACCGCTTAAAACGCCTAATTGATACTACAATTCCTGGTTATAGCTACTGGTTTGAAAGTTACGGTCGTCATTTTTTACTGGCTATTACGCCACTTTCTGTTGCAGATAAATTTCGTGAATTAATTAAATCACATAAAAGCAGTTGGGTATTTACCTCGGCAACGCTTTCTGTGAATGAGCAAATGTCTTATTACACGGATAGATTGGGGTTAGAAAATGCCACAACGCTGATTTTAAATAGTCCATTTGATTATCAGCATCAAACATTACTTTGTGTTCCTCGTTATTTACCGCCATTAAATCAGCCTTATACTGCAAAACGTTTAGCAACGATGCTAACGCCTGTTATTTTAAAAAACCAGGGGCGCTGTTTTTTCCTCTGTACTTCACATGCCATGATGCGTGGACTTGCTGAAGAATTTAAAGTCAGTTTGCCTTTGCCTGTATTAATGCAAGGGGAAATGAGTAAAACACAATTACTGCAAAAATTTGTCTCATCAGGAAATGCACTGCTAGTGGCAACTCAAAGCTTTTGGGAAGGTGTGGATGTGCGTGGCGATACACTTTCTTGTGTCATTATTGATAAATTACCTTTTACGGCACCCGATGATCCTTTATTAAGGGCACGTATTGAAGATTGTGAATTACGGGGTGGTGATGCATTTCGCGATGTTCAAATTCCGGATGCTGTGATTAGTTTAAAACAAGGTGTTGGACGATTAATTCGTGATGTACACGATTATGGTGCGATTATCGTGTGTGATGATAGGTTGGTTTCTCGTGCTTATGGTGAGGTTTTCTTAAGCAGCTTGCCACCGTCACCACGCACTCGCTCACTCGAAAAAACGATGGAATTTTTGAGTCAACGCGCACAGCATGATGTAATACAAGAAATATCGGATTCATAATAGCGATTGTGCAGAATGTGTGTTTATTCCGTTGAACACTATTATGATATTATTCTTTCTCTTTTAATTATCGAATTTGCCGGAGTTATGGAGTGTCACTGCGAATTTTAGCAATTGATACTGCAACCGAATCCTGTTCGGTTGCAGTTTGGAATGAAGGCGTTGTTGCTTCACGTTTTGAAATCTCACCTCGTGAACATACACAAAAGATTTTACCTATGGTCAAAAGCGCCTTAGAAGAAGCGAACTTAACATTGCAATCATTAGATGCGCTCGCTTTTGGACGAGGCCCGGGTAGCTTTACAGGTGTTCGTATTGGTGTCGGTGTTGCACAAGGTATCGCGTTAGGTGCTGAATTACCGATGATGGGAATTTCTTCACTAGCTACCATGGCAGAAGGTGTATTTAGAACAACGGGCATCAAGCAGGTTTTAGTCGCAATAGATGCGCGTATGGGTGAAATTTATTGTGCACAATATCAGCGTAATGATAAAGGGATTTGGTTAGGCGAAGAAACAGAAGCGGTGATGAAACCTGAACACTTTGTTGAAGTTTTACAATCAACCACGGGCACTTGGGCAATGGCGGGGACAGGTTGGCAAGCTTACCCTGATTTAAAAGAGACATTGCCATTTACCGTTATTGAAACTGAAATTACACTGCCTGCAGCACAAGATATGCTACCGCTTGCTGTTACCGCTTGGCATGAAGGTAAAGCAACAAAAGTAGAAGAGGCTGAACCTGTCTATTTGCGTAATGAAGTGACGTGGAAAAAACTACCTGGCCGCGAATAGATTATGAGTATCTATTAGAAATCTCAGAGTAAAGCTATAATAGTATTATAGAGTAACGTCAATAATGACTTGCAATGAGGTGGTTTATGAAAAGACAATTAAACTACCGTTTAGTAAGCAAAGCGCTATTTTTGTCTGGTGCTTTGTTTCTAACGGGATGCGTCTCTATACCTGAATCAATAAAAGGAACATCAGCAACACCTGTCACTGATTTAAATGGTATTTTTGTAGCGCCTGAACTTTATGTAGGTCAAGAAGGTCGTTTTGGCGGACGTGTAATTGATGTTAAAAATCTTCAATCATCTACACAGCTAGAAATTGCCGTTATGCCACTTTCTCAATATGATGCAGCACCTGAATTACAACAACCATCTATTGGGCGTCTCTATGCAAATGTTATGCATTTCTTAGATCCTACTGATTATAAAAATCAGTATGTAACAGTTGTTGGTACTATCAAAGGTGTTGAGACAGGCAAGGTCGGTGACGCCAGTTATCCATTTTTACGCATGGATGTAACAGGCATGAAACGTTGGACTCTCACACAGCAAGTGATTATGCCGGCGCCTATGATGACATGGGGTTATTATGGTGATGGCCCATATTGGGGTTATTATCATGGATATGGTGGCTACGGTGGATATCCATATGGAACTGGTCAGGTCGTACCCGTTTTAGAATAAAAACGGGATTTGTGACTGCATGACGATATAATATTTTATCTCCATTTGGATGAAACGGTGTATAATTGATATCTATAATATATTAGGTAACTATCTAATAGCGTTATTAAAGTTGAATAAAAATAAAAGAGAGGGCGGTTTTGACCGCCTTCTTTTTTGTTAATCTAAAAATAAAATATTTAGTGACACACTTCGCATCTTCACAACAGAAAATTGTTTGTGCTGGTAGGATGAGTTAATACTTTGTTAAAAATAAAACATAATATTAACCAAGAAGTGCGATTAATCAGGAGTACTACTTTGGAAAAAGTCTGGCTTAAACGTTATCCGGCAGATGTCCCGGCTGAAATTGACCCGGACCGTTTCGCATCCCTTGCTGAGATGCTTGAAAACGCTGTCGCAAATTACGCAGATCAACCCGCCTTTATCAATATGGGCGAGGTCATGACTTATCGCAAACTTGAAGAGCGTAGCCGTGCTTTTGCAGCATACCTGCAAAATGGCTTAGGATTGAAAAAAGGTGATCGTGTTGCCTTAATGATGCCTAATTTATTGCAATATCCTATCGCGCTTTTCGGTATTCTTCGTGCAGGCATGGTTGTTGTAAATGTAAACCCACTTTACACACCAAGAGAACTTGAACATCAGTTAAATGACAGTGGTGCTAGTGCCATTGTTATAGTCTCTAACTTTGCGCATACGTTAGAAAAAATCGTATTTAATACCAGTATTAAACACGTTATTTTAACGAGAATGGGCGATCAGCTATCACGCCCTAAAGCGACCCTTGTTGATTTTGTTGTTAAGTATATCAAACGATTAGTCCCTAAATATAATTTGCCTGATGCCATTTCATTTCGTAGAGCAATGCATTTTGGCTATCGAATGCAATATATCAAACCTGAAATTACAGGTGGCGATTTAGCTTTCTTACAATATACAGGTGGAACAACCGGTATTGCCAAAGGCGCCATGTTAACGCATCGCAATATGCTGGCAAATCTTGAACAAGCCAAAGCGGCTTATGTACCTGCATTACATGTAGGTAAAGAGCTGGTGGTAACGGCATTACCGCTGTATCACGTCTTTGCTTTAACCGTTAACTGTCTGCTATTTATTGAGGTTGGAGGGAAAAACTTACTGATCACCAATCCTCGAGACGTTAAAGGAACAATTAAAGAGTTAGGGCGTTACCCTGTCACGGCTATTACAGGGGTAAACACACTCTTCAATGCTTGGTTGCAAAATCCAGAGTTTCGACAACTCGATTTTTCTAAACTCAACCTCTCTGTTGGCGGAGGTATGCCAGTACAAAGCAGTGTCGCCAAAGAGTGGGAAGAATTAACAGGTAAACATTTATTAGAGGGATATGGCCTAACGGAATGTTCCCCTTTAGTAACGGGTAATCCTTATAACCTGAAAAAATACAGTGGTAGTATTGGATTGCCTGTACCTTCGACTGACGTTAAGTTTATGGATGATGAAGGAAACGAAGTTGATCGTACTGTAGGCGGCGAGATGTGGGTTCGTGGGCCTCAGGTCATGAAAGGATATTGGAACCGTCCTGATGCCACTGATGAAGTTTTACATGATGGTTGGGTTGCCACGGGTGATATCGCGACAATGGATGACCAAGGTTTTATTCGCATTATTGATCGCAAGAAAGATATGATCTTAGTTTCAGGGTTTAACGTTTATCCCAACGAAGTCGAAGAAGTGGTTAGTGCTCACCCTAAAGTATTGGAATCGGCAGCAATTGGTGTACCAAGTAAGAGCTCGGGTGAGACTGTGAAGATTTTTATCGTCAAAAAAGACCTTACATTGACGGAAGATGAGGTAAAAACACACTGTCGTCGCTACTTGACAGGTTATAAGGTGCCTAAAATTATTGAGTTTCGCGATGAGCTACCAAAATCAAATGTTGGTAAAATTTTACGCAGAGAGTTAAGAAATGAAGAAAAACAGTTGAAAACCTCAACGGAATCTTGATACAACACTTAATAACCTTTTTCAATTTCGCCGGTTTATACCGGCGTTTTTGTCATTACATAAAAAGTCATTAGACATAAAAATAAGAGAAACTTGTTTTGAATTATCAATTGATTACGACAGACACTGCATTAGAAACTGCCTGTAAAGCCGCATCACAGGCTTCACAAATTGCTTTAGATACAGAGTTTGTCCGGATACGCACCTACTACCCACATCTTGGTTTGATCCAGATGTATGATGGTAAACAGATCTCTCTTATTGATCCGCTAGCAATAACCAATTGGACTCCCTTCGTTGAATTATTAACCCACCCAAATATCATGAAATATCTTCATGCAGGCAGTGAAGATCTGGAAGTCTTTTCTCACCAGTTTGGTTGTGTCCCCACACCGATGATTGATACTCAAGTGGTTGCCGCATTTTTGGGCTATCCGATTTCTTGTGGCTTTGCAACATTAGTTGAGAAATATGAAAATATTGCTCTAGATAAAAGCGAATCGCGTACGGATTGGCTCGCGCGTCCTTTAACAGAAAAACAGTGTCAATATGCCAGTGGTGATGTCTTCTATTTACTCCCTCTTGCTAAAAAGCTCATTGTAGAAGCACAAGACGCTGGTTATATGGATGCGATTACTGATGAATGTGAAATGATAGCAGAGCGTCGTCAAGAAATGGTTGTACCTGAGCTTGCCTACCGTGATATTAGTAATGCATGGCAATTAAAAGGCCAACAGCTAGCCTGCTTACAAATGCTTGCTCAATGGCGCTTAAATCAAGCTAAAGCTCGCGATATGGCATTAAACTTCGTTGTGAGAGAAGAGCATTTATGGTCTGTTGCTCGTTATCTTCCTTCCTCATTAGCAGAATTAGATGCTTTGTCGCTATCTGGGCAAGAAATTCGTTGTCATGGTCGTCGATTATTAGATTTTGTCGCGAAAGCGAAAGAAATGAAAGATGAAGATTGCCCTGAACCTATAAGCAATATCATTGAACAACCCAATTATAAAAAAGCGTTTAAAGCCATTAAGACGGTTATTCAAGAAATTAGTGAGGGAGAGCGTTATAACCCGGAGTTATTGGCTTCAAGAAGACAAATTAACCAGTTATTGAGTATTCACTGGAAAATAAAAGAAGGACAACCTGAACTTATTTCACGCTGGCGAAAAGCTGTATTAGAAGATAAATTGTCTGAAATTCTAGCGCAATATCCTTAATTTACTAAACGTTTATTTCTCCTATTAGTTGAATTATGAGATAAAACAAATCTACATAGTTCAATAAATAGACGAAGTTGATAAAATAGAAAGTAATGCATAATGGGAGTCTCTTTGGAGGCTCTTATTTTTTTGTACGCAAAAACACCTATAAAATAGGTGGTATTAACAATACATTAAATAGACAGACAGTAAAAATAAACACTCTTGTGGAATAAAAGAACTCCTTTGATTTATCGCTAATGATTAAAATAGCAACGAGATATAGCGCTATTTATGCATTCAGGTACATTCAGATTGTATATAATTAAACACAGAGCCAATCAAATTGATTATAGTTCATGGTTGGCCCTGTGAATAATGACTTATATAAAGCGTAAAATATGATTTACTTTGTCGGTTCTTCGCTTTCAGGTAAGGTCACATTTAGCTCTAATACAGAGATATCATCACCTTTTTGTTCAAATTGAACAGAAAGCATCTCTGGATCTATTTGCACATATTTACAGATAACACCTAATAAATCTCTTTTCATATCAGGTAAATAAGCTGGCTCGCTATCACCACGGCGACGTTCAGCGACGATAATTTGCAAACGTTCCTTGGCAATATTAGCTGTCGACTTTTTACGCGACAGGAAAAAATCTAGTAAAGCCATCTTTTACCCCCCAAAAAGGCGTTTCAGGAAGCCTTTTTTCTCTTCTTCAATAAAACGGAATGGATGTTCTTCACCTAACAAACGATTTACTGTATCTGAATAGGCTTTACCCGCATCAGACTCGCTATCTAAAATAACAGGTTCACCTTGGTTAGATGAACGTAAAACAGATTGGTCTTCGGGAATAACACCCAAAAGTGGAATGCATAGAATTTCAAGAACATCTTCCATGCTTAACATATCACCACGGCTCACTCGGCCTGGATTATAACGTGTTAATAACAGATGTTCTTTAATTGGGTCTTCACCGCGCTCTGCACGACGTGATTTAGAGGCGAGAATACCTAAAATACGGTCGGAGTCACGTACAGATGAAACTTCAGGGTTTGTTGTGATAACCGCTTCATCTGCAAAATAAAGGGCCATTAATGCGCCACTTTCGATACCTGCGGGAGAATCACAAATAATAAAATCAAAACCCATTTCATCGAGTTCATCTAATACTTGTTCTACACCATCACGAGTGAGCGCGTCTTTATCTCTTGTCTGTGAAGCAGGGAGAATAAATAAGTTTTCTGTACGCTTATCTTTAATCAATGCTTGATTTAAAGAGGCATCACCCTGAATAACGTTAACAAAATCATAAACAACTCTACGTTCACAACCCATGATAAGGTCTAAATTACGTAACCCAATATCAAAGTCGATAACAACCGTCTTATGACCTTTTTGAGCGAGGCCGGTAGAAATGGCCGCGCTGGAAGTTGTTTTACCAACCCCACCTTTACCTGACGTAACAACAATAATGCGTGCCATGGAGTGATTCCTTGTCGATGCTCTAAATTAAGTTCTCGATTGTTAATTCATTCTCTTGCAAACTCAGTTGTACCGATTTACCAACAAAGTCTGTAGGAATTTGGTCGCTTAGCCAATATTGACCAGCAATGGAAACAAGCTCAGCAGACAGATGTGTACAAAAAATATGACTCTCTTGATCACCCGATGCTCCTGCTAAGACACGTCCACGCAAAACACCGTAAACATGAACATTACCATCAGCAATTAATTCAGCGCCTGCACTTACATTACTCATAACGACTAAATCGCTATTTTGAGCATAAATACGTTGCCCTGAACGTACAGGAGTATGGATGATTTTGGTTTTTTGACGCACAACTGCCGGTGCTTCATTCGTTTTATCGTTATTTGCCTGAGTTGTTGGCTTCGCTATTTTACCCTCATTTAAGATAGGTAACTGTGCGGCAATTATCGCTTCTTTCTGTTGAGCGTCCGAACTGCCGCTAATTCCCACGACGCGTAAGCCAGCATCTTCTACAATTCGCCTCAGTTTTTTAAAATCAATCTTTTCATCTGCTAAAGCAGAGACATTGATAACTACAGGTGCGTTTTTCAGAAATTGAGGCGCTTGTGCAATTTTTTCTGAAATCGCCTGACGAATAACTTTCGGTGTTCCATCGTTTAAATGGAGTACTGAAAGGGTAAAATTACTGCCTTTTAACTCAATGGGCGTGTTTGACATCTATCTGACTCAGTAAATTTTTTATAATCTGGCACAAAAAACCAGAGACGATATTACGAAAGTATATAAGCATGTTATATTTACTAAAATATTCAGGCAAGTCGCTTATTTTAATAATTAGAGTTTAATGAAAATGATTTGTGCAATTTACCGTAGTACCAAACGTGATCAAACTTATTTATACATCGAAAAAAAGGATGATTTCTCCCGAATTCCGGACGAATTATTACAAAGTTTTGGCGAACCTCAGTTTGCAATGTTGCTTAATCTCGCGGATAGACAGCGTTTAGCGCATGCTGACATTGAAAAAGTCAAAAAAGCGTTAATTGATCAGGGATTTTACTTACAAGTTCCGCCACCTGTCGAAAGTATGTTAAATGCTTATTTAGATGAATTAAAAAAATCAGAAAAAACTGAATAAATCATCGAGATAAAAGGAGCATAAATGTTCAAATATTCGTTCATCGCTGTGATTGTTTCCGGTTTAATGTTATCTGCGTGTACTAATGGCCAACAAAAATTGGCGGAAAGGCAAATTAAAGTACCAGATCCAACAACGTTTGAAACACAAAAAACGTCCCGATGGAAACAAGTGAATGTTGCATCATTAGAACAGGCCTTTCCTAAAGATGCGCGCACGGTTGCCCAATTTCCGGCTTATGTCGATGCATTAAAATTGAAGGCAGCTCAATTAGGTTATAAACAAGAAACAATAGATTTTGCTTTTTCAGAAGTACATTTTATTGAACGAGTGATTAAATCTGACCGAAATCAACCGGAAAAGAAAATTACACTCGATGTTTATCTACCTCGTATTGTTACTAATGGACGTATAAACCAAGGCGCTAATCTCTATCAAGCAAATCAAAACACCCTAGAACAAATAAGTAAGAAATATGGTGTGCCGTCAAATTATATTATTGCGTTATGGGGGCTTGAAAGTGGTTTTGGCAAAGTGCAAGGCAAAGAAGATGTTGTTTCAGCCCTTGCTACATTAGCGTTTGAGGGACGTCGAGAAGAGCTGTTTACACGCCAACTGATGGCCGCGCTTGAAATTATCGAGGAAGGACACTTACCTCAAGGCCAGCGCTTGAAAGGCTCTTGGGCGGGTGCAATGGGGCAAACTCAGTTTATGCCATCCTCTTTCCTCACTTATGCGGCAGATGGTAATGGTGATGGAAAAATTGATATCTGGAATACACGTGAAGATGCATTTGCTTCTGCTGCTAATTATTTAGCAACTGAAGGCTGGAAAAGTGGACTTCCTTGGGGGGAACAGGTTACTTTATCGGTAGATTTTAACCCACAACTTGAAGGCATTAAGGCCGAGCAACAAAAAACGGTTGCTCAATGGAAAGCATTAGGTGTTCAATTACCTGCTAATAGTCAATTAAGTGACGATATGCCGGTATGGTTAATAATTCCTGATGATAATTTGCATAGAAGTTATTTAGTGACACAAAACTTCCGCACAATTATGCATTGGAACAGTTCTTACTTCTTTGCCCTTAGCATTGTGACAATGGCTGATGGCGTTGCTAATAAAATAAACTCACTGCCTAACGCAGGTTAGTCATATCTGCAGTGAAATAAAACACAGCAATTTACCTAAAAGGAACACATTATGTATCAACATCGCGATTGGGAAGGTGCGTTACTTGATTTTCCTGTCAATAAAGTCATTTGTGTTGGCAGTAACTATGCAAATCACATTAAAGAGATGGGGTCAGTTCGTTCAGAAGAGCCAGTGATTTTTATTAAGCCAGAAACCGCTATGTGTGATCTTCGCCAACCTATTGCAATTCCTAAAGATATGGGTGCCGTTCATCACGAAATCGAATTAGCCGTACTTATCGGTCAACCACTGAAACAAGCTAATGAAGATAGAGTTGATCGTGCAATTGCTGGTTTTGGTATTGGTCTTGATCTTACGTTACGTGATTTACAAGGTAAATTGAAAAAAGCAGGGCAGCCATGGGAAAAAAGTAAGGCGTTTGATGGCTCCGCCCCATTATCAGGTTTTATTCCAGTCAATTCATTTGGTGACCCACAAAATGCCAATTTAATATTGCGTGTTAATGACGAGATTCGTCAGCAGGGTAACAGTCGTGATATGCTTACCCCTGTTTTACCCCTTATCAGCTATATGTCTCGCTTTTTCACCCTACGCCCTGGTGATGTAATTTTAACGGGAACTCCTGAAGGAGTTGGCCCTCTAGAATCGGGTGATATGTTGGTATTAAGTGTTAACGAGCATCAGCTGACAACGCGGGTTATTTAATTCGTATCAGATGAGCAATAAGGTAATAACGTAGAGATGACACAGGCTTTTTGGCAGACTAAAACATTAGATGAAATGAGTGATGATGAGTGGGAATCACTTTGTGACGGGTGTGGACAATGTTGTTTACACAAGTTAATGGATGACGATACCGACGAAATATATTTTACCAATGTTGCTTGTAATCAACTTAATATTAAAACCTGCCAATGCAGTAATTATGACGATCGTTTCCGTTATGAGCCAGATTGTATCAAGCTTACACGGTATAATTTACCGACATTTGAATGGTTGCCGATGACGTGTGCATATCGTCTGTTAGCTGAAGGCAAAACGTTACAAAATTGGCATCCCCTTATTGCGGGTAATAAAGCAAAAATGCACCAAAGCAATATTTCTGTAAGGTATATTGCCGTACCAGAAACGGAAGTTGAAGATTGGGAAGAACACATTCTTAATCGCCCGAAAGGGCGTGGTTAATTAAAACCAAACAACGTTTCTGGTTCCATGATTAAAAGCCCTTTTTGGGGCTTTTTTCCATTTAAAGACGGAGTGTTTTTTCTCCGAATATAGCAGCTTGCCCACCAACGCGAACACGATTAATTTTTTGAGCATGTGAATCAATCATCACCTCAAGCAACGATGAGCACCCCATCGCACGTCCTTGTTCTAATAGGAAATGGGTTTCATTAGGAAAAACGTAATTAACTAAATAGCAACCTAATGCTCCACTAGAACTACCTGTCGCGGATTCTTCATTTATGCCATACAAAGGTGCAAAATTACGACAATGAGCTGTAATCGTAGCATGGCGGCTTAATTCAAATACGTGAAAACCGATAGTGTTAAACTCACGGCTTAGGTTTGCAATCGTGTCAAAATTAGGTTGTAAAGCATCTAGCGAGCCTGATTGCACAGGAACAATGATATCGTATAAACCTGTCGAAATAATCGTAATAGGTAAGCCCGTTTTTCCTATAACATTACAGTGAACACCCAGCGCTAAGGCAACAGCATTAATATCAGGGCCTTGTCGCATAACAGGATGTGTTTGTTCCATAACAATACTCTGAGGGCTTACAGAGACACTTAAAATACCGGCTTTCGTTTTTTGCGTGTAATTACCAGAACCAATGATATTAAGTGAAGCCAGCGTAAAGAAAACAGCTAATGTCGCGTGTCCACAAAAATCAACTTCACCTTCAGGAGTGAAAAAATCGACCTTAAAATCCGTTTCTTTACCAGTGTAGACAAATGCTGTTTCAGAAAAACCAACTAGACGTGCGATTTCTATTTTTTGAATATCACTTAGATTAGGCGGATTAAGCACGACACCTGCCGGATTACCTCCTGAATTATTTCGGGTAAATGCGTTGACAAGGTGTACCTTTACTTCGTGCTCAATGGTGAGGGGAGGATTGTTTGGCATTTGTATTTCTCGTGTTATAACTCAACTCAATAAATCTTACGTATAACATTTATTGTGGTTATTGTTGGTAAGCGACGGTTTTATATATTAAAAATAACAGTGGGATTTTGTATCATCTTTTGAATGATAATACATACGAAAAAATAAAGCTCTAGGATCTTCTCATTAACTGGAATGGCCATAATTCAAGAAGAATAAGGAATTTGCGATATTAATAAATTTCTCTTTATTGATGAAAAGAAAGGTAATTTTTTTCTATATAAAAATATTTTTAGAAAAGATATTGACTAAATAAGAATTATATCCCATGATTATTCTCATGGTGGAAATTTAGTCTTTACCAAATCTAATAAGTTTTTAAACCTCGCTTAATGCGGGGTTTTTTGCTTTTTGGGACAGTGAAAATAAATATTCGCCACGAACGGTGTTTGTAATATCTGATATTTAGAATTTTTACTCACCGTTTTTTATTTCTTAGCAAGATTCTGAGCTGTAAATTGTGATTAAAAATAACCTCATCAATACGATGGGGCTTTTGTGTTGCAGTTTATAGCTGGAATATATCATTGAGAGAAAATAGGATTTTTCTCTTTTAGCAAAAAGCTCGCTTTGGCGAGTTTTTTTGTTTCTTCATTTTAAAAAGGAATTTTATATGAAACGTATTACACCTATTATTTTATCATTTCTTATGATCTCCACCAGTTATGCAAATGCCGATATAACTGTTGAACCTAATGCTAATATTGGATCTTCATTGTTAACTTCGGCGCGTGATATTTCCAAGCGTTCAATGAATGATGAAAATTGTGGAATTGGTTGCCCATTAGGAGGAAGTGAAACCACTATTCAGCGAGATGTTTATACACTAAATAATAATAGCGAAACCAAGTTTGCAGACTGGGTTGCTTATTTAGTAACTAAAGACAGCATCGGTAGTGGTAAAACACGTAATTGGAAAAAAGATCCGGCTTTAGGCAATGATGAAACCTTATCGCCAGCGGATTATAAAAATGCTAATGCCACATTAAAAGTTGACCGTGGTCATCAGGCACCTTTAGCGTCATTGGCTGCGTTACCTGGTTGGAATGCACTTAATTATCTTTCTAATATCACACCACAAAAAGCAGATTTAAACCAAGGTGCGTGGGTGCGATTAGAAGATCAAGAGCGTAATTTGGCAAAAGAAGGTCATAAAGTCTTTACAGTGACAGGCCCTATCTATGAAAGAAATATGGGTAAATTGCCTAGTACAGATAAAGATCACACTATCCCAAGTGCTTATTTTAAAGTGGTTTTTCTAAATGATACACCAGAAAACTCCTCTTATGCAGCGTTTATTATGGATCAACAAACACCGAAAAAAGCAGATTTTTGTGAATTCCAAGTAACAGCGGCAGAAGTGGAAGCTCGTACAGGTTTAACACTTTGGGGTCAGTTACCTGAAAAAGCTCAAGATGTGAAATCTCAATTTGGTGAGTTAGTTAAAAAAATGGGGTGTACAGTATTAAAGTAATAATTTAAACCTGAATACTAATAATAAAAGGTCACTTCATTTAGTGACCTTTTTCAATATAATCAAATAATTATAATTAACTATTTTCTAAATTAATTAGCTGATGACGTTGATTAAAGAATTTTTTATAGGTTAAGTAACATGCAATTATGGTTGAAATACTGGCTGTTGCCATCAACATAAACGTCACCATAATTTGATATTTTACGGCTTGTAATGGATCAACACCTGCAAAAATAAGTCCAGACATCATCCCAGGTAAACTTACAATTCCCACTGTTTTGGCTGCATCCACCGTGGGGATTAATGAAGATTTAATGCTGTCTCTAATAATACTCATAGAGGCTAATTTAGGTGTTGCACCCAAACTTAGCATCTCTTGTAATTGCTGTTGCTGATTTTGAAAACGTTGTCCTAAATTATTATAACAAAGGCCAGTTGCTATCATCGCATTACCTGCAATCATCCCGGTAATAGGAATAATTTGAATTGGAGTAAAAGCAATAGAACTGGTGAGTAATAAAATAGTTAAGGTTAATAATGCCCCTGTAGTAATAGCAGTAAAAGAGATAAGAAAAATATCTTTAACATATTTACTGCGTTTCTTGGCGTTATACGCCGCGTTATAACAGATAAAGAGCACCATTAAAAAGGTAAGGATAAAATGGTCTACATGGAATATATAGGTTAATACATAGCCAACAATTAACAGTTGGACAATTGCTCTTGCAGTACTCCAAATGATATCTTTTTCTAAAGCGAGTTTTTCTTTACTGCTAATAAAAATAGCCACAAGAACTAATAAAAGCGAGAAAATAAGAGACTCGTTGCTTATTGTATGTTCGTTCATAATATGATGTTCGCTCATAGCAAAGGGTGACTAATTAAGAGAAAAAAATGTTTAAGCATTATTGTGAGAGGGTAACTGGATGACATCATCAGCATGTTTTATTTCATTTTGATCATGTGTGACCCATAACACGGCTAGTTTTTGATCTTTTACATAGTGGTGGATAACATCATTCACTTTTATTTTATTATCTTCATCTAATGCACTGGTTATCTCATCAAGTAATAAAATTTTTGGCATAAATTGCAAATTTCTTATCAGTGAAATGCGCTGTTTTTCGCCACCTGAAAGTTCGTTGATCCTTTTTTCTATTATGGATGCGGGCAAACCAAAATAGTCTAAATTCTGCTTAAGTTTTCTATCATCTACTGAAACTTTTCGTAATAAATAAGGAAATTTTAGATTATCGTAAACAGTTTCACCAAATAACATGGGTGTTTGTGTACAGTAAGAAACCTGCTGACGATACTCTTCGGGGGGAAGGGTTACATAATCTTTATTTTCAAAGAAGATGTTACCGCTGGTGGGTGAGAGTAGAGAGGAAATAAGCTTAAGTAAAGTACTCTTACCGCAACCCGAAGGGCCTGTAATAAGTTTAAATTCAGAAGGTTGAAGTTGAAAATTTATGTTATCGAGGATAGTTTTGTTATCAATTCGATAGCCTATTTTATCAAGACGTAAAAGAGTCACTGTGCTTTCCATTCTTATCCTAAACTTAGAAGAGATAATAGTTATCATTATATAGATATAGTAATATAAAGATCCTGTTTTAAATCAGTTATTCAGTTATTTCGCAAATTATGCATACCATTGTTGTATATCGCTGATTATTTTACCGGTTAAACGTTCACCTTGTTCATTATAAAATCCATGATCTAACTTATCGTATTTAATAAATGTTATATTAGATTGTTTAATATCTTAGTTTAGTTTATGTAACGCTTCTACGTTGACATTTGTGTCATTGAGAGTTTAAATAATTAAAACAGGTGTGTGTTGATTACTTTTAATTATTTTAAGTAAATCGACAGCAAAAAATTGTTGCCACCAATATTTACTGTATTCGCTGATAAATCGTTCATCATCAATTTAATTGTTTTTTATTGTATCAGCAAATTGTTTAAAGCCATTTAAGGCATCTTCAACATATTCTTTAGGTCTAGTATGACGGATATTATAAAGAACATCGTCAAGAAAAAAACGACCTCCACCATTTAATGCAACGACAGCTTTAATATCGTTACGTCTAGCTACCACTAAAAGCACCATCGTAGTGCCTTTACTCCCACCGATTAAAATGATATTCGGATATTGCGAAGATAATTTCACTTCCATCTTGACGAGTTAATGTATGTGTTGATATTTATGCATAACTCACAAAAGAAGTCAGTAAAAAAGCAGAAAGTATGAGGTGAGGTGAGATACGCATAAGAACCTTTATTGTTTTATATAGGGATCTAAAGTAGAAAAGCTTTTTATGTTGATAAAATATAGCTAATTAGTTTAGTAAAATAATAACAAAGGCAATCAAAACAAATTTTATTGCGCCAATAGACTTTATAGAATTAATTTATTCTTAATAAAAACAGCCTGAAATATTCAAGCTGTTTTTATCGTAATTAGTGAATTGGAACAAAATAATCTATTTCTAAGGTTTTTGGGAGTTCCATTAAATCGACATCGGTTTCAATACTGACATATTTTTCAATATCAGCGCCTAAACGGCGACATAGCCCTAATGCAGGTAGTGTATAAAAATATATTTTCATCGCAAATTGTTTATATTCATCCAGTGTGCCTTTAAATTGAAACCTAACATAACGACCAGGTTCTATACGTTTTTTTCTAAATCCACTGGTTTTTGTAAAATGATCCAAACTATTCAAACCAATCTCATAGTCAATTTGGATTTTATTTTTACGTAGCGTATTAGGTTGATATGAAATCAGCACTGTACTTTCTGTGAAATTTTTATCTGTATACAATAAAAAATCGTTCCAAAATTGATGGCGAATATCTTCATGCAATTTACCGATATCTTCAATAGAACAAAAATATTGGTATTGCATACCATAAACATAACTTTCAGGCAGTTCCATAATGTTAGGAATAGGTAAATCAGTGACATCAAAATTAATGGGAGGTTGAAAATTATCACCACAAAGATTATCAAGTTTACGATATTCAGTAGGTGTAACGCCAAATGTAGCTTTAAAACGGCGTGTGAACGATTGCTGAGAATCAAACTGATAACGTAATGCCACCGTAAGAATAGGCAGTTTTGTTAACCGTAATTCAGTTGCAGCTTTTGTGAGGCGTCGCCCTCGAATATATGAAGCCAGCGTTAAGCCCGTTGCTTGCTTAAATACTCGTTGCAAATGCCATTTTGTATAGCCTGATTTAATCGCAACATCATCAAGTAGCAACGGTTTTTCCAGATTTACCTCAATCCAGAGAAGAAGCTCTTTGATAATTTCTATATTAAATGTGGATAAGGTATTCGCGGGAGCAAACCCATTGTGCGGAGATGACATGATAATTTCCTGAAAATATTTTGTTCAGTTTACACAAAACTGATACCCATATATTATTACATACTTATGGTATGTTTTTAGGGTTTTATCATGAATATAAAATCACGGCAACAAGAGAATTCAGAGCAAACACGCACCGCGTTACGTGAGGCGGCACAAGAACTATTTATAAATCAAAACTATTGTGATGTTTCCATAGATGAAATATCACGTCACGCAAGAGTGACAAAAGGGGCGTTTTATCATCATTTTAGTAATAAGAAAGCACTATTAAAAGAGTGTTATCTTTTTCAAGTTTATAAAGTCATGGAGCAACTTGTTAAAATTCCTAACTATGATGATAAATGGCAAGAACTTGAAGTTATTTTTAGTTTTTGTGTTGATCATATTTATCAACATAAAGATACACTTATTCCGCTACAAGAGATTATCTCCGTTTTAGGTTGGAAGGAATGGGATGAAATTGATGCACAAATTCTTATTCCTCGAATCAAATCCTGCGTAGAAATACTCTATTCTAAGCAAGAAATTTGTACTTACTCTCCTGATATTGTCGTTAATTTAATCTATGGTTTTCTCACGCATATCGCGATTAACTTAAAAAATGAAGAAACATTATCGGAAAATGCCTGTAGGGATTTCAAAAGGATCTTTGCTGATTTTCTGATGGGAATAAAACAAGCTTCAATAAACGTGAAAGCCTGTAAATAGCACAAAAAAACAGGATGATTTAATGTACATTGGAACAAGAACATAAGACATAAGGATAAGCATATCATGACACTAGAAGTGCCTAAAAGCCATTTCACTGCAACGGGTATCGTATTTAATCAACAGGGACAATTTCTTTTCCATTTACATTCCAAAATAGGGTACTGGTTACCACCAGGTGGTCATATCGAAGATAATGAAGAACCACAAAATGCGGTATTAAGAGAAATAGAAGAAGAAACTGGATTATTGTGTGAATGTCTTTGTTATCAGCCTGAATTTAGCCTTGGTTTAAATGATAATGATGTTATTGAACTCGTTAAGCCCCTCGCCATTTTAAAAGAACCTATTCACGATAAAAAACAAGGATTTCATTATCACATTGATATGATTTATCTTTGTAAACCACTAGAAAATAGCCAATTGACAAATAAATCTTTCCAATGGCTTTCTTTAGATGAACTAAAAAAAAGAGAAACGCCATTGAATGTGATAAGACTTATTGAACTAACTGAAAAGTTATTAATAGAAAATATTATTTAAATTTCTCAATAAAACTAAATTAATCTTAATAAATAAACAATAAAGACAGTTTTTAGAAACTGTCTTATTTTTATTGGAAATAAAATATTTTTAATATTTGATATAACTTAATATTGAAGTTAAATAAATTAATGTTAATAAGTGTATATACTTAAAATGGAAGTAGGTGAAAATAAATAAAAAAAACACAAAAACTAAAAAATAATTAATAAATTATCTTTTTCTGAGTAAAATCAGCATCATTGCGAGATATTATAGAGTTAATTTATTTCTGGTTGGATAAAAAACTCGTTTATTTTGTAAATGAAAAATGCTTTTCACGACACTCTAAAGTTTTCTCTTACTATTACCGACATTATAAGTAAAGGCAGATCTTATGCGCCTTTATATTTTAATGAATACATTTTAGTCTTATTTTATTACACCAGGGAATATGCTCTTTATCAGAGAAAGAGTGCATTCTGATATCTTACAAATGTACAGATTAAAACTCTGTATATTTTGATGGAATATGACCATGTTTAAAAATATCAGTATAGAAAAGACCGTTAAGGTCATGCTGGCCATTTTATTTGCGTTGATTATGAGCATTATTTATTTTAGTTATGATGCTTCCACTCGATCTTATAATAATTTCGTTTCATCAAATAGCTTAAGCCAGCAAATGTTACTAATGGGCAAAGCTCGATATCAAATGGCCGTGATCAGGGCAAATATTAATGGTTTAGATGGACAATTAAGAGTCAATGAAAAACCCTCTGCAAAATATTTTCATCAAACTGCTGAGTATATTGAAATTACCCGTGAAGAAATCCACCGTTGGGCAGACGCTGAAAAGCTAACAATGGAAGGGCGTGAATTAGCAGATGATATGACAAAACGCTTTGATGAACTGCTTGATATTTTTACTGGCGCGTTAGAGCGATTGCGCAAAGGCCAGCTCACAATTCATTCGTCTAGTGCTAAGATGGATGAGCTCAATGACATCACAATGCAATATTATGCTGTTGCTAATGGCATAGAGAGTGGTTATATCGATATTGCTAAAACATCTCAAGAACGTTTGATGATGGTATCATTAACAACAAGCATTATTGTTATTCTTTTATTTATCATTATATTGCGTTGGTTCTCTCATACCTTCATTGGCAATATCAAAATATTAATCAATATTTTTAGCAAGATGAGCCAAGGTGATTTTAGTATGCGTGTCGATAATCATGGCACTAATGAATTTGGTCAATTATTTAATGAAATGAATAAGATGAAAAATTCATTAAGCCATATGATTTCTTCAGTCAAAAATGCTGTTAATACCATTAGTGTGAGTGCGAGTGAAATTGCGACCGGAAATACGGATTTATCATCCCGTACAGAAGAGCAAGCAAGCGCATTACAAGAAACGGTTGCGAGTATGGAACAAATTAAAACTACCGTTGAGAAGAATGCTGATAATTCACGTGAAGCCAGTAAATTAGCATTAACAGCGACAAGCTCTGCTCAAAACGGGGAAAGTGTTATGGATAGCGTGGTAGAAACCATGTCTTCAATCTCTGAAAGTGCGAAGAAAATTGCAGATATTAATGACATCATCAATAGTATTGCAAACCAAACCAATATCTTATCATTGAATGCTGCTGTTGAAGCTGCTAGAGCGGGTGAGCAAGGTCGCGGATTTACAGTTGTTGCATCTGAGGTACGTAATTTAGCAAGCCGTAGTGCAGAAGCTGCAAAAGAGATCAATGAACTGATCACCCACTCTGTCAATAAAGTACATGTTGGTTCTCAACAGGTGGCCCAAGCAGGACGCTCAATGTCAGAGATCGTTACAACCATTAATCAAGTAAATGACTTTATGCAACAGATAGCCCTTGCTTCTAATGAGCAAAGCATGGGTATTAACCAAATTGCATTAGCGGTAAGTGAAATGGATACAGTTACCCAACAAAATGCAGCATTGGTTGAAGAATCTGCCGCCATTACAGCGAATATGGATGATGAAGCTCACCAATTAGCTAAATTAGTTTCACAATTTAAAGTGGATGAAGAGACAGAAACATCTTCACACTTTGAAGCAACTAAATCAGTTGAAGATAGCAATACTAAAGAAAAATAAGTGGTTGCACGGTTAATAAATAAAAAGCCCCTTGGCATAATTTATGCGAAAGGGCTTTTTGTTGCATTTATTCTGAACGTTTATAATGGCACTTTGATCTGATTAACACATTCATTACCCGTAGCTACATCTTTAATATTGTGTAGTGTTGTCTCACTAATACTGATTAAAGCTTCTTCTGTTAAAAATGCTTGATGCCCAGTAAATAACACGTTATGACAAGAAGAAAGGCGACGGAAAATATCATCTTGAATAACGTCATTGGATTTATCTTCAAAGAAAAGATCGCGTTCATTTTCATAAACGTCCATCCCCAAAGCACCGATTTTTCCTTGTTTTAGCGCATTAATCGCAGCGGCAGAATCAATTAATGCACCACGACTAGTGTTAATAATCATCACACCGTCTTTCATTTGTGCAAAAGCAGTTTCATTTAATAAATGATGATTATCTGCAGTCAGCGGACAATGTAACGAAATAATATGAGAATTTGCATAAATTGTTGCTAAATCAACATATTCAGCACCTAAATCAAGTACAGCTTGATTTGGGTAAGGATCATAGGCTAGTAATTTCATACCAAAGCCTTTTAGTATACGTAATGTCGCTAATCCAATTTTGCCAGTACCAATAATACCCGCCGTACGGTTATGCATATTAAAACCAGTTAGACCTTCTAATGAGAAGTTTGCATCACGAGTACGCTGATAAGCTCTGTGTATACGGCGGTTTAAAGAGAGCATCATGCCAACAGCATGTTCTGCAATGGCCTCGGGTGAATAAGCTGGCACACGTACAACGGTGATACCCAATTCCGTAGCTGCTTCTAAGTCAACGTTATTAAAACCCGCACAGCGTAAAGCAAGTATACGAATATTAAGGCTAGCTAGCTCTTGCAAAACCGCACGATTGGCATCGTCATTAACGAAAATACAAACCGCATCCGCACCAACGGCATTTTTTGCGGTTTGTTCTGTCAAATTAAAATCGAAATATTCAATATCATAATGATATCCATTATGCTGATTGACCCATTCCATGTGTTTACGATCATAATGTTTAGTACTATAGGAAACGATTTTCATCTAGTTTTCTCTACTCTCGATTAAAATTTTGTTCAGAGACTGGAAAAACAGAATTATCCAGCCCCAATATGAAAGAAATTAATACTATCATTATAAACAATTTAACAAGGTAAGTGGATGATTCAGGTTTGTTTAAAAGGAATATGATGTGTTGTTAAGAAAAACAATCAAATGGACAGGGACGATACTGGTAGGTGTAAGCCTAATCGGTACTGCGTTGTGGGTATCTATCCCTCGTTGGTTGCCTGTTGTTGCAAAAATTTATCTACCTGAAGGTGTCACTCTTTCATTATCTCAGCCACAATTACAACGGGCAGGCGTTTCTGTTGAGAATATTGCATTAAAGACAGCCAGTTGTACTTTAGCAAACATGGACAACTTTGCTTTTTCTTATCGAAAAGAACAAATTGATAAACTGCAATTTAATAGTCAGAAACTTACTATTGATGAGCACTGTTTTTCAACGATGCCACCGAATAAGCAGGAAGAGGCGGTATCAGTACCTGTTGAGATAAATTCCTTATTAACGTCGATACCCTATTTATCTGTCAATATAGAAAATCTACTCTTAAAAGAAAATGCCCGCTATCAAGGTTCGTTACAGCTAAAAACACAAAATGATGGACGATTAGTGACGTTCCAAGGAGAAAATGCTCAACTCGGTATTTTTATTAGAGATAATAAATGGCTAGATATAAAGCAATTCAAATTGAATTTACCTGATGACAATAATATTGAACTTGCAGCTGAAATAGCATTACCAATTGACATTGCGTCATTACCTGAAAAAGGTACGATTGATGCGACTTTATTAACTTCTCATTATGCTTATCCCTTAGTCCTCATTCTTGAATGGGAAGGACAATCAGGCACTATTTCACTTGCTGAGCAAGGTGGTGGCCATGCATTGGCTCTATTACCTTGGCATGTTACCCCCGAAAATATAAAGATTGAACAAGGTCGTTGGGAATGGTTTGGATTAGATCAACCTTTGCGTGGGGGGATTAATATTAATATTGCTCAATGGCAAAAAGGTCTGACAGATTTAAGATTAAGTGCACGATTAAATGTAATGACAGAGGGTCATGCAGGAAAAGGAAATTTAGTTATTTCAATTCCTGAGACGGCAGTAAATTGGTTAGATGCACATATTCCTATTCAAATTACCGGAGTGGTTAATAAAGAATTAATGCAAGCCAGTGCGCGATTACCTATTAACGTGACAGGAACATTCGTTGATCCTACTGTTGAATTTCAATCTGGCTCGTTACTTCGTTTTAAAGGTCCATTAACTGAAACGCTTACGATAAAAGATGCACGCTTACCCTTAGCAGGAACGACATTTTCATCAAAAGGTTTTAATGGCCGTTTAAATGCGATTGTTGTCGCACAAGACAAGATTTGGGGGGATTATCGTATTCATTTTCAAGGTAAGGCAACTGATTTTTTACCTGATAATGGGACTTGGCAATGGCGTTATTGGGGAGAAGGAAATTTATTACCTTTAAAAGCACGTTGGGATATTGCGGGAACAGGGTATTGGGTTGATAAAATCATCAGCTTTGAAAAAATTAATACAGGTTTTGACGTTTTAAAATATCAACATACAACGATGACGGCACCTCGATTATCGTTAGAAAGTCCGTTTCGTTGGATAAGAGATGAGAAAAAGCCCGCATTTGGTGGAAAATTAAAATTAACTAGTCAACGTATTGATTTTCCGTCAGGTGGTTTTCTAGATAAAGCCGATTTTATTGCCACGATCAGTGGTGAATCACCCTTCAATTTTAATGTAAAAGGTGAGTTAAGCGCTAAACCCAACATAGGACCTATTGCAATTAATACACGTTGGGATGGGGCAAGATTAAGGGGGCAAATGCGTTGGCCCTTACAGCCAATAAATGTTTTTCAATCTTTAATTCCAGATAAGTTAGGGATTACCCTTGATAAAGGTGAACTCTATACCCAAGCAGATTTTTCTATTGCACCAGAACAAGGCTTAATTGCTGGTGGACATCTTGTGGTTAAGCAGGGGGGAATGTGGCTTAAAGAGGGCATTTTAGAAGGCTTAGATTTTATTTTGCCTTGGCGTTTAAACGGTGATGAATGGCAACTGGGGGTTAAACAACCTGTTCAGTTACGGATAAAACGCGTTAATAATCTTTTTGAAATGACTGATATTACGGCTGACCTTCAAGGTTTTTACCCAACAACAGAAAATAAACCGCTAGTTTTATCCAATGTGAATGTAGCAATGCTTGATGGCACTATTTCGTTGGCAAAACTCACTATTCCACAGCATGAAGCAGCGATTATTTCTCTTGATAATATTCAATTAAGTCATCTGTTTACTTTATTAAAAGTGACCCAGTTTGCTGCATCAGGTAAAGTTAGCGGGGAATTTCCATTCTTTATTAATAATAATCAATGGATTATTAAAGATGGTTGGCTTGCTAATTCATCATATTTGACGTTAAGACTTGATAAAGACTTTGTTGATTCAATTGATGATAATAATATGTCAGCGGGTATTGCTATGGCGTGGTTACGTTATTTAGAGATCAATCGCTCTTGGACTCGCGTCAACTTAAGTAATTTAGGTGAGTTAATATTAGAGGCTGAAATTCAGGGAACGAATCCTCTAGAAGATAAACGTCGACAAGTTAACTTCAATTATCGACACGAAGAAAATGTCTTTCAATTATGGCGGAGTTTACGATTTGGTTCACAATTGGAAGAGTGGTTAGAAAAAAGCTTATCAGATTTAGGGAGTGAGTCAGAGTGAAACCATTATTTTTAAGAAAATTATTTATATTAACAGCCTTAATAATGGGAATATCGGCGTTAACAGGATGTATTCGACTCGAAGTTGCTACACCTGATAAACCGATTAATATAAATATGAATGTTAAAATTGAACATGAGATTAATGTAAAAATAGATCGCCAAGTAGAAGATCTCTTAAAAAATAACAGCGCCATTTTTTAAAGGATAGATGATGAATTATAAAAAATATCTCTTAAGTTTTGCGCTAATGTTGACTTTAGTGAGTACTAATGCCACAGCATTAACACTTGATGAAGCAAGAGAGCAGGGATTAGTGGGAGAAACATTTAGTGGCTACATCGAGCTTGTTCAAATAAATAATAAACAGGCTCAACGACTTGTTGATGAAATAAATCAAGCGAGGAAGACAAAATATGCTGAAATCGCTAGAACTAATCAAGTAACGCCGGAATCTGTTGCTCGACTTGCGGGTGAAAAGCTAGTCGCAAGGGCTAATGAAGGTGAATTTGTCAAAGGTATCAATGGAAAATGGTGAAGAAATAACTAAGCCTTAAAATAAATATTTAATAACTACTTAGTATATTTAAAGCACGAGCTAGGATAAATAGCAACCGTGCTTTTCTATCATTATAATTACTCACTATCATTAAACATAACAACATCGTCATTTATTTTGTAATAAACTGAATGTTTGATTGTATATAACCAGGCTTAGGGGGTAAGTCATCTTTTTTTACATAATTAGCTAAAAAATAAAACTCTGCTTCTCCATCAATAAGTTCTTCAACAAACTCATTTTTTTCATTAAGGTTTATGGGGGTTTCCTCATCATTGTACAATAATTGAAATGCAATATTAGTGCTTGCATTATCGCCAGTAATCATATTTTTTAAATAACCAGTATTAGTATCAATGCTCGAATTTTCAATTTTCAAACGAACTTCACCATGAGTTTTAGAACAATCTTTTATAATAATAATGATAATATGATTGTCTATATTTGCTAATGTTCCTGCTTCATGTGATGAAAAATCATTTTCATTAATAGAAAGCCTATCACTAATATTTTCATAGATATAATCAATATCACAACTTAAAGGAATTTCATGATCACCACGGCTAGCTGTTGATGGTAATGAAAAAGATGTAAGTAGTAACATAATGATTAACTGAGTGATTTTTTTCATATTTTCTTAATAGAGATAATTTAGTTTAAATACAGTTGATTTCTTTTTTTATTAGTGTGGCGTTTTTTTCATTATCATCAATTTCATAATTAAATTGACACTGCTTATCTTCTTCCCATCTTACTTTTACTAAGCCACTCTCTGTAACACCAGAAAGAAAAATAATATTATTTTCCGACACTAACCCATGTGATGTAATATTATCCTCTGTGTCTAATACGGTAACTACTGATGCGAAAGGAAGTGGAGTTGTTGATTTAAAAATAATACGATATCCTATTTTTATAGGAAAGTTATTTTAGATACTGCGCCTAATGTGGGAATAATATTTTTGCTATAAAACTTCTGTTTCTGCTTTTTGGGGTAATGTCGTTGCATTTAATTTAATGTTATTTATTCGATAAGGTGTAATATTATTTAAAACTAGATTTCCAAAAAAATCAGTTTCCATTTTTGATGAAAGTGACGTTTTGATTCCAGATATTCCTTGTGTATTAATTAATGCAAATGTTCTACCTAAACGAGGAGTAAGAGTAATGCCATTAGAATGAAGGACAATTCCTCCATTAATAGAAATATTATAATTATAATTATCTTCCATTTTGTTTGCATTAAATGTGTAAGATTGATAGTTGTTTTGATAACGGGCATTAGTGGAAAATTGGTTAAATTTTCTTTTCTCATCATACGTGTGTTGATAATTTAATGAATATCCTAAATTATGATTAAGCAGACTGCCTCCGATGTTGGTAGTATTGATATAATGTTTTTTATTACCTTGATAATTTGTTTGATTATTAAACCAATGATTATGGTCACTATTATTTCCCAATGGTATATGGAGATTAAGTGAGAATGAATGATCAAAAATAGATTTATTTTTTTTAAAATCATATTTAAGGTTATAGTTTATTTTATTTATTGAAGATGAAAGAGAAGTACTTAACCCAAAATCTTTAGATATTTTTCTATATATTTTTTCTTGATACTGAAAAGAAAGATAACCCAAGTTACTAAAGTTTTTTGATAAAGAAAATGAATAATTTCTTTTAACTCCATCGTTTTTTTGAAAATTATCTAAATAATGATAAAAAGATATTTTAGAAGTAAAATAGATTTGCGTTTTAAGCATACTTTTTTGATAAAGAAATTGATATTTTAATTTATTTTTACTATTTTCATAACTTAAGTCTGTTGCTAAACCACCCAATATACCTAAATCAAGAGATAGTCCAGATAGGTAATTCATATGGTTATCTCGTTTTTTTATTGCGCTATATGAGGTGATTTTTTGGCTAAGGCCATAGGAAAACTCACTTAAAAGGAAAGTAGAATTTTCTTTATGGTTATTATTGGGTAATGTACCAGCAATTAAATTATATTGATAGCTACCTTTATTTAGCTGATTAGGAAGTGATGTAAAATAATGGGTTGAGGTTTTGATTCTGCCATCCTCTTCTTTTATTTCTAACGTTAGTTTTCCACTTCTTAAAACAGGTAATGAATTTATAATAAATGGACCCGGAGGAACGGTGGTTTCATAAATAACTTTGTCACCTTGTCTGATCACTACTTGAGCTTCAGTATCAGCCATTCCTTCTATAATCGGTTTGTTAGCATAAAGAGTATTACTTGAAATTAAATTATTGGATATTAATTGAAAGCCAATTATTTTATCAGTTGGTAATATTCGTGTTGTAGGTGAAAAATTACCACCATAAAAAATAGAAGAAAAAGAATTAATTTGTCGATATGCATATATTGATGAAAGCTTAGATTGATAACGATCTTTCGTCCAATCAAATCTACTTTGACCACGTACACGCCAAGCTCCCATGTTAATTCCTGAATATAAATTGAGCTTTTGCTCAATAGATTTTTTTTGATGATACTTAATCCAATATGAGTATTGGGTGAATAATGCTGTAATTCCATCATCCCAGTTTTGTTCATTTGCAATATAATCAGTTGTCTTTATTAATGCTTTTTTGTGGAATAATTAAATTTAACTTCTGATTAGAGAAATGATATTTAAAGTCGATTGAAAGATCACTTAAAAGTATTGAGCCTTTATTCTTTTTGTCAATTTTATAAAAATCTGAATCAATGCCAAGAGAAATAAAATCATCGATAGAAAAATAAGGTGTTAATTTATTATCTATATTTTTAAAATAAAGAAGTTTTGCTGTTTTTTTTCTATTATTTATATGAATGATAGAGTGATAAAAACCTTCAGGTTTTTTATTTTCAAGAAGCAGTTTAATCGTATCATCACTAATGTTAAAAAGTGAATAAGAATAAAGAGATAGAAAATTATTTTGTGCGACAGTATCTTTATTGAAAATAATCATTAAAATAAAAAAAGTGATCTCTTTTTTTTTAAATTTAATCTTCATTAATTATGGCCTTCTCTGTCGCATTGATTTCTACGCCAAATTGATCAATCGTTTTCCATTTAATCAATCCACTTTCTTTAATTACATTTCTTGTATTATGTTTTGTAAAAGGCGGAATTGTTTTACTTTTATTATTCAATAAAACTTCATTTAAACTAATTTTAAGTAAGGTGATAAAATAAGGTGTTGGGTTATTTATAATCAACTCATTGTTTTTGTTTTTTAAAAACTCAATCTTTTCATAAGAAGTTTTGGCATTTTTCTCTATTGATATAGGTCTATATATTAAGTTATAAACAGAGTTCATTGATATGTGTAATAAATTTTCGTTTCCATCTGAATTAGATAGCAAAGGTATTCTTTTAATGTTTATTCTATACAATGTTTCTCTATCTTTTTTTTCTATTTCACTTAATCTAAATATTTTCAAAGAATAATTTTCGTCTTTTTCTATTTTAAAGAGTGGTGGAGTGATGATAAAAGGTAATTCATCATCATTATTTTCATTGTAATGTGAAATCCAGCTTTGTATAAAATAGTTATTATCTGTTTTGTTTTTTATTTCAATGACTTCTTGATTTTGACTTTCAATAAAAATAAATCTATTCTTATTTATTTCTATTGCTGAATAACCATAAATAGGAAAAATAGTAAATATGGATAAAATGGTGACTTTTATTTTTTTGATCATGCTTTATTGTTTTATGGTAAGTTATATTTTTTTACTATAAATTCACAGTATTAAAACAAAGCTGGAAAACCAGCTTTGTCTATTCTTAAATGTTAACCTTGATCGGCAACATCAGAATAAATAACATCGAAATTTAAGCTGGTTATTACTTTTCCAGGAGTTGCATCTATATTATCTGGCTTTTTATAATTTGCGTAAAATTTATAACTTGCCATATGTGTTACTTGATCAATTTTTGCTTTAAATTGTGTGTTATTTTCCTGTGCTAAATCTATCTCGCTTCCAGTTGTATCTAAAATAGCAACGGACACATTACTACCATTATCTTTAGATATGACAGTGTTTTCTAATGTGCTCTTTCCTTGGTTTTGAACTCTTAATTTAATATTATTAAGTTCTTGAGTACAATTTTCAAAGATAATATTAATTTCTTTTGCTTCCACATTTGCTAAATTAGATAATGTAAAATTATTTTCTTGAACATTAGGTAACTGAATTTCAGCTATTGGTTGTAATATGCAACTAGGTGTTGCTGTTATTTGGCCTTTAATATTAACTATACCTACACTGTTTTTTTCATATTCAGTAGCATTTGATTGAGTTGATAAAAAAGCCGTAGATAGAATAAATATTGAGAGTATGCTTTTTTTCATCGTAAATTCCATTTATTGAATTAATAAAATTATTTGATTTTTTATATGTTTGTTGAAACGCCTAAATGTTATTTATTTGTTTTTTATAAATCAAATTAACTTTTTATTGATAATTTCATTATTAATATGAATTAAAGAATAAGTAGTAATGAATGGCTATTAAAATAAATTTTATTTAGTCGATGATTTAAAAATTTGATTAAGTTTGGATTTTTTATCTATCAAGGTTTTTAAATTATAAATCAACAATGTTCTTTTTATAAAAGAGGTGTTGATATAAAAATGATGCTGTTAAATATAACTATAAAAAAAGCACCTGAATTAGGTGCTTTTAAAGAATAATAGAAATACAAATTACTATTTTACAGTAATGCTTCTTGTATTAATAACAGCATCAATTTCTTTTTGTGCTTGCAGGTGAGCTTGCTGTGTGTATTCTTCACCAAAAGCTGTACCTTCAGCCATAATAAATTGTACGTCGTGAATGCCAATAAATGCTAAAAATTGTTTTAGAAAAGGAACGATAAGATCAGAAGGTTGATCTTTATGAACACCACCACGACTAGTTAATACAATAGCTTGTTTATTTTCAAGTAAGCCTACAGAGCCGGCTTCGGTATATTTAAATGTTTCACCCGCACGAGCGATATAATCAATGTAATGTTTTAACTGTGCTGGAATTGAGAAGTTATACATTGGTGCAGTAATAATAATCATATCATGCGATTTTAATTCACTAATTAATTCATCTGATAATGCTCTGGCTACTTTTTGTTCATCAGAGAGCATTTCTGTTTCTTGTCCAAAAGCAAATAGGGTAGCCTGGTCCAAAGTTGGTACGGTATTTTTAGCGAGGTCACGTACAGTAATAACATCATCTTTATAGTTGTTCTGCCAATTTTCAATCAAATAATCGGCCATTTTATTACTGTGTGAGTAGCTTTCTAAAATGCTGGATTTTAGTACAAGGATCTTTTTCATTATTTTCTCTTGATCTATCAAATATGCTATTAGTTTAAATTTGTTGGTTTACGGTATTTTACTCTATCTTTTAACAATCACATCTCAATCCTTTGAATATGCTATTCAAATATATTGATTATATAAAATCATAGGCTAAGAAATTTAACCAAGCCTTTATGTGCCAATAGTCTGTTGTGATATCATACTTGCATTAGTTTTGATTAGAATAACCTCAAAAAGGATAATAAAAGGTGACATTATCATCTGCCATGCTCTATCAAGAAATAGAGCAATTATCGTTGCGGGAGCAGCAACGATTAAGAAAACGTCTACGTGGCGTCGCTAAAATTAATAATGAAGAGTCTAAACAAGCGGTATTAAGTGCAATTAAAGACGATATCACAACAGCACAACAGATGATAATTCGCCGTCGTGCTACTTGTCCTGAAATTACTTACCCAGAAAACCTTCCTGTTAGTCAAAAGAAAGATGCTATTTATAATGCAATAAAAGATAACCAAGTTGTTATTATTGCAGGAGAAACTGGCTCAGGTAAAACAACACAGATCCCTAAAATCTGTCTTGAATTAGGGCGAGGGATCAAGGGTTTTATTGGGCATACTCAACCGCGCCGTTTAGCTGCGCGTTCAGTGGCTGAACGTATTGCTCATGAGTTAAAGAGTACGTTAGGAGAAGCGGTAGGTTATAAGGTCCGTTTTAGCGATCATGTTGGTGATAACTCGCTCGTTAAGTTAATGACAGATGGTATTTTATTAGCAGAATTACAGCAAGATAAGCTGTTATTACAATATGACACTATCATTATTGATGAAGCCCATGAACGTAGCTTAAATATCGATTTTATTCTTGGCTATTTAAAGCAACTATTACCTAAACGCCCTGATTTAAAAGTTATTATTACTTCTGCAACCATCGATCCTGAGCGTTTTTCTAAACACTTTAGCCAAGCTCCAATTATTGAGGTTTCAGGTAGAACTTATCCTGTTGAAGTGAGATATCGCCCAATTGGTGGTGATGAACTTGATAGCGATAAGGATATGACTGATGGGATTATCGATGCTATTGATGAATTAAGTCGAGAAAGTGCGGGTGATATTCTTATTTTTATGAGTGGTGAACGAGAAATTCGCGATACTGCTGATGCGCTGAATAAGTTACAGCTTCGCCATACTGAAGTATTACCTTTATTTGCCCGTTTATCGAATAGTGAACAGAATCGTATTTTTCACCCCCACAATGGCAGACGCATTATTTTAGCAACCAACGTTGCCGAAACTTCATTAACTGTACCGGGCATTAAATACGTTATTGATACCGGTTTTGCGCGTGTCAGTCGTTATAGTTATCGTACTAAAGTACAACGACTTCCAATAGAACCTATTTCTCAAGCTTCAGCAAATCAAAGAAAAGGGCGTTGTGGTCGTGTTTCTGATGGCATTTGTATTCGTCTTTATTCAGAAGATGATTTTATTTCTCGTGCTGAATTTACTGATCCTGAAATATTAAGAACTAATCTTGCATCTGTTATTTTGCAAATGACCTCAATAGGATTAGGTGATATTAGTGCGTTCCCATTTGTACAGCCACCTGATAAACGTAATATTCAAGATGGTGTTCGATTATTAGAAGAGCTAGGTGCATTACAAGAGGGAACAGATCATAATGGTGCTTATCGTTTAACCCCTATGGGAAAACAACTTGCACAACTTCCTATTGATCCTCGTTTAGCAAGAATGGTACTTGAAGCGCGTAAATATGGTGCTGTTAAAGAGTTGATGGTCATTACTTCCGCACTTTCAATTCAAGATCCTCGTGAAAGACCAATGGATAAACAGCAAGCTTCTGATGAGAAACATCGGCGCTTCCAAGATAAAGATTCTGATTTCTTGTCTTTTTTAAACATGTGGGATTATTTGAAAACTCAACAAAAAGAGTTGAGTCATTCCCAGTTTAGAAAATTGTGTCGCCAAGAATTCTTAAACTTTATGCGAGTTCGAGAGTGGCAAGATGTTTATACGCAATTGCGACAAGTTGTGAAAGAATTAGGTTTTCCAGTCAATAGTGAACCTGCCGATTTTAGAAGTATTCACGTAGCACTACTAAGTGGTTTATTGTCGCATATTGGGCAAAAAGATACGGATAAACAAGAGTTTACTGGCGCAAGGAATGCTCGTTTTTCTATTTATCCAGGCTCAGGTTTATTCAAAAAACCGCCTAAATGGACAATGGTAGCGGAGCTAGTCGAAACATCTCGTTTATGGGGGAGAATTGGCAGCTCGGGTCGAACCAGAATGGATTGAACCTATTGCTGAACATTTGGTGAAACATCACTATAGTGAACCCCATTGGTCAAAAGCGCAAGGCGCTGTAATGGCTAATGAAAAAGTGACATTGTATGGTTTGCCTATCGTTGCTTCTCGGCCTATAAATTACAGCCAAATTGATCCGCTTTTATGTCGTGAGCTTTTTATTCGCCACGCGTTAGTGGAGGGAGATTGGCTAACTCGCCATGCATTTTTCCGTGACAATTTAAAATTACGGACAGAAGTTGAAGAGTTAGAGCATAAATCTCGTCGTCGAGACATTCTTGTCGATGATGAAACAATGTTTACCTTCTACGATCAGCGAATACCTCAGGACGTCGTTTCGTCTCGTCATTTTGATAAATGGTGGAAAGAGGCACAAAAGGCATCACCTGATCTGCTTAACTTTGAAAAAAGTATGCTTATCAAAGATGATGCTAAACGAGTTAGTGCATTAGATTATCCGAACTATTGGCAACAAGATAATTTAAAATTACGTCTCACTTACCAATTTGAGCCTGGTACTGCGGCTGATGGTGTCACCGTTCATATTCCATTACCTATTTTAAATCAGGTAAAAAATGAAGGGTTTGATTGGCAAATTCCGGGTATTCGTCATGAATTAATAGTGGCTTTAATTAAATCATTACCAAAACCTATCCGTCGTAATTTTGTACCAGCACCTAATTATGCTTCTGCATTTTTAGAGCGAGTACCTCAAGTTGAAGGTGATTTGCTTGATAGACTTGAAAAAGAGTTACGTCGAATGACTGGGGTGATGGTTGATAGAGAAAGTTGGCAACTTGATCAAGTTGCCGATCACTTAAAAATGACATTCCGTGTTGTAGGTGATAAAAATAAAACGTTAGCAGAAAGTAAAGATCTTAATAAGTTAAAAGAGAATTTAAAGGAAAAAGTGCAAGAAACGTTATCGGCGGTGGCTGATGATGGTATCGAGCAGCAAAACCTACATATTTGGAGTTTTGGTGATTTACCACAGCGATATGAGCAAAAACGCGGTGGTTATTCAGTGAAGGCTTATCCTGCTTTAGTTGATGAAAAAAACAGTGTAGGCATTAAGCTTTTTGAAACAGAAACTGAACAACAAGCATCAATGTGGGAAGGGGTACGACGGTTATTATTATTAAATATTCCTTCTCCGATTAAATACTTGCATGAAAAATTACCAAATAAAGCAAAGTTGGGTCTTTATTTTAATCCTTATGGCAAGGTGCTCGATTTAATTGATGATTGTATCTCCTGTGGTGTTGATAAGCTCATGGCGTCTTATGGTGGTTTAATTTGGCAAGAAGACGAATATCAAAAGCTACAAGAGTATGTCAGGGCAGAGCTAAATGATGCTGTGGTTGAAATAGCAAAACAAGTTGAATCAATTCTAACGCAAGTTTTTGCCATCAATAAACGTTTAAAAGGGCGGGTTGATATTAGTGTTGCTTTTGCATTATCTGATATTAAAGCCCAACTTGGTCTGTTAGTTTTTCCTGGTTTTGTTACCTCTCATGGTTGGAAGCGCCTTGCTGATATCCCTCGTTATTTAAGTGCAATTGAAAAACGAATGGAAAAATTGGCTATTGATCCTAATCGTGATCGTGCACAAATGAGTCGAGTTGAAAATGTTATACAGCAATGGCAACAGTGGTTAGGCAAACTGACTGAAAAACAAAAACAGCAAGACGATGTACAAAATATTCGCTGGATGATAGAGGAGTTAAGAGTGAGTCTATTTGCCCAGCAGATAGGAACACCTTATCCAATATCAGATAAACGGATATTGCAGGCAATAGAACAAATTAATTTTAACTAATAAAATAGTGACATGTTTGAGCCCACGAAAACTAATGCTTTTCGTGGGCTTTTTTATTCTCTTGTTAATTAATAGCTAGCTATATATTAGTTACAACATACTATTGTTTTCTTAACTTATAAGCACCTAACCATCTGTGTAAAAAAACAACAGCTTAATAGGGGAAAATAACCGGTTTACAAAATAGAATTTTTAGTAGAGACAAACATGAGAGAAAAGCGCTAGAGAGAAAAGCGCTAGAGAGAAAAGAGGTGCTATTTTTATAGCACCTCTAGGCGTGATTTTAGTAAAGAGCTAAGTAACCTAATGCGGGAATAGCACCAAATAACACAAGTATCAGCATGATCTTTTCGCCTAAAAGTAAGGGGGTATTGTTTTTATATTGTTTGCGTGTATATAAAAACATTAAGATACCAGGCGCATAAAGTACAACGGATAACAATAAGTTAATAACACCAGATGCATAAAGTAACCATAAACCATATAAACTTGCGGGTATGGCTATCAGTAATAGAGCACGGCTACTACGTGCAATGGCAACTTTAAATAGAAATGCGCCTACTAAGAAGTAAGGTACAAGGATCATCTCTGAGGCGATAGTCAGCAATGTGTTGTAGTTACTTCCTGTTAACCAGATTAAGACTAAAGAGAATTGAACCGCTAAGTTGGTAAACCATAAAGAAGATGAAGGTGCGTCATTTTTATTTTGCTTACCGAGCTGTTTAGGGAATGAATGATGCAATGCTGCGATATAGGGAACTTCTGCTGCCATAATTGTCCAGCTTAAATATGCGCCACAAACAGATAAAATAAGACCTGTAGCAATAATTATTTCACCCATACTACCAATAAGCTGTACAAGCAAAGGAGCCATTGACGGGTTTTTCATTGTGGCTAATTCAGCTTGGCTGACTAAACCTTGTGATAAAAGTGTCACAAGAATATAAATAATGAGAGCAATCACAACAGCTAGTACGGTGGCTAAACCAACATCTTGTCGATTTTTAGCTCTGGCAGAAACGACAACGGCACCTTCAATACCAATAAATACCCATAGCGTAATCAGCATTGTATTTTTAACTTGGTCCCAAACAGGAACGCCCATATTTATGCCTTGAAAATCAAGGGTAAATATATCCATATTGAAAGCTAATAAAGCGACAATAACGAATAATCCTAACGGAATAAGTTTTGCCATTGTTGCCATTAAATTAATACTGGCGGCTGTTTGTACACCACGTAAGATAAGAAAGTGAACAACCCAAAGTAATATGGATTCTCCTATTAAGGCCTGCCAAGTATTACCATCACCAAAAATGACATTTTCAGGGGGATCCGTAAAAAAACTGAAGGCAGCAAAAACAATAACAAGATAAGAAACGTTAGCGACAACCGCGCAGACCCAATAACCCCATGCAGAGCAAAAACCAATAAACTCACCAAATCCTTCTTTAGCGTAAGTAAAAATACCACCATCAAGATCAGGGCGAAGACGAGAGAGAAGTAATAAAGACGTGGCAAGAAAGAGGATCCCAATACCGGTTATAACCCAACCAATAATCAATGCGGCAGGGCTAGCAACTTCAGCCATATTTTGAGGCAAACTGAATACACCAGCACCAACCATTGAGCTTAACACTAACGCGGTGAGTGATATTAAGCCAAGTTTCTTATTCAAGGATAATTACCTACGTGATTAAAATTGTAAATAAATAGCGTATTTTCTTGTTTTTTTGGTCAGTAAATAGAATAAATATGAATATCTCAAATTTAAATAAAGATAAAAACACTAAAAAACAGCGAGATTTTACGGAGAGTTAACGTGGTTGTCTATGCATTAAATCATAAAAATTATGCACTTTTACAAAATGTAGTTTGTTTGATTATATTTTGAGTAAAAAAAAACCTCGCATTAGCAAGGTTTTTTAATTAGGACGTTTTTATTACTTGAAGAGGTCGGCTGTAATCGTGACGGTACCACCATCACTTTGCCATTCATTTGTAATATGGTAATACTTGGCGCCTTTTGCTGCAGCACGCTTTGCAACCTGATAAGAAATTTCTGGTGAGTTTACAAAGTATCCACTAAATGTAATGGTATCAAAAGGATCCATTAATGCAGCAGCTGCTTTGTTAACTTCTTGAATTTCAGTACCATCAGGCAATGTTACAGTGTAACGACCACTTGCACCCGAAGTTTGTGTATCAGTAAATGTACCTACACTTCTATCAAAATCAGTGTTTGATGCAAGACCTGGTTTCTCAACTTTATTGGCAGCGGCTCCGCCTTCTGCAATAAGTGCGCGACCGGCATCAGAATCGTAAGGAACAACGGCTTCTGGTGCTTGAATAGCACGTTTAGGTGCATCTTTTTTGTAGATATAAGCTGTGACTTCTTGGTTACCACCATCATTTGTCGATACGTTACGTACAATAAAGAATGATGCTGCACCTTTTTTAGCCGCTGCTTTTGCAATTGCATCGTTAATATCAGGGTTGTAGGGAAGTAACCACGGATAGAAACAGTATCAAATGGTTGTAACAGAATTGCTTCAGGTTTTGGTAATTCAGTTACGCCATGAAAAACACGATAGCTTTCTTCTTCTGCTTTTGGTGCATCTTTATGGTATAGGTCAGCAGTAACAGTCATATTGCCACTATCACTGATATCATCAAGACCTTGAATATAGAAACTATCAGCACCGACTTTATCAGCACGACGTGATACCGCATCTGCGGCTTCATAAATCGCGTTAAAACGACCGATAACTGTAATTCTTTCAAATGGTTTTAGTGCTGCAGCTTGTTCTGGAGTCAGTTCCTGAGCAGCCTGCGCAACAGTGATATTAGTTAAAGACAACATCGCTGCTGCGATGACTGAGGTTTTCAGCTTCATACAAAATCCTTCCGCCTTGCGCAATTAATATTGGTCATGTGCTGAACGTAGTGGTTTATCACATAGGGATTAATTATTACATGTAATAATAGCATTTGTCGCATTATTTTATTTAGTGAATCACCACAGAGTCAAATGACCAGTATATGTTACCAGATATTTACCTGAATATAGTGAATAATTCATAAATATGCCTTTTCGACTAAAATGATCCAATTAAGTTCAATTTTAGCTTTACACAGATATAGATTATTGGTTTTATTTTCAGTAGGTTATTAGAGCTACGATTAATAGCATGCATTTGATTATTTTTAACATTTTTTTTGCATGATTATGAAATTAGCGGAGAAATTTTAACAGGTCTCATATGGATAAGAAGGGAAAATTATGCGAATTGGTATACCCAAAGAGCGACTTTCTAATGAAACAAGGGTTGCTGCAACACCTGCTACAGTAACTCAACTCATAAAATTAGGATTTACAGTCGCAATTGAAAATGGTGCTGGTATTGCTTCAAGTTTTGAGGATAAAGCTTATCAGGAAGCAGGGGCTGAGATCCTCGATCTCCAAAATGTCTGGCAATCAGACATTATTTTAAAAGTAAATGCACCACTTGATAATGAAATCGCGCAATTACAAGATGGCGCAACGTTAGTGAGCTTTATTTGGCCTGCACAGAATGCGACATTACTCGAAAAACTAGCGGAAAAAAACATTAACGTTATGGCAATGGATAGTGTGCCACGTATTTCTCGTGCACAATCCCTTGATGCGTTAAGTTCAATGGCAAATATTGCTGGTTATCGTGCCGTTGTTGAAGCAGCCCATGAATTCGGAAGATTCTTTACTGGGCAAATTACTGCGGCAGGTAAAGTACCACCAGCTAAAGTGATGGTTATTGGCGCTGGTGTTGCAGGCCTTGCTGCAATTGGTGCGGCAGGAAGCCTCGGTGCAATTGTTCGTGCATTTGATACGCGGCCTGAAGTGAAAGAACAAGTTCAAAGTATGGGGGCTGAGTTCCTTGAACTTGATTTTAAAGAAGAAGCAGGCAGTGGTGATGGTTACGCTAAGGTCATGTCAAAAGCTTTTATTGACGCTGAAATGGCATTGTTTGCAGAGCAAGCAAAAGATGTTGATATCATTATTACAACTGCATTAATCCCAGGAAAACCAGCACCTCGTTTAATTACGAAAGAAATGGTTGATTCAATGAAACCTGGGAGTGTCGTTGTCGATCTTGCTGCTCAAAATGGCGGGAACTGTGAATATACCGTGCCTAATGAAGTCTTTACGACAGACCATGGTGTAAAAATTATTGGTTATACAGATCTTGCTGCTCGGTTACCGGCACAATCATCTCAGCTCTACGGCACTAACTTAGTCAATTTGCTGAAATTACTCTGTAAAGAGAAAGACGGTAATATCAATATTGATTTTGATGATGTTGTTATTCGAGGTGTTACCGTTATTCGTGCTGGTGAAATTACTTGGCCTGCACCGCCAATTCAAGTTTCAGCACAACCTAAAGTGGCACCTGCTGCGAAACCACAAGAGAAACCCGTTGCTAAACCGGTTTCACCTTGGAAGAAATATGGTTTATTAGCTATTGCTTTCTTATTGTTTGCATGGCTTGCGAATGTGGCACCGAAAGAATTTTTATCTCACTTTACGGTATTTGCACTTTCTTGTGTGGTGGGATATTACGTTGTGTGGAATGTTAGCCATTCATTACATACACCATTGATGTCAGTGACAAATGCAATATCAGGCATTATCGTTGTCGGTGCTTTGCTACAAATTGGGAGTGGTGGCTGGGTTAGCCTGTTTTCGTTTGTCGCAATATTAATTGCGAGCATTAATATTTTTGGTGGATTCACTGTTACTCAACGTATGTTGAAAATGTTCCGTAAAGGCTAAGGGAGACAATTATGTCCAGCGGAGTTGTTACAGCGGCATATATTGTCGCCGCAATATTATTTATTTTCAGCCTTGCCGGTTTATCAAAGCATGAAACCTCTAAACAAGGTAACTATTTTGGTATAGCAGGGATGGCGATTGCACTATTTGCAACCATTTTTGGACCTTATGCAGGAAATGTAGGTTGGATTATTATTGCAATGGTAATTGGTGCCGTTATTGGTATTCGTTTAGCTAAAAAAGTCGAAATGACACAAATGCCAGAATTGGTTGCAATCTTGCATAGTTTTGTGGGTTTAGCCGCCGTTTTAGTCGGTTTTAACAGTTATCTCGACCACGATACCGCAATGGATCCTGTGATGGTGAATATTCATCTAACAGAAGTCTTTTTAGGGATCTTCATTGGTGCTGTTACATTTACAGGTTCAATTGTTGCTTATGGTAAATTAAGTGGAAAAATGTCATCAAAACCGATGATGTTGCCTAATCGCCATAAATTAAACCTTGCAGCTTTGGTTGTTTCTTTCTTATTGATGGTTTGGTTTGTTAAAACCGACAGTGTTGGTTTACAAGTTTTCTTAATCATCGTAATGACTGTAATTGCATTAGCATTTGGTTGGCATTTAGTTGCATCAATTGGTGGTGCTGATATGCCAGTAGTTGTATCGATGCTGAACTCTTATTCAGGGTGGGCAGCTGCAGCCGCTGGTTTTATGTTAAGCAATGACCTGTTAATTGTAACAGGTGCATTAGTGGGTTCTTCTGGTGCCATCCTTTCTTATATTATGTGCAAAGCGATGAATCGTTCTTTCCTAAGTGTCATCGCGGGTGGATTTGGTTCAGATGGTACAGCTTCAACGGCAGATGGTGAAATGGGAGAGTATCGTGAAACAACAGCTGAAGAAGTTGCTGATATGCTGAAAAACTCAACATCTGTCATTATCACCCCAGGTTATGGGTTAGCTGTTGCTCAAGCACAATACCCTGTACATGATATCACTGAGAAATTACGTCAACGTGGTATTAAAGTACGCTTTGGTATTCACCCTGTAGCAGGACGTTTACCAGGTCATATGAATGTTTTATTAGCAGAAGCTAAAGTGCCTTATGACGTTGTATTAGAAATGGATGAAATCAATGATGATTTCTCTGATACTGATACTGTTCTCGTTATTGGTGCTAATGATACTGTAAATCCCGCCGCACAAGATGATCCGAATAGCCCAATTGCAGGGATGCCAGTATTAGAAGTGTGGAAAGCGCAAAATGTTATTGTGTTTAAACGCTCAATGAATACAGGTTATGCAGGAGTTCAAAATCCTCTGTTCTTTAAAGAGAATACACAAATGCTATTTGGTGATGCGAAAGCCAGTGTAGATGCGATTTTAAAAGCGCTGTAATAGATATAAAAATAATGATTAAAATAAAACGCCAGTCGATGAATTTCAACTGGCGTTTTTTTATACAGGTGCGTATTTATTCGTGATCATTCTCAACTGTAATAGGACAGGTAAAACCATCGGGTTTGATGGCTAATAAATCACATTTGATATGATCAATAAGTTGTTCTGCGGTATTTCCTAAAAAGGCTGCTGAAAGACCCGTTCTTCCCAAAATGCCTAAAACTACAATACCCGCATTTAGCTCTTCACAAACTTGAGGAATAACTTGCTCTGGTAATCCTTCTTTAACATGGGTTTTCTCTTCAGGAATACTGAATTTCTGGCGAAGTTCTTTCATCGCAATAAGATGTTGCCCACGAAGTGCATTGTTATAAAGGTTAGGATCAAAATCAGGTAGTTCAATCGCAATATTAATCGGTGCGACAGGGTAAGCACTGAGTAGATGAACATCAGGATCTTTTTGTATGCGATGAGACAAATCAGTTGTTAATTCGATAAGTTTTAAATTAAGAGCATCATGGTAAGATTCTTCATTTGATAAATTTGCCGCCACGACAATAGTGCCGTATTCAGGCCACTCTTTATCTTTAACCATCCAAACAGGGCAAGGGCATTTTCTAAGTAATTGCCAATCTAGAGGAGTAAAAATAAGTGAGCCTAATTTATCATGTTGGTGAGCCATTTTTATGAGTAAGTCATGTTGATGTGCAACGACTTCTTCGATAATGGCTTCATAGGGGCGATTATGCCAAATGACTTTAATGTCAATTTCTATGCCGGCTTCAAGGTAATAGCGAGCCTGCTGTTTGATCCAAGCTGCTTTTTGACTAATAACACCTTTGCGCATTGCATTGCGTTCATCGGGAGATAAAAGGGTTGTCATGTCATAGGAGAGATCATAAACAGGTAGAAAAGCTTTTATCCGCCCACCATTACGCTGAACGATATAGACAGCACGGCGAAGTGCTGGTTGGTCATCTTGGTTAGGATCAATGACAACGAGAAGGTTTTGATATTTTTCCATTGTAATATCCTCTTTAGGGCTGGATTTATCCATCTACAATTTAAAGATAACCCAAGAAGATAAAATGCAATAGCACAAAATAGAAAACGGGGCACAAATTTGTGTGCCCCGTTATAAAATTAGTGTGTGAAATGTAACAGGTTAAACTTCTACTGATGAAGGAAGTTTGCCTGCTAGTTCACTTAATAATGTACTATCTTCGATAGTAATGTATTTACCTTTAACGCTTAACATACCACTTTTTTGGAAGCGGCCTAATAAACGGCTAATCGTTTCAACGGTTAAACCCAAGTAATTACCGATATCACCACGAGTCATGGTTAAACGGAATTCACGAGGGGAAAAACCACGTTGTGCGAAACGACGAGAGAGGTTATAGATAAAAGCAGCCAAACGTTCTTCTGCATTCTTTTTCGATAGCAGTAAAATCATTTCTTGGTCACCTTTGATCTCACCACTCATCAGGCGCATCATTTGCTGACGTAAGTTAGGCATTTTGCCTGACAGATCATCTAAAGTTTCAAATGGAATTTCGCAAACCATTGATGTTTCTAAGGCTTGTGCAAAACTAGGGTGTTCAGTATTAATAATGGCGTCAAATCCAACCAAATCACCGGCAAGATGAAATCCTGTTATTTGCTCGTCGCCTTCTTCCGTAATGGTATAACTTTTAATTGTACCGGAACGTATGGCATAAAGTGATTTCAGCTCATCACCTGCTTTAAACAAGGTTTGACCTTTTTGGATGGGCTTTTTACGCTCGATAATATTATCGAGTTGATCAAGCTCATGCTCGTTTAAAGTAAACGGGATGCAGAGCTGGCTAATACTGCAATCCTGACAATGGATTGCACAACCGCCAGATTGGATTCGGCGAACGACGCGTTTTTCTGGGATCATAAGCTTGCTCATTACAAATAAAAATATTGATATGCGTCAATTTTAACACATATTGCAGTAATTGGTAAGGGGAATAACGATACGTATAGAAATAATTCTGAATGTAACAAAACATGTATCTTGATAAAAACAATGTTTTGCTTAAAGGCTTATTTAGAACAATTTGCGCTAACCCTATACTCAATTGGTATATTATTCGATTTTCTAGCGAAGTTATAGTGCTATTACTAAATTATCCTGGTCAAAATCCAAAAATGAAGGTGTGCTTCAAGATTTTCTATCTTTATATTGACATTTTATTTACGGGCTTACCTTGAATTTGATTTTTTTTATACATAACTCTTTATTTTATTAACAAAAAATAGGTAAAGTTAACTAAGTGTATTTTTGATGCAACTTAATGCTACCTTGAATTAGCTTCCCCTTATAAAAAATGGGGAATTTGCAAAGAAATGAGAAATATTGAAACATTCCATTACCTCTTTAGTGGTATTGATGTACATCAATGAGGGTTTACCACTATATCCTATCATTTTCACTGATGAGAGTTGTTATGTGAGAATGATAAATCAATGAAAAAAACAGAAAAAAATCAAGAAAACAATGGGATGACATCTCTAAGTCGTCGCCATTTTGTTCAAACAAGTGCAGCATTGGTTTCTGTGCCTTTTTTCGCACGAAATGCACACGCTAATTCAGATAAAAGTTTATCTATTGCGCAAAATGATGAAGAACCCGCTACGGTTGTTGCTACATGTAGCACTTTTGACTGTGGTGGTAAGTGTGATATTCGTGCACATATAAAAGAAGGGATTGTTACTCGTATTACCACTAGACCTGATAATGAATTAGATGAAGCTATGCCAATTATGAGGGCATGTGTGCGTGGACGAGGTTACCGTAAATTTTCTTATCATGCTGATAGATTGAAATACCCTATGAAAAGGGTCGGTAAACGTGGTGAAGGTAAATTTGAACGTATTTCATGGGATGAAGCGACAACGCTTATTGCAGAAAATATTACACGTTTAACTGAAAAACATGGAGCCGCAAGTCGCTTTTTAACCGTTAATACCGCTGTAACAGGGGGGATCTTCTCTGGTGATACTATGATGAAGAAACTCTTTAATTTAACAGGTGGATACTTACCTTATTATCATTCTGTCAGTTTAGGGAATACAGTCAAAGTAACACCTTATACTTACGGTATATCAAAAACGGGAAGCTCACTCGATACCCTTGAAAACACACCTTTAGTCATTTTATGGGGTCATAACCCCAATGAAACTATTTTTGGTCATACAAACCATTATTTTCAAAAAATGAAAGATAAGGGGACTAAGTTTATTGTTGTCGATCCTCGTTATTCGGATACTGCTCAATCTCTTGCTGATCAATGGATCCCACTCTTACCAACAACAGATAATGCCTTAATGGATGCAATGATGTATGTCATTGTTACCGAAAATCTTCATGATAAACCTTTTATTGATAAGTATGTTGTTGGTTTTGATGAAGAGCATATGCCAGAAGGTGTTCCCGCTAATGAGTCATTGGTTGCTTATTTAACCGGTAAAAAAGAGGGGATAGAAAAAACACCTGAATGGGCGGAGAAAATCACAAAAGTACCCGCAAATACCATTCGTCAACTTGCACGCGAATATGCCATGACGAAACCCGCCGCCTTAATTCAGGGGTGGGGGCCTCAACGTCATATTTGTGGCGAGCGTAGTGCTCGAGGCTCGACGTTATTGGCTGCAATTACAGGAAATGTAGGTAAGAAAGGTGCGTGGGCAGCGGGTTACGGCGGTATTGGTAATCGCCAATCTATACGTGGACCTAATATCGGTGAAAATCCAATTAAAGCACAAATCTCCATCATGAATTGGATGCAAGCGGTTGATGATGCAAGCAAAGTACGTACTGAGGATGGTCTTTTAGGTGTTGATAAACTTGATACCAATATCAAGATGATTTTTTCTTTAGCAGGTAACTATTTAGTCAACCAAAACCCTGATGTTAATGCAGCTGCTAAATTATTAGCAGATGAATCAAAAGTCGAATTTATTGTTGCTAGCGACTTATATCTCTCTCCCTCTGCAAAATATGCGGATCTTGTTTTACCTGAAACCAGTTTTTTAGAACGTTGGAACATTGGTAATACATGGGGCACAGGAAATTATTTCCTTCTATCTGAAAAAGTTGTTGAACCCGCTTTCGAACGTCGTTCTGATTATGAATGGATAACAGACGTAGCAGAAAAAATGGGAGTAAAAGACGCTTTTACTGAAGGTAGAAGTGAAAAAGAGTGGATTGCCTACCTTGTTGATACAAATAAAGAGCGCTTCCAAGATAGATCCGATTTCCCTAATTTTGAGGAATTAGTGAAAACGCGTCGTTATCTTTTCAAAGATGAACCATTCATTGCCTTTGAAAAAAATATCAGTGACTTTGAAAATAATCCATTTCCAACGCCATCAGGGAAAATTGAGATATTCTCTAAACGCCTTTACGACATGAACAATCCGGATATTCCGGCTTTATCTCACTATGTACCCGCAATTGAAGGCCCTGAAGATAAATTAACAGCAATATATCCATTACAAATGCTAACTTGGAAAGGGAAAAATCGTGCAAACTCAACACAATATGCCAACCCTTGGTTACAAGAAGCGCAACGTCAAGAAGTATGGATAAATCCAATTGATGCTGAAAATAGAGGTATCAAGAATGGTGATATGGTACGTGTTTATAACGATAGAGGGATAACTCAAATCCCTGCCTTAGTCACACAACGCATTATTCCTGGTGTTGTTGGTTTGCAAGCAGGTGCATGGTGGACACCTGATGAGGACGGAATTGATCATGGGGGATGCCCAAATGTTTTAACATCAACACGGATGACGCCATTAGCACATGGTAACTCGCATTTAACGGTTTTAGTTGAGGTAGCCAAAGCATGAGTGATTTTAAAGAATATGCACCAGTGAGTGATGAACAGCTCGGTTTCTTTATTGATTCCTCTCGTTGCTCTGGTTGTAAAGCTTGCCAAGTGGCATGTAAAGATAAAAATAATTTAGAAGTCGGACGTCGTTTTCGTCGTATTTATGAAATAAAAGGAGGCGGTTTCGCACCAACAGGACAAGGTGGTCTGGTTAATAATGTGTTTGCTTATACATTAACCATTTCTTGTAACCACTGTGATTCACCTGTCTGTGTAAGAAACTGCCCAACAACGGCAATGCATAAACGAGAAGGTGATGGTATTGTTCGCGTTGATACCTCTAAATGTGTAGGTTGTGGGTATTGTGCGTGGTCATGCCCTTACGGTGCACCACAAATGAATGAAGAAACAGGACAAATGTCAAAATGTGATTTTTGTGTCGATTTACTGTCAGAAGGCAAAAATCCAATTTGTGTTGATACCTGTCCGCTAAATGCGATTAAATTTGGCAAGATAAAAGAGTTAAGAGCGAAATATGGGCATTTAAGCCAAGTTCAAGGGCTACCTGACTTTACGATGACAAATCCAAATTTAGTTATCAAACCTCATACAGGGGCGATGAAAAAAGGAGGAGTTCAAGCATGAATGAATGGCCATTAGTTACCTTTACTTTATTCGTCCAAAGTTCTGTGGGTGTGACTATTTTTACCGCACTTTATTTTTGTTGGCTAGAAAAAGATATTGGTAATCAACGAGCAACGGTTGCCATGCGACCCGCTTTATTAACTGCCGCTATTTTAGGATGTTTAGGATTATTAGCATCAACGTTACATATGGGATATCCATGGAATGCCTTTCATGCATTACGCCATATTTCTTCATCATGGTTGAGTCGTGAAATCATATTTGCTGCTGTTTATCTTGGTGCATTATGTCTTTATACCTTGGTCGTTTTGATTAAAGGACATATGAATAAAAGTCTATTAGCGGTTATTGGTTTGCTTGGCATTATTGATATATTTTGTATGGCATCACTGTATTACAATACCTCGATACTGACATGGATGCATATAAATACCTATTTTATGTTTATAGGTGCATTATTTGCTGCCGGTGCCGTTATTGCACTATCAATAACGGCATTTCGTATTAAAGCATTTATAAATAATGAATTAGCAAAAAAAATTGTGATAAGCGCATTAGGAATTATTTTCCTTTCAGTAACATTGCGCATGGCTGTACAACCATCCTATTTAGAATGGTTGTCATTAGTTATCTCAACAAATGATGCGATAACATTCCCTCATACGCCTATCATTGCGTATAATGAAATATTCGGATTAAGAGTATCTGCATGGATAATGTCAATAATCGGCATTTTAGTGATGGGATACAGTGTATGGAAATATCGTAATGCTGTATTTACTTCAGGATTGTCTATGGTGTTAGCGAGTAGCGCAATAATACTGATTGCAGAAATTCTTAATCGCTTTGCATTCTTTATTGTTAAGTAGTGGAGTTGTGATGTATGAGGCGTTTTATTACGATGGAGCTTCCTCCTGAACCAATTATTAATGATAAATGTGTTAGAAAACGCCTCAAACAAAGCCTATGTGATAGTTGCTCTAAAGTTTGTCCTGTGGGTGCTATCACTTTTGGTCACTTAGATGTAAAGATAGATAATGAACGCTGTTTCCAATGTGGTAATTGCCTGTTTACTTGCCCTGTAGATGCAATAGAAAATATTGCACCCCATGAAAGAACGTATCAGGATAATTATTTAGTTGTTAATCATGATGAGCCTTTAGCAAGTACAGAAGAACTATTAGTGTGGCATCGCCAATATCACATTAGAGGAATGAAAATAGCACAACCTTTAGTGGATAAATGGCTTCCTGTTTTAGCGAATTTAAATCTTCAACTAAAAACATTACAAGAGCCTATCTGGCAATTAATGATCACTGAACCTACTGATATTGATAGTGGGCGTCGTTTTATGCTTTTTCGTCAAAAACTAGATGAAAAACCATTAAATAAAAGTCAAGTAAGAACAGGTTTAAATGCAAGAAAACAACTGTATCCCGAAGATAGTTGGTTCCAGATTCAGTTAGATAAAGAAAGTTGTATTCTTTGCTCTGCATGCGCCAAAGTTTGTGATGAAGGTGCGATTGAACTCGAAAATAATATATTCACTCTTGATGAAAAGCGTTGTACCGGCTGTATGAATTGTGAAGTTGTTTGTTTTCCTAAATCCATTCATGTTAAAGAACGTGTCGCTAAAAATAACGAACCCATCCTTTACCATTATTATGATGCACACTGTGAAAAATGTCGGTTAGCTTTTTTATCATGGAAGCCAGATGCAACATTGTGCCCGATTTGCATACAACATAAGAAGCAAGGTTGGTTATAATCTTCGTTTATCTACACTTGATTTATTGTTTACTAGATGAACTCTTTTCTTAAAACTTTAAAATAAGAAAGATAAGTGATCGAAACAGCTCAACTAGCATAACATTCTGAGAGTGGCTAAATTAAATGGGAGAATATGATGAAAACTGTTTTACCTGCAAATATGTTGGAGATCGCAATTACAGAGCCCGGTGATATAGACAAGTTACAACCTAAAATATCCCCAATTCCTTCACTTCCTCCTCATTATCTTTTAATTAAAGTTGCCGCCTCAGGTGTTAATCGGCCAGATATATTTCAAAGACAAGGTCGTTATCCTCCCCCCGCAGATGCGTCACCGATCCCCGGTCTTGAGGTTGCTGGAGAAGTTGTGGCAGTAGGTGACGGTTGCACCAAATGGCAATTAGGGGATAGGGTTTGTGCTTTAGTTGCTGGTGGGGGGTATGCTCAATATTGCATTGCACATGAAGATATCGCATTACCCTCAATGAGTTTAACGGATCTTGAAGCTGCCGCCTTGCCTGAAAATATTTTTACAGTGTGGGCTAATTTATTCCAGTTAGGTAAACTAAAACAAGGTGAATCTGTACTTATTCATGGCGGAACATCGGGGATTGGCTCTATGGCGATTATGCTTGCTCATGCTATAGGAGCGACCGTTTATACAACGGTTGGTTCTGAAGAAAAAGCCTCTGTAGCTTACAAGATCGGTGCTGATTATGTCATTAATTACAAACAAACCGATTTCGCTAAACAAATTCCCATTTTAACTCAAGGTAAGGGGATTGATGTTGTGCTTGATATTATTGGTGGCGATTATGTAGAGAAAAACTATCAAGTTGCGAGTAAGTTTGGACGTATTATACAAGTGGGTATGATGAAAGGAATGCCTAAAAATTTAAATATGATGCCAATGATGATTAAACGTCTAATTCACACGGGGTCAACCATGCGTTCTCGTTCAGTAGAAGAAAAAGCACATATTGCACAAGAACTAAAACAATATGTATGGCCATTGATTGCCGAAGGTAAGATTAAACCAATAATAAATGCCATTTTTCCACTCACAGAAGTAGGTAAAGCTCATCAATTAATGGAGTCTGGTGATCTAATTGGTAAAGTGATGCTAGAAAACACAACTTATAACTTATACTGATGGTAAATAAGAGTATTAAATATTATTTGTTATAAGTAGTGATGTTTTTTTTGTTAAAAAAAGCGAATATTCTGAAAAACACATGATCAAATTATCGTGTGTTTTTTTTATATATTGAAGTAAAAATGAATAACAATTAAATAAATATATTTTTAATGGCATACAATATTTAATATCTATCTCTTTTAATGGATATTAGGCGATAGAAATATTTATTTATTCTGATTAAGATAGATTTAAGTATTGACCTTAGTAAAAATAATATCATATTTTCAGGAATACAACTTAAATCAAAATTGATAATAAAATAAAGAAACTAACAAATAAAACTAAATCATTTATCATTAAACATGAAAAACTTTAGATGGAGTTGAAAAAATCTTAACTGATATCAATAAAATAAAGAAGATTCTTACTCATCATGTGGTATATCATTTGAATAGAGATTAATTATTTACGATTAATAAACACAATTCTTATTAAAACATATAACAAAAATTTATATATAGGTGCGATGATGGCAAATCATAAACAAACCTGTCTGAGTGCTACAGAGCGTGTATACCATACCCGAACCGTTGATACCCTAGTATGTTATCATCGAGAGATGGCAAAAATATTAATGAATAGTGAGTATTGTTTTCCTAAGGAAAATAAAGTCAAAAAAAATGATAGTGATAATTTAGAGACTAAAATAAAAAATCATACGATTGAAAAAAAAGCAGTAGATAATGCTTATGACTCTATTTTAGATACGCTGAAACAGCAAAATAATTATGCTCAATCAGATATTGAGCCTTATTTTTCCCATCATCATTCTCAAGTGATGCAATTGGCTAAATTTGGCTATCTTTCTGCGTTAGCTTACAATTCAGATAATGTTTTTAATCACCACTCACCCTTACAGATACAACAAGAAAAGAAAATTATAGATGATCTCTGTAAATTAATTGGTTTTTCATCAAAAGATGCATTTGGCCATATCACTACAAGCCATACATTAGCTTGTTATGAAATATTATGGGCGCTTAGAAATTTAAAAACATTACCAATGGCGATTGCTCGTCATCCAAAGTCACGAGATTTAGTTGCAGATAAAAAAGCATTTGAGTTATTCAATATGTCTATCTCAGATATTCTAGTAATGAGTGAGCAACTCAATAAACGTGAAATTTTTGATGATGTTAGCTATTTGACATGCCGGGGAACAGGAATGACAAAAACAATGCATTTAGGGAAATTGCTTGTTCCTGTTTCACGTTTTGAATTCTGGAAAAAAGCAATGGACATACTAGGGTTGGGATATGACAACCTTATTGCATTACCTATCGATGGTTCATTTAAAACAGATACGGAAAAAATGCGCAGTATTGTTTTACGTCTTATTGAACAGGGGGAACCCATTCTTGGTATTATCGGCATGCTAGGATCGCCATCTTATGGCAGTATCGATAAGCTAAAACCCCTTTTTGAATTAAGAAAAGAGTGCGAAGAAAAATACAATAATTCTTTTTATATTCATATTGATGCTTCGCAATTTGGGTATATGAAAAGCCTTTTTCTTGATGATAATCATGAGATTATACCTTATGAAATATTGTGCGAAAGATTAAAAAAAGACACACCTTTACTTGAATTAACGCCTGAAATATATGAAAGCGTTACACAACTTTCTCTTGCTGATTCTGTCTCTTTTGAACCTTTTCAAGCTGGTTTTTCTCCTTATCCCACAGGTGTAGTGTGTATTAAAGATGCACGTATGAGTCGTTTTCTCACTAATCCACCGAGATTATGTCCAGAACAAGCTGATGGTGTTCCCGAAATTGACGGTATTCAATCAGCACCCGCAGTGGCTTCGATGTGGAGTGTACATCAACTCTATCCTTTCACTTTGTCGGGATATGGGAAATATGCACAAATTCAATGGGAAACCCGAGTCAAACTTGAACAATTCTTTAATCAGGCTCAAACATTTGAAAAAGAAGGTGAGCACTATTTTATTCGCGTTCTATCCGTATCTGATTTTAATAAATTGAATTTTGCGATTGTGAAAAAAGGGAATACGTGTTTAGAAACACAAAATAATCTTAATAAAGCAATATATGAAAACTTAGTTGTAAAAAGTCATTATCGGCAAGATTTGAGCTTACTGACACTCTGTGCTCGAAATAGTGATGATGCCCCAATGCAGTTTTGTCGTGAGTGTGATTTAGGTAAAAATGAATGGGAAACAATCAAACATTTAAGTTTGTTGCAAATCACTATAAAAAGCACACAACTAGTTGATAAAAAACAAATTGAGGCAGGATACCAATATATTAAAAAGATCGTTTTATCTGCGTTAGATCAATAGCAATAACAAATTTTTTGTTATTAAGAGTAATCCAACCTAAAAAACGAAGTAGTGAGTAATATCTCATTATCTTCGCTTTTTTGGTGGTTTACTATATCCATATTCAAGTTTTTCTCAATAGAAAAGATGACGCTGTCACTTATTATTTTCACTCAATTGGTTTTTGTCATCTCTTAGCAATCATTTTTTATCTCTATTTTGATTTTTTCTTCTTTTGTTTTTATTGATAGCACATAAAAACAAACTAGAGAATGAGAATCATTCATAATAAAAACAGTCTGTGCCTATAAGGATAATCATAAATAAATCATCTTGTTAAAGATAAAGTCGATTTAGACATATATTTAGATATATCTAAAACTTGATCATTTAGATATATCGGATTATATTGACTACATAAATTCGATATATCTAAAACAATGAGGGAATATTTATGATGATTCGAGCATTACAGTCACTTTATCAACAACGTGCCGATAATGGTGAACATGGTAGTCATGGTCATGGAAAAGGATGTTGTGGGGGTAAAGGTAAACAGGCACGGCACCATGAAAGCCGAAGCGAACATTGTTGTCATGGTGAACATGAGCATGGACATAAAGAACATGGAGAGTGTCGTCATGGTGAACATAGTCACGGACAAAAAGGACAGGGAGAATGCTGTCATGGTAAACATAGTCATGGACAAAAAGGACAGGATGAATGCTGTCATGGTAAGCATGATCACGGACACGAAGGACATGGCGAATGCTGTCATGGTGAACATAGTTCAGAAGGACAAGGTAAACGACGCGGTCGAGGATGCGGTGGACGAGGTAAAGGTCGTCAATTAAAACGTATGTTTGATCATGGTGATTTGCGAGTTCTGTTACTTAGCATGATCGCGAAAAAACCGAGTCATGGTTATGAAATTATTCGTGAAATAGATGAAGCCTCTTCAGGATTATATGTACCTAGCCCTGGTGTTATTTATCCAACATTAACACTACTTGAAGAACAAGATCTGCTAGTTGCCAGTATCGCTGAAAAAGGTCGTAAAAATTACAGCATCACACCTGAAGGTACTGCATTTTTAGCAGAACATCAGGAAATAGATACCAATATTCAAAGAAAACTGGCTTATGCGAGAGACTTGTCTCAAAACGCGGGAGGGGTTTCTGAAGAGATTGAATCTGCTGTCGGAAAATTAAAGGCGGTATTACGCCATAAACTAGTGTTAAAAGAGCTCTCAGTGGAAAGAGCGGGACGTATTGCTTCAATTCTTAATGAAGCAGTTGAGAAAATTGAAGCTATCAATGAGGCGTTGATCTCAGAGGAAAGGGAAGATGAATAAAACAAATACTCAACCACAAAATACAAGAAGACATAATGAAATAGAAAAAGAGGATTTAGAAAGTAATCCTGCAGTAAAAGAACAAATTTGCCCTAAAATGCCAGTTTCTTACTTCCGTAGAGCATTACGTAAACCTGGCAGAATATGATAATGATAGACGGAGGTTATCATGATATGACCTCTGTCGGTTTTTCTTCTATTAAGTTTCTCCTATCTACCGCCTTGCAAAATGGTTTTAAATAATAGAAACCAATAATCCCCTTATAAAACGCTTTTTCTTTCCTAATTGTTATTACCATCATTGCTGCTTTATTATTTGGAAATCATCATTTTTTGATGACAATTTGCATCATTTTCTCTAGTTATCGTACTAATATCAAAGAAATCATAAATGTTTGTGGAAACATTCCACATTAGCGATTATTTTATTTAGGTTAGTAAGTCATTATAAAAATAGAAAGCATAAACCAGAGATATGCTTGTAATAACAATAAAAATAAATACCGAATTAAAATAATAAACGTTTGTAAGTGCTTAAATGAGAATTTAAAACAAATACCTTACTGAATAATGCGAGCGTTTAATTCGAGAAAACAAGGGAAAAACAACACAGATACTGGTTTATTTCTTATTAAGAAGAGAAATAACGATGCGAATAACGATTTGATACTTATAAAAATACGCTCATCAAATAGAACAATCAATCAACTAAGTTGATAGTTATGTATTTGCCGTACCTGTTGAATCAACATTTGTTAACTGAGGAATATTCGAATGAAAGTGAAGACATTATCTGCAGTAATAACTTTAATCCTCTCCACACCGTTATGCGCTAATGCACAAATCGACATAAGTGCTATTGAAGCGAGATTAAATGCGTTAGAACAACGTGCAAATGCGGCTGAAGCAAGAGCTGCAGCCGCAGAACAAAAAGCAGCTCGTCTCGAACAACTCATTAATTCAAATAATGGGTCTAAAGGGAAGTCTACAAATAACGTTACTTCAATGAATATGGAGCAACGCATTGCTGTATTAGAAAAGCAATCAGATGAAGCTCAAGCCAAAGCAAATATCGCTCAGACTCAGCTAAATAAACTTCAACAAACACAGTCAATTCAGTTTGCTAAGACAAAAAATAAAGAAGGTGCAGGTTTTTTCTCTACGAATACAAATTGGGGCGATCTCAAATTGTATGGTGATGTTGAATATAATATTGATGCAGCAAGTAAAAAAGGGCAATTAACATCAATGAGAATGATGCCCGGAAAGCAAAAAGACTTTGAAGATAATGAAAAGTGGTCACTTAATGGGCGTATTTTAATTGGTATTGATGGTGAGAGAGAATTAAAAAACGGCAATTACGCTGGTTTTCGTGTTCAACCTATGGCTGACATGACGGGTAAAATGAATCTAGATGATGCTACCTTTTATTTTGGTCAACGTAATAAATGGGAATATAAAATTGGTCGTTATGAAGCGTATGATATGTTCCCTTTAAATCAAGATACTTTCGTCGAATATTCAGGTAATACCGCAAATGATTTATATGGTGATGGTTTTGGCTATATTTATATGATGAAAGAGGGGCGTGGTCGTAGTAGTGATGGTGGTAGCATGATGGTTAACACTCATTACAATGACTGGTATTTTGAATTAAATGCGTTAGTTGAAGACGGAACTTCTGTTTTCAAAGATGGTGAGTATCACGGGCGTAAACTTGATAACCGTAAAAATGTTATTTATATGCGGCCTGTTATTGCATGGCAGAAAGATAACTTAACAATTGCAGGTGCGATAGACGCAAACGTAATAAGCAAAGCTTATGGTTACGAGGATGAAAATGGAAAATTCCAAGATCAATCACGTCGTACTGGTTATGGTCTAACGTTAAAGTGGGATACTTTAGCTGATGATCCTGTCAATGGCATTGTTGCAAATTTAAGTGTTGCTTATCTTGATGCTAAAGACGAAAACGATTTTTCAATGGGTAGTAATGTGTTGTGGCGTAAATTCCAATTAGGTTATATCTATGCACATAATGATATTAAAGCTTACTATCAAACAAGCGGAAATAATGAGCAAAATGAAACCTATTTAACGCTTAATCCTGGTAAATACAATATCAATACAGTATTTGCTTCTTATGAACTGCCTAATATCTTGGATATGGATAATTTCAAAACCTATTTAGGTGCTTATTATTCGCGGATAGATGGCAAAGACGAGATAAATGTACATAGTAGTGATAAAGATCGTTACGGTGCCCGTATCCGCTTTAAATATCTATTTTAACCTTGCTTTTATACTCAAAGTTAGCGATTAGCTTCATATATAAAGACTTCAAAATACAATGTACTGTTGGTTAGTTGGAGTCTTTTTTCTTATATAATGTATAAGTCATTAAATCTATTAACTAGATTGATTTTTCGAACTTACCACTCTTTACTTTCTGAACCTTGGTTATTTCTAGTTGTGAGATCTCTCGAATTTTTGAATTTTTATTAATTAGGTAACTGATTTTACGGGTACTTTTGTTTTATTTCCTGCCATAATCGGTTTAACGTTTACAGATATAAAATAACGTATTTAAATACGATTAATATTAAGTAGGAAACAATTCAATGCCTTTCTATACACAAAACAGTTATTCAAATAATAATAAGATCTATAAGCAAAATAGAATAAAAACACTATTAATAGGTTTGGCCTTAATTCCTTCCTTCGTATTTGCAGATGACCTGTCACAATTACCACAAAAAGAGCGAATAGCTTATTTTACTCAAGCTCAGCAAGCAGGGATCACTGGTGTTGCTATTAAAACCAAACCTGTGTTGGCAAGGCCGGCTAAGGAAGGTGAAATCATCACAACCATTATTAAAGGTGAAGGTGTTGAAACTGTCTCTGAACCTGCAAAAGAGGGGGATTGGGTCGTGCAAAATATCTGTCCAGAGACAGGTAATGAAGAAATATTGGTAAAAAAAGCTAAATTTGCTCAACGTTACAATACTACAGAGAAAAATGAAATTAATTTAGTGTCTTATCCTAATGATTATCAACCTTTTATCCCAAAAGGGATCGAAATGAATTATTTTATTGTGCCGGGATCTACAACTGCTTTTGCAATGAAAGCCCCATGGGGAGAATTGCAACGCTTTCAACCGGGTGATGCGGTTGTTCAATCCACAACGGATAACCAAGATATTTATCGTATTCAAAAGGCAGCATTTGAGTGTACTTATACTATCCTTAAACCTGCCAAACTAGCACAATAGTATTAAACTAATCTGTGATAGGTTGAATTATTATTTTTATAATTCATAATGTTATAAGCATATCACCATTTAAGGCAAAGATATTAAATAGAGAAAGTTGTTAATAGTAAGTAAGGCATACTGTCATTGTTGTTTAATTGCTTTAACAGCTACATTTCGTTAACCTATCTCTATCAATTTCTTCAACTCATTAGGTAAAACCTATTGAACTGATAGTAGGAATGTATTAGCTATTCTCAAGTGGAATAGGTACATTAGTTCCCATACCAAACAGGAGGAAATACAATGTCTTTAATTAATACCCCAATCAAACCATTCAAAAACATGGCATTTAAAGACGGTCAATTCGTAGAAGTGACTGAAAAGGACGTCGAAGGCAAATGGAGCGTTTTCTTCTTTTACCCTGCAGACTTCACTTTTGTGTGCCCAACCGAATTAGGTGACTTAGCGGATCATTATGCTGAGTTCCAAAAAATGGGCGTAGAAATCTATTCAGTTTCTACCGATACACATTTTACCCATAAAGCATGGCACAGCAGCTCAGAAACTATCGGTAAAATCAAATATGGTATGATTGGCGACCCAACTGGCGCATTAACTCGTAACTTCGAAAATATGCGTGAGAACGAAGGTCTTGCAGACCGTGGTACTTTCGTTGTTGACCCACAAGGTATCATCCAAGCAATCGAAATCACAGCTGAAGGTATTGGCCGTGATGCATCAGACCTGCTACGCAAAGTTAAAGCTGCTCAGTATGTAGCTAGTCACCCTGGCGAAGTTTGCCCAGCAAAATGGAAAGAAGGTGATGCAACTTTAGCTCCATCACTGGATTTAGTTGGCAAAATCTAAATAAGAATTAAGCCACTAAAAAAGTTATTTATCGGGTGTTTCGGCACCCGATTTTATTGAGGGTGCAAAATGTTAGATAATAATTTAAAAGCTCAATTGAAAGCTTATTTAGAACGATTAACTCAGCCAGTTGAGTTAGTAGCAACATTAGACGACAGTAAACATTCAGCTGATATTCAAGCGCTATTAAAAGAAATCGAACCATTATCCGATAAAGTCACTTATCGTGAAGATAATAATGCTGATGTGCGTAAACCATCTTTTCTTATTACTAACCCAGGAAAAGAAACTGGTGTTCGTTTTGCAGGTTCGCCATTAGGCCATGAATTTACTTCATTAGTTTTAGCCTTACTACAAACTGGTGGTCACCCATCAAAAGAAGCACAAGAATTACTTGAACAAATTCGTCAGTTAGACGGTGAGTTTCATTTCGAAACCTATTATTCGCTCTCTTGTCATAACTGCCCAGATGTTGTTCAGGCATTAAACTTAATGGCGATTTTAAATCCGAAGGTCACACATACAGCGATCGACGGAGGCATGTTCCAAAATGAAATTCAGGAACGTAATATTATGGGCGTTCCTGCTGTATTCTTAAATGGTAACGAGTTTGGTCAAGGTCGTATGACTTTAGCTGAAATCGTTAACAAAGTAGACAGCAATGCAGAAAAACGTACTGCGGAATTATTAAACCAAAAAGATGCATTTGATGTATTGATTGTGGGCAGTGGTCCTGCGGGGGCATCAGCGGCTGTTTATTCAGCACGTAAAGGTTTAAACACTGGTCTTATTGGTGAGCGCTTTGGTGGCCAAGTTCTTGATACTGTTGATATTGAAAACTATATCTCTGTACCAAAAACAGAAGGTGCAAAACTTGCGGGTGCATTAAAAGCTCACGTTGATGATTATCAAGTGGATGTGATTGATAGCCAAACAGTCAGTCGTTTTAATTCCAGGCGCATCAGAAGGGGAATTACACCAAATTGAAACAGCATCAGGTGCAATTTTAAAAACCCGTAGCTTAATTATTGCAACAGGTGCTCGCTGGAGAAATATGAATGTTCCCGGTGAAAATGAATACCGTACTCGTGGTGTAACTTATTGTCCGCACTGCGATGGCCCACTGTTTAAAGGCAAAAGAGTCGCTGTAATTGGTGGTGGTAACTCAGGAGTTGAAGCCGCAATTGACTTAGCTGGCTTAGTTGAACACGTAACAGTATTAGAATTTGCCCCAGAAATGAGAGCAGATGCTGTATTACAGAAAAAACTACGTAGTTTAAGTAATGTAGACATTATTTTAAATGCTCAAACTACAGAAGTGTATGGTGATGGCACTAAATTAACAGGTCTAAAATATAAAGATCGTACCAATGATTCTATGCACGATATTGCGCTAGCAGGTATTTTTGTTCAAATCGGCTTATTACCTAATACACAGTGGTTAGAAGGGACTGTTGAGCGTAATAAAATGGGGGAAATTATTGTTGATGCACGTGGCGAAACCAATATTAAAGGTGTTTTTGCCGCCGGTGACTGCACAACAGTCCCTTATAAACAAATTATTATCGCAGCGGGTGAAGGCGCTAAAGCCTCATTAAGCGCCTTTGATTACTTGATTCGCACGACTGCAAAATAAGTAAACTAGACTTAAAAATTAACTATTTGACATTGTCAAAAGCATCTCAATTGAGATGCTTTTTTTCTACCTTAAATTTTTAATTTATCGAAAAATCTCTATTCATAAATCTAAAACAACCTATGCTATTATCTCACGACTATAAATAACCTATAGGGAAGCTGATTGATATGAATATAAAAATTATGAGTTTTAAATAAATTATTCCTGTAATTCTTGTTTCTTTAGTAAGTATTAGCTCTTTTTCTGTTAATGCAGGTATCGAAATTCGTGATGAAACTTTATTTGAAGCACATCAGCGTTTTAAAACCGAAATTATAAATGACAGTTTTGATAATATTGATCCACCTTGTTTAATTGATAAAAGAGCGGTGTTTTTTATTTAAAAATTAAGATAATTAACTTGAAAATCTATCACATAACTCTTGGAGTTTATTGACCATTCTTGCAACATGAAAACCATCGCAGGTTGCATGGTGTACTTGAACGGATAGGGGTAACAAAACTTTATTATTCTGTTGAGTGTATTTTCCCATTGTAAAAATAGGGGGAAAATAATCTCTTACATTAGCAATATTTAAATTAAATCCATCAAAACTTATCCAAGGGATCATCGAAATGCAGAAATGATTTTCGGGAAAATTAGGTTTTGCGGATAGGTTTAGATTATCTTTATATTGTTGATAATCTTGATTATATCCTTCTAGAAAAGAACAAAAATCTTCAAAGTATTCACTCCATAACTCTGAAAAAGTTTCTGTTTCTGGATGAAAAATCGTATATGCAGGATTGATATAATCCCAAATAACCAATTCATCATTCTTTATTGCCATTCTAGATCCAGGATAATAATTAACCGTTTTTGCAATCAAATAGATCAAGACAGGATAAAGCTTAAGATTATGCTTAGTTAAGACTGTTTTTAAGACAGTAATATCTATTTTAGTTGTTAAGCTAAAACCACATTGCAAGTTATGACGATAATGTAAAAAGTGTTCTTTTCTATTCCATTGTTCTAAATCGATTTTTTTATAATTCATTTTTAAGCCCTTCTTGTTAAGTAATAATTTTTTTAGCGAAGAAGGGCAAAACGGGTTGTCTTAATAGACTGCATAATAACTCCTTACGTATTTAATTATTATAAAAGATAATATAACGTATTATTACACTAATTATTAAATATTAAAGGTATTTTTGTGCTGACACTAAACTACAATAACATTTTTTTGGAGAAAGATATTAAGTGTATTATGATAAAAAGACTACTATTTAAAAATGAAGGGATTTATGATGCAAGCTAAACTTGCTTATCAATGGAAACAACAAAGGCGAGGAAGGCTCTCTTTTTTAGGTTTAGAAATTGCTTGGTCAATTTTATTTGCTATTGTCGAAAACTTAGTATATCGCTGGTATATATTACTTTATCCTGAAAGCGCAGATTCAATAATTGAAAGTGCCTTTTATTATCAATTTTCTTTTACGCCATATGGTTTAATCGAAATTGTACTTTTAATAATACAAATTTACATATTCACACTGATTTTATCGCAACGAGTGAGAGATATTGGTATAAGTTATCCAGTTATTATTTCACTTATTTTTACTATCGCTCCTATATTATTAATGCCATATTTTCTCTTTAATGCGCCAACCATGTTGATGGTGCTTTTTGTTGTTTTATTAATAGGTGGGTTGGTTGCCTTACTTGCACCTTCTGCTTATAAAGTTGATATTAACATTAATAAAGCTCCAGAAGAAAAAGAAAATAATTAGTTAAAAAATGCGTTGTGTTAAACGAGAAAAAGCATCTAAAAAGATGCTTTTTCTGATCAAGGCATATGGCTCATGGTTTTTCAAAGAATTAAGATAAAATCTCAATGACTCCTTTTTGCCCATCAACTTTTACTCTTTGCCCATTCTTTAAAATATTCAATACATTACGAACTCCCATAATAGCAGGCAATCCCAATTCTCTAGCAGTAACAGCACCATGTGATAATGGCCCACCACTTTCTGTAATTATGCCGGAAGCTCGATAAAAAAGGGCAGTCCAAGCTGGATTGGTTGTTCTTGCAACTAAAATAGCATTTTGTGGAAATTCGGCAAAATTTTCAGGGCCATGAACAAGATAAACTTCACCTTCAATAATGCCTGCACTTCCAGCTAATCCTTTTAATTGGTGCTCATTTGTATTAAGTTCATCACTGCTATCTTCGCCATAAATCCATTGTGGGGTAACTGATTTTGCTTTTAAATACCCAGCCTTATTTTGGTATATATGATGGCGTAGCTTATTCCAGGTCGTTGGATTATCTGCAAGGATTGCTTCAGCTAAAGGTTGTTCATTAGCAAAATAAATATCCATAGGGCAGTCTAAGACACTACGAATAACCAGCCTTTCCCCTAATGCTTTTAACCCACGACGCATAGGTAAGGCTAGTCGTGTTGTTTGATAATGTTCTAAGTCATCAAGTGCAGTATAAACTCGAGCTAATCGAATAATCTCTTGTAAGAAAAAACGTAACTCTTCAGGAGCATCAGAAACAATTGAAAATTCAGTTTCTGATTGTAGAATTTTTTTACCTAATGGATCATCCACTTGTTTATCATCAGCTAAATCTGCCATTGCCTTAATTTGAGTCAACACAATGTGCGGGGCATCCAACCAAGTTGGATGATACGCATCAAAGTCTAATTCTCGATGACCGTGGTTTGCTAAAAATAAGGAGAATTGCTGGTGAAAATGGGGATCACACTCTTCAATTTCTTGCATAATGTTTTCAGGACAATAGATGCTATAAAGCTCGAGAAGTTTAGGTTGCTGACGAACATAACGTGAAAGAGTCCAAAGTTCTGAATTCACTTGCCCAGTTTTAGTGTCAGACATTGCAATTAAATTATCGAATGCAGTATGTGCATATTTTTCTTCTTTAAAAAAGAGTTTTAGCAAGGCCATCAGTGCGGAATAGAGAGAGCGTTGGGTCCAATGATATAGCAATATTAGGTAAGAAGTAATCAGCACCTAATTTATTAATTCTTTGCACATAGTCCCATAGGTGTGACAAGTTTTTGTCTTCTAATGGTTCATTCATTAATGCTCCGATTGAGATCAAGTATTTATCTAAATCGCGCATCCAAGTAATAGGTAATTCTTGTACCCAACTAAATTTTTGTGCTATTTCAGGCAAAGATTTTAGTAGGGTAGGTAAATCATTCATCATTGAGGTGGGAAGTCGATTACTATACAAAGAAACCGCATTTTTGTTGCCGTAAATATAATAATCTTGCATCCCAAACCATTTACCATTAAATGAAGGAAGCCCCATAAGATTAAGGCTAAAGTTTAATGATGAATGAAAACCCGCTTCACACATATCCCATGTTAATGGCGTGATAGGATTAGGAAATCTTTCTGCTGATTCTTCTCTTGTCCAAATTGGGGCAATTTGTGTCACATTTCGTGATTGTAAAAGCCATAATTTTCCATCATGAAATGCCCACTCTATATCCTGTGGAAAATCAAAATATTTTTCGGCTGAAATAGCCAGTTTAGCCACTTGTTTACACTGTTCAGGCGTTAAAGAAGGTATAGATTGATTTTGAGGTTCGAGAGGTAAAATTTCAGTACCATTATTCATCATCACAATGGCATTTATTTTTTGAGAAATGGTTGTTTGCTTTAATTCTAAACTATCTCTATCAACGAGAAATTCATCTATAGGATCTTCACCTGCAACTACGGTTTCACCTAAACCGAAGGCCGCATTAATTAATACGGTAGAAAGAGAACCTTGAACAGGATCTACAGAAAAAGCAACGCCTGCCGCTTCTTCTTTTTGAACATCAATCATCCTTTGTAATACAACAGCCATTGATGCTTGAGTATGCGGTAAATTTAAATGTTGACGATAAAGCATGACGTGAGTATGCCATAAAGAGGCATAACATTGGCGAATAGCGTCTAGTAAATGAGGTAACGTTTTAATTCCTAATAACGTGTCATGTTGGCCAGCAAAAGCTGCTCCGGGCATATCTTCTAATGTTCCGGATGATCGCACGGCCAAAGCGGTATTATTCAGCTGAAGACTATCTAACATTGTGCTTAGAGAATGAATTAAATTTTCAGGCATAGGTGCTTGTAAAATAAGATGCCGAATATTATTACTAATTGATTCAATTTCGTGCTTTTTATCTGATAATAAAAGATTAATTTTAGGGAGCAAAGGCGTAATAAATAACTGATAAGCTTGGCAAGAAAGAATTAAACCATCAGGAACAGGCAGTGATTGAATTGTTTTAGCTAAACTTGCGCCTTTACCTCCGCTAATAGAAACTTCTGAAGCAATAGGCTCGTTAATTTTATAAATGAGTTCCATATTCGACCTTATTATTTTTACCTGTGATGTAAAACACCCATAATGCAAGTAAAGCACCGACAATAACATCAATGCCATAATGGTAATGTAAATATACAGTTGCCAAAATTAGCCCTATTAGGATAGGAGATAAACAATAAGCTGTTTTTTTATAACCTGATAAATAGAAAAAACCAACAATATAGAGCGTTATCCCCGTGTGCAATGAAGGAAAAACATCCATTCCTGTAATACCTTTATCAACGAGATCAGTTAGAAATAGTGTCATGGCGCCAGAGTAAACGGGATAGTTAAAATCAGAAGGGAATGCAGAGTAAGGGCCTGTGGCTGGAATAGTAAAATAACCAATAAATCCAAAAAAATACATTAACATTAAACCGAAAAAATAATTTTTAGTCAGCGCGTTATTCCGGCTAAAAAAGAAGAACAGGGCACTACCAATAATAAAAAAATAGAAGCTAAAATAGCAAAAAGAAAGGAATTCACTTAGCCATCCTGATTGTAAAAGAATGGACCATTCAGGTAAGCTTTTTCCAAACCACAAGAATTTATCCAAATCATATAAAATATCGTCAAAACTCCATTGGTATAATCCATAACGAATTGATTTAAATAAAGGAAAAATGGTCCAGCATACAATCAGTTGTAACAAACCTAACCAATAAAATCGTGAATGACATGTTGAATGTTGATTCTTATATCCAACAAAAACCAATAAAATCCATAAAAGCAAACCTAAGAAAATAGGTGTTAGCATCTCTGTAGCATGAATTAACCAACTACCATAAGTGCCAAGCCCCCAAATAATAAAGAGTTGTACGGAAAATAGATGGTTAAAAAGCATCCTAGCTTTAGTTGTTAACATATTTGGGCGCCTTTCTTCCTTATCAATATGAAGCCGAATAATGCACTGACTAAGCTTATACCAATAAATAGAGGTGAAAAAAATAGGAGCATGATTAATATCGGAAGCCAAATTGCTGAGGCAATAGCGCCACCTAATATTTTAAAGAAGCTAACGGTATTACGAGCATCAGCGAAGTGAGATGCGATAAATGATGAGAGTAATACTGGGAATAAAATATACATAAATAAAAATGAAATATAACGCCAAATTAAAATAGAAGATTGAGAGGTTTTTTCTATAGTTTTATTACTATTATCTGTTTGAGATAAATTATTTTGATAATCAATAAAGGATTCGGCATAAGAGTATCCTTCTTTGTTTTTATTAAAAGCATAGGCTGAAGCTTTTTCAAAAATATCAATATTGGGGCAATTAACAGAAATTTCATTTAATGCATCAGATACTTCTTTATGAATATTTTTTTCCCATTCTCTGATTGATAAATTATCTGTTTTCGAAGTTATACATATATTTTTTCCAATATAAACTTCAACTTTTGAACTGAATTTATCAGGCGCGATATAAAATAATCCCATAGGGATAATATCAAAATCTACTCCCTCACTGATTAATGATCTAATAATTCTTGCAGCTCCTCGTTGATAAGGTAAAGGCTGGAAGCCCCACTCACTACTGCCTTCTGGAAATAAAAGTAGATCTCCACCTGCTTTTATATGTGCAATTGCCGCATCTGAAGGGCTTGAAAACATATTTGCATTTATACCTAAACGTTGTCTATCCTTTTTTCTAACTACGGGAATGCCCGTAAAAAAAGTCTTCATTATGCAACTATTTAATAATTGTATTGATGCTAAAGCCTGAGCTCTAGGAAATGCCTTCAATGCAATGTAGCCATCAAAAGCACTGTTCCGATGACTACAAAGAATTAGCTTTGGATGTGTATTTTCGGTTTGATATCTATTATGGTAAATAAGTGAAATGTTTGAAAAATAGATTTCTCTAATTGAAGTGGATATGAATTGATAATAAAAAGGAAGCTCAGAACCAGCAACAAAAGAAGAGGTTTTTTTTATTGGGGAAGGTAATATTGAATTAGGCATAAGATTTCCTTACATTATTCCTTCTACAAAAACATATCATGCTCTAAAAAAAAGTAACACTAAAAAATTTAAAATGTACTATTAGAATAGAGTTTTTCACTGATCCGAGGCTTTTAATTCTAATGAATAAGATGGAAATGAGTATGATTCAACTTAGACTCGCTGAACCACAGGAAGCAAAACGATTATGGTATTTACGAAATCAAGCTTTACGATTTGGTTGTGAGAATGTTTACTTAAAAGAAGTTTTAGCTGCTTGGACTCCTGATGAAATGCCTGATGGATATCGACAAGCTATTATTGATAATCCGTTTTATGTGATTGATTATAAAGGATATAATATTCCTGTTGCCTCTGGTTTTTTAGATATCAAAACGGGTTTTGCTGAAGCTATTTTTACATTACCAGAATATATGGGAAAAGGATTTGCAGGGCTTATTTTAAAACAATTAAAACATGAAGCAATAAAAAGAGGGCAACAGAAGCTATTTTTAGATGCAACACCTAATGCAGTAATATTTTATTTAAAACAAGGTTTTAAAGTATTAGAAGAGCGTGATTATTATTCAAATTTAGCAAAAGCAAGCTTACATTGTTACCGAATGTATATTGATTTAGATTAGTTTTTGGGGTTTATACTCATAAAAAGAAAATTTGTACTTAATGAGCTAAGAATAAAAAATGCTATTCTGAAAATGCGGTACTAATATATTTTTATCATTTTTTGAGTTGGTTATTGTATTAATAACATAAAATAGCAATTGTCTTGATGTTACGATATTGTAAAGTATCGCGATATCTTTAGGACAAATATTATGCAAAATGTGTTATTAACGTTATGGCCTTTATTTGCGTTAATTGCGCTAGGTGCAATTTTAAGAAGAAATAAAACGTTTGAGCCTGCTTTTTGGGTAGGAGCTGAAAAGCTAAATTACTTTTTACTTTTTCCTGCGTTACTGATCAATAGCCTGGCAAATGCACCTTTATCTGATCCTCAATTACCCCATCTTGCTGGGGCTATTTTTTTTGTGGTTATTATTGTCACATTGTTATGTACTGTACTGAAAAAAATTACAGGCTGGCTTGCTGGCCGTTTTGGTGCAATTGTTCAAGGTAATATTCGATTTAACACTTATTTAGGTTTAGCAATTGTTGCTGATTTATTCGGTATTGAAGGATTAGGGATTGCAGCATTAATATTGGCAACGTTAGTTCCACTATCAAATGTGACCTCCGTGCTTTGTTTAACGGCCGGGCAAAATGTAACATTGCGTCAATTAGCATTACCTATTATAAAAAATCCTTTAATTATTTCTTGTGTTATAGGGATCGTGATCAATTTATCTGGAATAGGGCTTCCTCTTGGTAGTGATCAATTTCTTAAGTTATTAGCTGCCACCAGTTTGCCTTTAGGGCTTATTTGTATCGGCGCTGCATTACATCTATCAACATTGAAAGCAGAAAGTAAAATGATTAGCATTAATACTGTGACTCGTTTACTTATCGTGCCAATAATAGCGTATAGTGTGGCCTATCTTTTTGATTTATCTCCATTGGTGACAATACTATTAGTTATTTTCTTTTCTATTCCTACTGCGCCCACTTCCTATATTTTAACCCGACAACTTGGCGGAGATTCTGAGCTAATGGCTGGGATCATTACTTCTCAAACAATGTTTGCAGCAATTACGCTCCCTATTATTTTGAGTTTATTATCAATTTAAAACCATATTTGTTAAAAACGTCATGACTATGAAAAGTTAATGGCGTTTTTTTATATAAATATTATTCCCTTTGTTTTACCTTTATTTTATCTTTATTTATTATGTTTGGAGTGTAAGTTATGGATCCAATTAAAATTTTAAATACAACAATAGATCGAGAAAAAATAATTAAACTAGGTAATACTCAAAAACCTTCGAGTGTTATGAGTCTTTGGGAGAGACTAAAAGATTTGTTTGGTTTAAGTAATGAAGGAAAAGTTCTTCCTTTAATTAAAACAGTATATTTTGATCAAGCAGCTTCCGTTTCAGAAAAAAATAGCGCTTTCTTTACGTTGAAGAGAATTGCAGGGGATGGCTATAAAAATAATTTTAAGTATAGTGTAAATGATAGTAAAATCACTTACTCCATCGAATTTATTGGTGATCCTATTGAGAGTGACCATGATATTAAACCATTCTTTGAGGAAATAAAAAATGAGTTATCTATTGACTTGGAAGAATATTCATCTGATTCCGTGATAGCATTTATTAATAACTATTCTAAACTATCAGTCATAAAAAATGATGATAAGAATTACGAAGAAAAATTTATTGCTTTCAGGGCTATTCTTATGGAGCCTAGAAATAAAGGTAATATTTTTTCAATAAATGATTTTAATAAAATAGGATCTTTTGAAGAGAAAAAAGAATATATTGAAAAACATAGTCATAATTATACCGCTAACTTATCACCTACTCGGTTAATAGATAATATATATCAAAGTGTAAAACAGGGTAACTATGAAGAGTTAAGATCGCAGGTAGAAAAAGATATATCAAGATATAAATTACAATACAACAATAAGGATATATCTGATATTTCCTCTCTAGAGGAAAAGCTGAAAAACTTAAATAAGAAAGATGTTATGATTATTTTCGAATTGCTTAATCAAGGTATCTTTCCAGTAATAAAAGACTCTTTTGACAAATATGATCCTATTGCATCACAATATTCACCTCTTACTGGAAAAACCACCATTAATATAGAGGAGAATGAAGGTAGATATACAATAATTATTAATAATAAAAAGAAATGACTGAATCAGATATCGAAAAAGTGAGTCATTTATCTGATAATATTTTAACTGATTTTGATCACGATTCTATGCATTTATATAGCAAATACTTTATAGATGATAAAATATCAATGAATAGTTTTACTAGCGTATTAGCTAAATATAAACATGAAATAAGTAAAAGAATGGAAGACAGTCTTAGTAATAAGTTTAACTACAAACAAGATAGATTTCTTTTATTAGAAGAAGATATAAATGTCAAATTAGAATTCAGTCCTTATTCATTAAAAAAACTAACAGCTTCCGATACAGAAAGTAAAATAGAATATCGCTTATTAAAATCTTAATCTTGGGCAAACCTGAGCTTCTTGCTATTATGATCATAAATCAATAATAAGTAAGAGGCTCTTTTTATGTCACAACCTCATCACCTTGAAATTCAAACGGTTATTACTAAACTAAAACAACAATACCAAAAAGCTGTTAATGCATTGCGTAGTGCAATTGTTGATTATGCACAAGATGGAAAATTACCTGATGTAAAACAAAGAGCGGAAGGATTATTTGCATATCCTCAACTAACGGTGCATTGGTCTGGAGAAATAAAAAAAGAGGACAAAACAAGAGCTTATGGGCGTTTGTCTCGCTCAGGAACTTACTCTACTACTATTACTAATCCCGCTTTATTTGAAGATTATTTATCAGAACAATTGCAACTTATTGCTGATGCTTATCATGCAACTTTTGATGTCAGTGCCTCAAAACAAGAAATTCCATATCCTTTTGTGATTGATGGAACGGGTATTGGTTTTGATAGAAAAATGAGTGCCTCACTAGCAAAATATTTTCCGACAACTGACTTATCTAAAATTGGTGATGAAATTACGGATGGTTTAATTTGTGATAGGGACATATTACCACTTTCTCATTTTGATGCTTTACGTACTGATTTTTCATTAGCACGCTTAAAACATTATACGGGTACATTACCTGAAGATGTTCAACCTTATATTCTATTCACCAACTATAATCGTTATGTTGATGAATTTGTTCGTTGGGCTTGTGAACAAGTTGCAGATAAAAATAGCCCATATTGCGCACTTTCTTGTGCAGGTTTTCAGCAAATTACAGTAGAGACGGTTGATCCTGAAAAGTTAATATCTGATTTAACTTGGAAGAAATATCAAATGCCAGCCTATCATTTAATTGCAAAAGAAGGACCCGGAATAACATTAGTGAATATTGGAGTTGGGCCTTCAAATGCAAAAACAATTTGCGATCATCTAGCAGTTTTGCGACCCCATGTTTGGTTAATGATTGGTCACTGTGGGGGGTTACGTGAAAGCCAACAGCTTGGTGACTATGTTTTAGCCCATGCATATTTACGTGATGACCATATATTAGATGATGTTCTACCTCCAGATATTCCTATTCCTAATATTGCTGAGGTACAACGTGCTCTTTATGATGCAACAAAAGCGATAAGTGGAAAACCGGGACATGAAATAAAACAAAGATTAAGAACAGGAACGGTAGTTACGACAGATGATCGTAACTGGGAATTGCGTTTTTCTGTTTCGGCAAGGCGATTTAACTTAAGTCGCGCTGTTGCTGTTGATATGGAGAGTGCAACAATTTCAGCGCAAGGTTATCGTTTTCGTGTTCCTTACGGCACCTTATTATGTGTATCTGATAAACCTCTGCATGGAGAAATTAAATTACCTGGTCAGGCTAATCATTTTTATGAAGGCGCTGTATCAGAACATTTGCAAATTGGTATTCAAGCTATTGAATTACTTAAACAAGAAGAAAGTAATTTACACTCTCGCAAATTGAGAACGTTTAATGAACCACCTTTCAGATAAATTGTAAGTAATAAGAAACCCCTAATTATAATTAGCTCAATAATTGGGGATTTCTATTTGGTTTCATGAAAAAAAGATATTAGTGGTAACAATATACTTAAAAATAAAACGTTAAAAACGTAAATGGCGAGCCGCTTTTCTTAGTCGATCATCCCCACGTCGATCATAACGCTGAGTTGTCATAATACTGGCATGGCCCATGGCATCTTTCACAGTAACAATATCTTCGCCATTATCCAGCATTGCGGAAGCAAAAGTTCTTCGGAGATCATGAGGTGCAAATTTGTCTATACCACTTTCTTGTTGGCGAGTTTCTAAAATATAATAAATAGCTTGATCTGTTATTCGTTCATTTGTGACATCATCAAAACGGCGAATTCGAGTGAAAAGAGGGCCATCTAGTGTACCTCTGATTTCATCAATCCATAACTGAACACGATCCCAAGTATCATCGGGCATATAAGACATTCGTTCTTTATTACCTTTACCTCTAACAAGAAAAGCATGATCGCGAAATTGAATGTGCTCGTAATTAATTGCTACTATTTCTGAACGACGTAATCCGCAACCTAATAACACACTTAATATTGCTGCATCTCTTAAACCTTTCGATGAGTTATCATTTTCACAACTTTTAAATAAAGCATGAATTTCATGACTTGTTAATGCACGACCTTTGGGTAATCGACTTCCTCTTACAGATTTAACTTGGCGGATATGCTGATAACTTTCAGTATCCATTTGTTTCAATGCCCAAGCTTCTAAAGCAACGCCTTTTAATGCGGCAAGATAAGTATTGATAGTGGCAGGGGCTTTATTGGCATCAGATAACATATCAATAATGGCTTGAATATGATGACGGCGAAGTGCGCCCCATTGACAATTTTTAAGCGAAGAAAAACCAATCATCTTAGCCACTATCGTTAAAAACGATCCCATCGTTTGGCGACTGCGTTTCGATCCTAAACTCATTAAATAAGCCATTGCGGGATTCGTGTGGGATGGTGTGGTGAATGTTGCATTCAGATCCAATAATGCTTGTTTTTCAGACAACACTAGTGATGTTTCAGGTATGAAATCCTGATCGTCGTGGTGAAATTCCACTGTGATTTCCTTATTAAATCAACATAACCATGATGAATATTCTATCAGATCCAAAAAAGAAAAAAGCTACTTTTTCAAAGGATCATTTTAATAAGTAGAAAGGATCGTGTTTGTTTAATCAACATTTAGTGGATTAATTGAACGTTATTAGTATTAATAATAACCGAGTTGAGTTAGGGCTAAAATTAGGAAAAAACGTCTTTTAGAATAAATGCACAGAATTGGAAGAGTAATGAGGGATTAACTAAGTTTTCGTACCCAATTTTGAAACAGAGAAAAAGTAAAGATCTTGGGTACGAAAGAGGAAATGACTATTTAAACTTACTCTTTATAAATGGCAACAACAGGTTTTCCATCATTACCAATAGTGCCACGATACATGCCTTCAGAATTAAAACTCATCGTATAGTCGCCCGATTTATCTAAGACGATAACGCCACCACTTCCATTAATCGCTTTAACTTCGTCCAGTGCATTTTGTGCCGCTTTTTCTAAAGGTAAATTTTGATATTTAACTTGAGCTGCAATATTGAATGCAGCTAATGTTCTGATAAACATTTCACCAGATCCTGTCGCGGATACAGCAACTGTTTCATTATCGGCATAATTGCCCGCACCAATTATAGGAGAGTCACCCACTCGTCCATAACGTTTATTAGTCATTCCACCGGTTGAAGTTCCTGCTGCTAAATTACCATGTTGATCCAGTGCAACAGCACCCACTGTGCCATATTTATAATCGTACATCATCGGATCAATAAAAAGTGTAGCTGTTTTTCCATCATGATCTAAAACGACTTGTTCTTTTTCTATCGCTTTTTGAAGTTGTTGCCAACGATGTTCGGTACGAAAATAAGAAGAGTCTACAATAGTAAGCCCTTGTTCTTTGGCAAAAAGATCTGCACCATTAGAGACCATCAAAACATGGGGACTTTTTTCCATTACCGCAATAGCAGCATTTATAGGGTTTTTAACGGTAGTGACTCCAGCAACAGCACCGGCATTACGTGTTTTTCCATCCATAATAGAAGCATCAAGTTCATTACGTCCGTCATGGGTAAAAACGGCACCTTTTCCTGCATTAAAGAGAGGAGAATCTTCCATTACGTTAATTGATTTTTGAACCGCTTCTATACTAGTACCTCCGCTATTCAAAACAGCATATCCCGCATTTAATGCTTCAGTCAGTTTTTCTTTATATTCTTTTTCTTGTTCTGGTGTGATGGTGTCTTTAGTAATTGTGCCAGCACCACCATGAATAACAAGGCGAATAGGGGATTGAGTATTAGCAAAAACAGAGGTAGCAAACAGAGAGCAGAGTGTCATCGTGGCGAGTTTATACTTAATATTATTCATATAACCCTTCTTATTTTAGATTAAAATTAATTTGATATTTTCATATTTTTCT